>JAAYNB010000086.1 GCA_012521085.1 Clostridiales bacterium | reverse complement strand
TAAATCTGCTATATCTAATACTTTATAGGTTATGAACACGCCTATTGACAATACGGCAAATATTAATCCTTGTTCTATTGATGTCATTACCAATGAATTCATTTCTTATTCTCCATTCTTTTTTAATACATTTTATCTAATATATTTTGTAATACTATTCTCCAACCTTTACCGCATCTTTAAATAATGGCAATTCTTCATCTAATCCTAACGTTTCTAAAGTTTTTTGATTTACTGTTGTTATGGTCTTTTCAGCTCTACCTACAGGTATGCTAGAAACATCCTTTTTATCTACTAAAATTTCTTTAGCCATTGTAGCTGTTTGCTTACCAAGTTCATAATAACTAAGTCCATTGGTTATAAGTATTCCACCTCTTACTTGGGTTTCTTCTGCTGATACTGTTATCATTCCATTATCAATAGCTGATTTTGCTACTAATTCTACAGAAGATGCTATTAAATTATCACTGATTATATATAGAGCATCTACCTTTTTCATAATTGAATCTATAGCTTGTGGTAGTTCATTAACATTGTTGACACCAACAGTTTCTACTTCTAAACCTTCAGCTGGAGCTAAACTTTTTACTTCATCTATCTGAATTTCAGAATTTGCTTCACTGGTATTATATAAAATACCTATTTTACTTATACTTGGATCTATTTCTTTAAACATTTTTAATTGAGATGCTGTAGGTGCCATATCAGAAGTACCAGTTACATTACCTCCAACATTTTCCCAATCTTCTACAATACCAGCTTTCACAGGATCTGTTACCGCACTAAATAATACTGGAATTTCCGTTGAAACTTGTTTCGCACTTTGAGCTGCTGGTGTGGCTATGGCAAATATTAAATCTACTCCATCGCTTACAAATTTTTGTGCTATACTCACTGTATTTGCTATATCTCCTTGAGCATTTTTATAATCTATTTCTACATTTACTCCCAATTCCTTTAATCCATCTTCAAAACCACGTCTTGCATCATCTAAAGCTGGATGTTCTGTCAATTGACTAATTCCTATTTTATAAACTGTATCTTCTATATCCTCTTTAACTTCATTTGTATCAATATTCTCAATATTGTCATTACCAATAACCTGATTATCTGTGCTACCACATGCTGTCAAAATCATTATTCCAACTAATAATAAAACCAATATCTTACTTATCTTTTTCATTTTAATTTCCCCCTTATTTAATATTGATTGAATCTTCAATTTATTCAAAATACTATAAGGACTTTTTTATTGTCTTTTTGTACATTATCATAATAAAAAAATCTTTCGCTCCTATAAATACAGCTTATAGCTATACTTATAGGGACGAAAGATTATATCCGCGGTACCACCCTAATTATGACAATGTCATCACTTATCAGACCCAACAGTCCTATCCCCTATAACGGTGGGCATCCGTATTCGTCTACTGGATATAATCGTTAAACGAATCTACTCAAGAGTGTATATTACATATCAACTTATTGTTGGTTCGCAGCTACCACCAACTCTCTGGGAATAAGTTTTGATATCTTTCTCTCCGTCATCGCATTTATTAATATTGGATTAATTATAATACTTAAAATAAAAAATGTCAACATATTTTTTAAATGATTTAATTATTAATACATTTTTTCAAATTTATGAACCCTATAAATGATAAAAATCTTTTTCTCTCTTTAGTATAAACTACATTTTCATTATATCTATATCAGATAAAATATTACTCCTGTTAATACAGGTAGGATCATTGCTACTAATAAGAGTGCTCCTATTATTCTTCTTAATAAGTCTCTATTCATATCTTATCCTCCTTATTGAATTTTTCGCCATAAAGTTTCTTAATATATGAAAACCTACCATACTTTCCTTTCAAATTTATGATATCTAGTCCCTTGAAAGGTTAATTTGCCAATATCTCCTTCTGCTAAAATTCCATATTCCTTAGCAGAAACATGAAATTCCATTCTATCCCCACTCTCTACCTCAAAGGTTATATAATATGTGGTAGAAGTGTGGTTATGATGTATATTATCATTACTTATATTTCTTGAAGTATGATTACGCTTTGATACAATTTTTGCATCTACACTTAGGACTGGTTGTTGATTATTATAATTCCATTCTTTAATTCCCTTATAAAAGGTATATATAATTATTCCAAATACCAAGATAAAAAATAAAGGAAAGATAAATTCCATAAAATAAAAGATTCCCATATTATTTCCCCTTTTGTAAATTTTTCTATTTTGTTATTGGGATATTACAATAATAGATTTTAAATACTTTATTTAGAGGTAATCTATTATACAAAATGATCACCTCTAAAAATAAAAATCATTTATATTAATTAATCATAATTATATGGTATCAAATTTTATACTATATTACCATAATTAATATATGAAAATATGTCTTTTAAATATGCCAATTAGTTATAAATAAAATACTTTTTATTTTACAAGTTTATGCTCCTTTACAAAACCTTCTATTATTTCCTCAAGATTTGGACTTCCCACTTCTGCCAGTTCATAATGCACTCTAGTATGGGGTTTATTGATATTAATTACCCTACTTAAATCGATTGGTGTCCCTATGATGACAGTATCACAATCTGTATTATTAATTGTTGTTTCTAAATCCTTTAATTGTTCTTCACCATAACCCATGGCAGGAAGTAATTCACCTATATGTTTATAGGTATTAAATGTATCTATCAATTTACCCACTGCATATTCTCTAGGGTCAACTAATTCTTTTGCACCAAAACGTCCAGCTGCAATTGTTCCTGCACCTAATTTCATTTCACCATGTGTTAAAGTAGGTCCATCTTCTACTACCAATACTCTTTTACCCTTTATAAGTTCTGGATTTTCTACCATAATCTTTGATTCTGCTTTTATAATAGCAGCATTAGGATTTACAACTTTTATATTCTTTTTTACTGTTTCTATTGCTTCTTTAGTAGCACTGTCTATTTTATTTATAAGAGCTATATCTGCTATTCTAAGACTTACTTCTCCTGGATAATAATTTAATTCATGTCCAGGTCTATGGGGATCTAGAATTGTAATAGCTAAATCTGTTTCATAGAAGGAAAAATCATTATTTCCACCATCCCAAACAATGACATCACATCCATCAGGGTCATTTTCAGCAGCTTTTAAAATAGCTTCATAGTCAACTCCTGCATATATGATATTTCCTCTAATTACATGGGGTTCATATTCTTCCATTTCTTCCACAGTACATTTATGTATTTTTAAATCCTCAACAGTAGCAAATCTCTGTACCTTTTGAGCAGCTAAATCACCATAAGGCATGGGATGTCTAATGGCAACTACTTTTAGACCTTTTTCCATTAATAATTCTATAACTTTTCTTGTTGTTTGACTTTTCCCACATCCTGTTCTAACTGCACATACTGATATAACTGGTTTACTACTTTTTAGCATAGTGCTCTTTGGACCTAATAATTTAAAATCAGCACCTGCTGCATTTACTATGGCAGAAATAGCCATAACATCTTCATATTTCACATCACTATAAGCAAATACACATTCATCTACATTTAACTCTTGAATTAATTCAGTTAATTTGTCCTGTGAATATATGGGGATTCCCTCAGGATACAGACTTCCTGCCAATTCAGCAGGATATTTTCGATCATCTATATCTGGTATTTGAGTAGCTGTAAAGGCTACAACTTGATAATTTTCATTATCTCGATAATATATATTAAAATTATGAAAATCTCGTCCCGCTGCTCCTATGATTATAACTTTCTTTTTCTCCATATCTATTTCCTCCAATACTTTATAATAATTTCAATACTATATAGTTAATACTACAAATGTAGTTGTATATATATACATATATTATATCATAATTATACATCTGTAAAGATATTTTTCGTCTTTTCCCAATAAAAAAAGTGATTTTATAAATAAATATTTTTCATTATTCATAAAACCACTTTTGATTTGTTAATATATTTTATAAATAGGAATTTGTAATTAAATTTAATAAAATTAATTAAAGTTAATTATTATTTTATTAAATCTATTATTTTGTACTTATATTTTTAAATGCTTCTGTTTGTTTCTTAATACCTGTTTCTGCTGCAAATCTTTCAATACTTGATGCTCCAAAGAAACCATTAACTCCTGTTGTATTATCCATAATATATTGAGCATCTTGTGGCTCTGCTATAGGTCCACCATGACATAATACAATAATATCAGGATTTATAGATCTACCTGCATCACATATGGCTTGAACTCTCTTTGCTGATTCTTCCAATGTAAGGGCTGTATGTGCACCTATGGTTCCCTTTGTAGTAAGTCCCATATGGGCCACTAATACATCTGCTCCAGCCTCTGCCATTGCCTTAGCTTGTTCTTCATCAAATACATATGGTGTAGTAAGTAAATCTAATTCATGGGCCTTGCGAATCATTTCTACTTCTAAATCGTATCCCATACCTGTTTCTTCAAGATTTGCTCTAAAAACTCCATCAATTAATCCTACTGTTGGAAAGTTTTGAACACCTGAAAAACCTTGATCTTTTAAATCTTGTAAAAATTTGTCTATTATTCTAAAAGGATCTGTTCCACAAACCCCAGCTAATACAGGAGTATCCTTTACAACTGGTAGAACCTCTGAACCCATTTCTACCACTATTTGATTGGCATCACCATAGGGAAGTAGTCCAGCCAATGAACCACGACCTGCCATTCTATATCTACCAGAATTATAAATAATAATTAAATCTACACCACCAGCTTCAGCACTTTTAGCTGAGATACCAGTACCTGCACCTGCACCTAAGATTATCTTTTTACTAGCTATTTGTTCCCTAAGTCTTTTTAAAATCTCTTCTCTTGGTATTCTCATTATTAATTCATCCTTTCTGGTTATTTATTCATAATTTCTATTAATTTCTTCGCTGCTGTAAGGGCAAATTCCTCGTCATTGATATTATTGTCCATTTCTATTAACTCAACAACATCTCTATCTATATTTTCTCTCAATGTATTAAATAACATCTCATCTTCCTCAGGACCATAAAAAGGTTGACCCTCAGCATCTAACATGGATACTCCTTTTAATGGTAACATTAAAACTGTAGGTGATTTAGCTTTATTTAGTTTTTCAGCTATGATTTTACCTAATTCTCTATTTTCCTCCACTGTAGTTCTCATTAAAGTTACTGTAGGGTTGTGTTTATAGAAATTTCTACCTTTAAATTTGCTGGGAACTGTATCTATGGCACCAAAATTGACCATATCCAATGCTCCTGTTGAAACCACCTGTGGAACATTGTTTGCTCCTGCAGCTTCTAATCTATTTGGTCCCCCTGCCATATTACCACCAACTAATTCATCACACCATTCAGTAGTAGTTATATCAAGTACACCTTTAATATGTCCACTGGCTATTAAATTTTCCATTGCCTTTCCACCTCTACCAGTTGCGTGGAATATTAAAACCTCATAACCTTGTTTTTCTAAATACTCTCTAGCCATATTTACACAAGGAGTTGTAACACCAAACATGCTGGCAGCTATTAATGGTTTTTCTTCTACTTCTTGAGTATTTTCAAACTTAACCATTCCTGCAATAGCATGAGCCGCATTGGTAAATATCTTAGTAGATATTGAATTAAGGCCTGCCACATCTACTATGGAGGGATACATAAATATATCACTAGATCCCACATATACTGATACATCACCTGCTGCTACTGTAGATACCATAATCTTTGGTACCCCTATGGGTAGTGCTCTCATACCAGGAGTTACAATTGATGTCCCACCACTGCCTCCTAGGGAGATAATTCCATGAAATTTACCTTCTTCATATAGTTGGGGAATGAATTTTTCTGTTGCTCTTGAAAGAACTTCTGTGGCTATTGCTCTATCTTTCTTAGCAGCAATCTCAGCCATATTTTCTCCTATTGATTTGACAACCTCTTCATTTGAAATATCTACTTCCACTGTAGGCTCAAATACACCTGTATGTATGGTCAAGGTTTTAAGTCCCTGAGCCTCAATGGCATTTTTCAGGTATTCAAACTCACTTCCTTTAGAATCAAAGGTTCCAACAATAGCAATGGTTTTCATTAGATTTCCTCCTTAATTATAATTTTGGTATTATATGCAAATAAACACTTACCATAATATATATACCCTAAAGTGAGAAGATTAAAAATTTATTTTTAAAAAATTGAGAAATTTTTAATTGTTTATTATCCTATAGATTTATCTTCTACCATATCATCTTCTTTTTTAAAATAATTAGTTCCTATAACTCCACCAATTATTAAAATTGAACCTATAATATGAAAATAGAATATATTTTCATTTAAAAATACTACACCTGCCACAATGGAAATCACAGTACCAAGATTAGAAAATACACTCATTCTAGATGCTTCCATTTTAGATAATATATAATTTGTTAATAATAATGTGCCCAGTGATGATAATATACCTAAATATAGTATTGATATAAGATAAGTAATATTAGTAAATGGAAGAAAAAAAGTTGAAATAGTACCATTTATCATATGTCTTATAATAGCAATAATATTATAGACTATAAAACTTATGGTTATCATTATGTAACTGATTTCTATACTGGTAAAATCTTTAGTCAAATGTCTAGCCCATACACTGTAACCAGAAATAGATAGAGATGATAATAACAATAGAATAATACCTAATATATTATTTAATTTAAATTCTGCACCCTTCATTAAAGTTATATAAATAACTCCTGAGACTGTAATTATAATTGAAATTTTTTGTAATATTGTATTTTTTTCTTTTAAGAAAGATGATGATAAAATCATAGTAAATATTGGTGATGAAGCCAGTAATATGGCTGCCTCTGAAGAAGTAGCATATTGTAATCCTGTTGTTTGAAATGCAAAAAATGATAATGGATATAATAGAGCTAAAGGAATTAATTTTTTTATCCTCTCTTTATTAAAATCCACTCTGACCCATTGAAATATTACAGCTATTAATAATCCCATATAGGCAGCTGTAAAACGATGTGATAAAATATCCCATGGCTTGGCTGTATTTAAAGAGACCTTAGTAAATAAAAATGATAGACCTGTAATAAAAGCATAGGCCATAGCAGCTAAATAGGCCATATTATTTTTCTTAGACATAATCCACCTCCAATGGAATATATACATATTCCTTTAAATATATATGTTGAATTTTGTCATCTTTCCCTTATGTATCTAATAAAAAGGCCCTGTTATAACACAGGACCTTTTAGCATTCTATGCCTTCTCTGGCCTCTACTCCTTGCTGATAATAATGCTTTATTTCCTTCATCTCAGTAACTAAATCCGCTATTTCTATGATTTTTTTATCTGCATATCTGCCTGTGATAACCACTTCCACATGAGGAGCTCTATTTTTTAATGCTTCTATTACTTCTTCCACAGTAAATAATTTATAAAATGTGGCTATATTTAATTCATCTAAAATAACTAAATCATAATCTCCCTTTTCCAAGATTTTTTTACATTTTTCTAAACCTTCTCTGGCTAAATTTATATCCTCATCATTAGGCTCTCTATAAATAAAACAATCTCTTCCTAATTGTTCTATTTCAAAATTTGGTAAAAAGTTTTTGCTCTTTACTTCACTATAGGCCATACCTTTGACAAATTGACCTATATAGACTTTTTTTCCAGCTGAAATAGCTCTTAAGGCTAAACCCAACGCTGCTGTTGTTTTTCCTTTTCCATTTCCTGTGTAAATATGGATATATCCTTTATTCACTTAAATCCCCCTATATAATATTTATTTTGCCACATTAGCTGCTATGGCTACTGGATCCCAAGGTGTTGCATATGGTGGTGAATATGCAAAATCTACCATGCCTAAATCTTCTATTGTAACACCTTGATCTACTGCCAGAGCAAATACATCTACTCTACCAGCTATGCCAGCCCTACCTGCTAATTGGGCTCCTAAAACCCTATGACTAGTATTTTCATATACTAATTTTATAGTGATTTTTTCTGCTCCAGGATATGTTCCTGCATGGCTATTGGCATTTATTGTAACTGTACCATAATCTAGTGCTAATTCCTTAGCCTCTTTTTCAGTAATACCTGTCATGGCAAGGGTTAAATCTAAAAACTTTAATATTGATGTTGCTAGGACACCATTTAACTTATCATTTTCTCCACCAATGATACTACCCACAACTCTACCCTGTTTATTGGCATTTGTGCCCAATGGAATATACGTATTTTCTTTTCTAATCTTATGATATATACTAGCACAATCCCCTGCTGCATATACATCAGGTACAGATGTCCTACCCTTGGCATCCACCTCTATTGCTCCATTTTTTAATAATTTTACTTCACTACCTTTTATAAAATCTGTACTAGGTTTAATACCTAGAGCCATAATCACCACATCAGCTGGATATTCACCTTTATCCGTTTTGATTTTTTCTACTTTAACTTTACCAATAAACTCTTGTAAAGATTCATTAGTATGGACCTTAATACCCTTACTTTCAGCTTCTTTTCTAACAATTTCACTAAATTCTGTATCAAATTTATTTAATACTGCGTCCATCTTTTCTATTATTCTTATATTTTTTCCTAAACCACTTATGGTATCTGCCAATTCTAGATTTATATATCCTCCACCTATTAAGACAATATTCTCCACATCTTCACTAGATATGGCCTCTTTAATTTTATCTGCATCAGGTATTGTCTTTAAGGTAAATATATTTTTTAATTCCATTCCTGGAAATGGAATTAAAACTGGCTCTGCACCTGTGGCTATAAGAAGTTCATCATAGTATTTAGTCAATATGCCATTGTTTCTAAGATTTTTAGCTCTTATGGATTTTTCTTCAAAATCAATATCCGTAACTTCATGCTCTATAAATACTTTTATGCCCATTTCTTCAAATTGTCTAGGAGTTCTTATAATTAGGTTATCTCTTGATGGGGTAATTCCACCTATATAATAGGGAAGTCCACATGCGGAATAGGAGACATATGGTCCTTTTTCAAATACAGTTATATCTATATCAGGATTTAATCTTTTAACTTTGGAAGCTGCACTCATCCCTGCTGCATCTCCACCTATTATTATTAATCTTTTTTTTGTCATTTTAACTTTCTCCTTTTATTTTTTTATACAATTTAAAGATTCTTATATACTCTTTATACCTGCCTTAAATTCATCTAAACCTATACGTTCAATAAAATGACTGATTTTTTCTCCAGGCTCTGCATTTGTCTTATAAAATTCAAATAGTTTATCTATAAATTCTAGGGCCTCTTTTTCTGTTAAATCTCTCTCAATAATATCTGCTACTCTTGGATGAAAACCTGCAGAGCCACCAGCTGTTACCATTAATAATCCATTAATATCTGCAATAACACCAACATCTTTACTATATACTCCACCACAAGCATTTCTACAACCTGCTATACCTATTTTAGTTCTACAGGGCATTTCCATTTGATTATATTTTTTAAATAATTTTACACTCATACCAATAGTATTATATTTCATCCTTTTACAAAAGCCTGCTGGACACATTTCCACATTTTTAACTGAATTTTGACTGATTACAGCTGGTTCCATTTCTAGTTCTTCCCATATATTTGGTAAATCCTCTTCTTTAAGATTTGTTATAAGTATTCTCTGTCCAGATGTTATTTTTAATACACCATTATATTTTTTTGCTACCTTTGCTATTCTTTCCAGTTCCTCAGGTTTTATGAAACCACCCATAATATTTGGAGTAATACCATATCTTCTTTCACCATTGACAACTCTTTGTAAATTACCAAAATGTTTCCCCATATTATACCTCCTATTATTATATGCTTTTTTATATTTAAATCCCCATTTCTATTTTGATTATTTTTTATGAAATATTCATTTATACAATAAATTATATCATAAAAAAAATATCCTCCTTTAATTAAACTTTAATTATTTAATCTAAAGATATATAATATATTCTGGATTTTTTTCTAATATATATTCAAAACTAATATTATCCCCATGCTTTGTCACACTAATATTACGATCTACTGGTTTAAATCCAAATTCTGAATGTACAATACCAAATCTTGACCCT
>JAAYNB010000085.1 GCA_012521085.1 Clostridiales bacterium | reverse complement strand
GTCTTTTTTACACTTATATTGGGCTTACATTATTTTTAGTCGGTGTAAATGCTGGTTTTATGGAAATTGGAAGGGTGATGGGTGAAGGTATAGCAAATATTTCTCCTTGGATGTTGCCAGTAATAGGTTTTTTATTAGGTATGGTAGTAGTATTGGCAGAACCAGCTGTATATGTTTTGACAGAACAGGTGGAAGAAGTTACTGCAGGTCATATTAAGAAAAAAGTGATATTAATTGCATTATCTGTAGGTATTGCCTTTGCAGTATCCATGTCTATGATGAGGATTATGATACCAGGTTTAAAATTATGGCATTTTCTATTACCAGGTTTTGCACTTGCAGTTTTTATATCCTATAAAGTACCGCCTATATTTGTGGGCATAGCTTTTGATTCAGGTGGTGTTGCATCTGGACCAATGACTGCCACTTTTATATTAGCTTTTGCACAAGGTGCGGCAAATGCTATTCCTACAGCTAATGTACTTATAGACGGTTTTGGCGTAATAGCTATGGTGGCTATGACCCCACTTGTGGCTATACAAATTCTTGGAATGGCGTTTAAAGCAAGGGCTGGGAAGGATGGTAAGTAATTATGGAAAATATAAATGAAAACTTAATTTTATTTTGCTCTATATTAAATTTTGGTAAAGGTAGTAAGGCTTTAAAACTATCTAAAGAACTAGGTGCCTTGGGGGGGACAATTTTTTTAGGAAGAGGTACAGTAAGAGAAGCATGGTTAAATTTTCTAGGTACCACAGATTTAAGAAAAGAGATTTTTATAACAATCATCAATAAAAGTTTGGAAGACAAATTTTATGAAGCAATGATTAATGAGTTCCATTTAGATAAACATCATAAGGGAATTGCTTTTTCCATGCCATTAAAATACTGTATAAATTGTGGAGGTTCTAGATATGATTCTAAGGTTAAAAAGGAAGGTGTAAATAATATGGATTATGAATCTATATTTGTAATTGTAAACAAAGGTTTATCAACAGATGTATTGGAAGCTGCTGAATCGGCTGGTTCAACTGGTGGAACTGTAATCCATGGTAGAGGTTCTGGAACACAGGAAAAAGCAAAGCTATTTAATATTGAGATTGAACCGGAAAAGGATATAGTTTTAATATTATCTAAAAAAGAAAATACGGATAATATTGTCAAAGTCATAGATAAAAAACTAGATATTGAAAAACCAGGTGCTGGGATAATATTTGTCATGGATGTAAGTAGAACTTTAGGATTATATAAAGGATAATTAAGTTCATAAATTAATTTAGATAAATACTTGGTGATTTCATTGATATAGGATATAATGAATAGAAATATAAAGGCATTTAATAATAGGATAACAAAAGGGGACAAATTGTAATGAAGAAAAAGACTAAAAATATGATCCTAGTATCAATTTTTGCTGCATTGACAGCAGTAGGGGGTTTTTTAACAATTCCCATACCACCAGTACCTTTTACATTACAAACTTTTTTTGTGAAATTATCTGGGTTATTTTTAGGTGGAAACTTGGCTTTTCTTTCGCAAATTATCTATTTAATATTAGGTTTGATAGGAGTGCCAATATTTACTCAGGGTGGAGGAATTCACTATATATTTAAACCTACTTTTGGATATTTATTGAGTTTTCCTATTTGTGCCTATGTTACAGGTAAATTGATAGAAAGGACAAGAAAAGACCACGAAACCTTTGGACAATATTTTGCGATATTCTCCATAGATTCAATAATAAATTATGCCGTAGGTCTACCTTATTTATATATTATTTTAAATTATGTAAATAATATTAATATGAGTATTTCTCAAGTTTTTGTAACTGGATGTTTAATCTTTATTCCATGGGATATTGTAAAAATATTAATGTCTGCATGGATAGCTAAAAAAATAAATAAATTAGATAGAAATCATCTTTTCAAGTAATTTTATTTGAAAAGATGATTTTTTTATAAATAATCATTCCGAGTAAAAGACTATACTTTTTAAAGGTAGATCTAGAGATTATAGAGAAGTATATACTATATTTTGTAATTTAATAGGCTTAAAGTCTTATTTAACCAG
>JAAYNB010000084.1 GCA_012521085.1 Clostridiales bacterium | reverse complement strand
TCCTGAGCCAGGATCAAACTCTTAAATAAAGAAATTTTCTGGGTTCATCTTTTTGTTAGATGACTTTTTTATTGCTGGCTTATTTTCTATACTGTTTAATTTTCAAAGACCTTTTTTACCGCCGCACCTCTTGGGCGACTTTTTTAATATATCATGTTTCTTTTTCTTTGTCAAGGGTTTTTTATATTTTATTTTTTCCCCTGTTTTGTCAGTTGTCTTTTAAGAGCAACTTTTTATACTATAACAAAGGTTTTAATATTTGTCAATATATTTTTTAAAAATTATTTGTATGACTCTTTTTCCATTGTAGCTATTACTCTCATACACAATTTATATGTGTTTATACGATCTTCATCATCCACATATCTATATACCACATGATTATAATTATTATATTTTTTGTTTTGATTTATTGCTTCTTTTCTCTTTTTAAGATAGGTATCTATATTAATGATTTTAGATTTATTTTTATTTAGCATAATATATTCTCCTATTTTTAAATTTTAATTTCTGTTTACTAATGATTTAATTCTAAATTTATATCTATATCATATTTCCATACTTTTCTATTTTATTATTTCTTTTATTATTTTCTATTTATTTTACAAAATACCTTCTTTTATTTATAAATTAGTCATTTTTTTTATTTTTTCATTTATTATTTTAAACAAAAATGATTCAGTCATTGAAAACTGAATCATTTTTGTGTTTTATATTTTTATTCTTCTGTATCTTTTTCTACTTCTTCTACAGCTTCTGTTTCTTCTGTATCTTCACTTTCTGGTTCTTCTACAGTTGCATATACAATAGTAGCTATTACTGTATCCATATCATTTAATATCTCTATATTTTCATTAGATGATATATCTAAATCTTCCATTGTTAAACTGTCTTTTTCCTCTAATAAAGCTGCATCTACTTCTACTACATCTGGTATATATCTTGGATATGTTTGGATTTCCACTTCACTTGTTTGTAATTGGAATATTTTGTCTCCCACTTCAGCTTTTTCTCTATTAATAACAGTAATAGGCATTGTAAGTCTGATTTTCTCTTTTTCATCTAATGTTTGTAAATCAATATGGAGTAATCTGTTTTTTAGTACGCCTCTTTGTACGTCTTTAATAATAGCATATTTTTTTTCTCCATCTAAATCTAATTCTAGTCTTCCAGCTGATCCATATCTGGATAAAAAGCTTTCTAGTTCTCTTTCACTTACATATATTTCTCTTGTTTCTTCATTTTTTGAATATACTACTCCTGGAACTTTCCCTTCTTTTCTTAATTTTGATACTTTGTTTGTTCCAGTAACTTCTCTATTATTGATTTTTAAAATTGGTGTTGCCATATTATTTTTCTCCCTTCAAACTGATAATTTTTTTCTTATGTTACTATTAAACCAAATTTTCAATAAAATTTCAAATTTTTGATTATCTTTTAAATACATGATACTTTAATCTACAGATTTTAATATTCTATTTACTATATCTATTAATCTCTTTTCACCAACTTGTTCATCCATTGCTACAAATATGGACTTTATTTCTCCCAACCCCTCATCATAGTGATATGAGTAGCCATGACAAATAAGTCCTTCTGGCATTACATCTTCTATATACATTGTATACTCATCTGTAGTAGCCATTAATTCTTCAACTAGTTCTTCTTCTGATAATGTTTCCCCTAAACTTTCTATTTCTTCTTTTATTGGATTTATATCATGTGTTACTTGATAGATTAATGTATCATCTCTATTAGAGCCTTTTGTTATATTTTTTACTTCTTTAAAATCAAATTCTGCTTCTATGGTTTTTAATACTTCATTACTGTCTATAACTATATTATCTCCTATAACTATATAACTCATAATACCCATCCTTTCTATATATATTTATTTTCTTACTATACCAGTTTTAATTGCTGCTTCAGCCACAGCCTTTGCTACTGCTTTAGCAACATTTTTATTAAATGGATCTGGGATTATGAAATCTTCTCTTAATTCACTTTCATCAATACTATTTGCTATTGCATATGCCGCAGCTAGTTTCATTTCTTTGTTTATATCAGTAGCATTTACATCTAATGCACCTCTAAAAATTCCTGGAAAGGCCAGTACATTATTTATTTGATTTGGAAAATCCGAACGCCCTGTGGCCATTATTCTAGCTCCCGCTGACAGGCCTATTTCTGGCATTATTTCTGGTATGGGATTGGCCAATGCAAATATAATAGGGTCTTTATTCATACTTTTTACCATTTCTTCAGTTAATGCATTTGCAACAGATACTCCAATAAATATATCCGCTGATTCTATAGCATTTTTTAAACTTCCTGCTTTCTTTTCTTTGTTTATCAACCTGGATATTTCTTCCTTATATTTATTACCTCTACTTGTTTCTGTTGTAACTATTCCTCTACTATCGCATAATATAATGTCTTTAGGATTCATATTGATTAACATTTTTGCAATGGCTATTCCTGCCGCCCCAGCACCATTAATAACTATTTTAGTATCTTCTATATTCTTTTCTGTTATTTTTAATGCATTGATAATACCTGCAAATACCACTATGGCTGTCCCATGTTGGTCATCATGAAATACAGGTATATCTAATTCCCTTTTAAGTCTTTCTTCTATCTCAAAGCATTTTGGTGCACAAATATCTTCTAAATTTATTCCACCAAAGGTAGGGGCTATGTTTTTTATTGTATTGATTATATCTTCTGTATCTTTAGTATCTAGACATATTGGAAAGGCATCTACATCGGCAAACTCTTTAAACAAAATTGATTTTCCTTCCATTACCGGCATGGCTGCTTCTGGACCGATATCTCCTAATCCTAAGACAGCGGTACCATCTGTTACTACTGCAACTAGATTTCCTTTGGAAGTGTATTTAAATACATTTTCTTTATTTTTGTGTATTTCCTTACAAGGAGCTGCTACTCCAGGTGTATAGGCTAGACTTAAATCTTCGCTATTTTGTACATTAATTTTTGGTTCAATTGATATTTTCCCAACCTTTTCTTCATGTATTTTTAAACTTTTTTTGTTATAGTCCATTTAAAGATTCACCTTCCCTTAATATTGTCATTTTATTGTATTTTATTTATTTTTCTCTAATATTAATTAAAAAAAGGAGCAGTTTTAGCCGCTCCTTTTTCCTATGTTGTCATTATTCTACTGTATATGGTAGCAACGCTAGATGTCTAGCTCTTTTTATAGCAATGGTTAATTCTCTTTGATGTATTGCACAATTACCTGAAATTCTTCTAGGTAATATTTTTCCTCTTTCTGTTACATATTTCTTAAGTTTTTGTATATCTTTATAATCTATTGTAGTTTTTTTATCAGCACAGAAAGCGCATACTTTTTTTCTTCCTTTGCGTCTTCTTCTATTATTCACCACTTTACTCCCTCCTTATCTCTAGAATGGGACATCATCATCTTCATCTATAGCTTGAAAATCGTCTAAATTTATATCATCTAAACCATTAAAATCATCTGTTGCTATATTAGAACTGCTGTTGCCCTGATTTTTTTTGTCTCCCCATTCCAAAAACTCTACCATATTTGCAACAACTTCCGTAACATATCTTTTTTCGCCTGTTTGGGTTTCATAGGAACGGGTTTGTAGTCTGCCCTCTATCCCAACTAATCTTCCTTTTGCCAGATAGTTAGCACAGTTTTCTGCAGGTTTACCCCATACTACAATGTTAAAAAAGTCAGCTTCATTGGTTTTGGAAAAAGGTCTATTTACTGCTAAACTAAAGGTGGCCACCGCTTTTCCAGTTGCAGTGAAACGTAATTCTGGATCTCTTGTAAGTCGTCCTATTAATACAACAACATTCATGATTTGCACCACCTTTTTTTATTATTCTTCTATTTTAACGATCATATGACGAATAACTTCGTCAGCAATTTTAAGATTTCTGTCTAATTCTTTTGGAGTTTCAGGGTTTGTAGTGAAGTTAATTAGTACATAATAACCTTCATTTAGTTTTTCAATCTCATAAGCTAATTTTCTTAAACCCCACTCATCAACATTATCAACTGTTCCATCAGTTTCGATAATTTCTTTAAATTTGTCTAATAGTTGATTTCTTTTTTCTTCATCTGTATTTGGGTTGAAGATACAAACTAATTCATATTTATTCATTTCTTTTCACCTCCCTTTGGACTTAAACGGCCCTACTTTTTTATAGGGCAGAGAAATGTGAATATACTACTTTTCTCACATTTAAATATTATACCACCAACATATGATTTTTGCAATTGTTTTTGTCTTAATTCTTGTGTATATATTTTTTTATTATTGGCAATACTATTAACAGATATTCCACAGCTTAATATTTTGTTCATCCCAATCTAATTTTCCTCTTAATACAAAAGGGCTAATATACCTTTAGCCCTTTTGTTTTTTATTCTTTAGATAATACTTTTTTAATTCTCTTTTCTAAATCTCTTCTTGATAACCATAATTGTTTTTCGCATCCTAGACATTTAATTCTAAAGTCTGCTCCTGTTCTAAGGATTTCAAATTTTTTGTTCCCACAGGGATGTTGTTTTTTTAGTTCTACTATATCTCCAATGTATAATTCCATAGGCATTTAAATCACTACCTTTCATCTTTCTTTTCTATAATAACCCTTTTCGGGTATGGAACTTCAATTCCATGTTGAGTAAATGCTTGTTTGAATTCCTTTCTCATAAGTCTTTCTATAGCCCATTGTTTCATTGGAATAGTATGTGCCACCACCCTTAGTTCGATACCTGTATCTAATATATTTGTAACCCCTATTACTGTAGGTCCTTCTAATATATCTGGATTTTCTTTTTTAATATTTTCACTGGTTTTAGCCAATATCTCTATGGCCCTATCAATATCTTCCTCATGTGAAATAGACATATTTACTAATGCTCTCATTTTACCACTGCTTTTGTTAGTGACAATACTTATTTCTCCATTGGGAATAATATGCAAATCTCCATCAAATCCACGAATTTTTGTCACTCTTAAAGTCATTTCCTCTACAATTCCATTTATCCCATCTATTCCCACATAATCACCTACTGAAAACTGTTCTTCAAGTAAAATGAAAAATCCTGTTATAATATCTCTCACTAGGTTTTGGGCCCCAAAACCAATGGCAAGTCCTCCTATTCCTGCAGTAGCTATTAAAGGAGCTATATCTATTCCAAAATATTTAATAATAGATGCAAAAGATATAAAATAAATAGTATATCTAACTATACTATTGGTCAAACTCTTCATTGTCTCTATTCGGGGAATATTCTTTTCAAGTTTTAAATTTTTCTGTGTATCAAAAAACTTATTTATTAAAGAATGTAAAACTTTAAGACTTACCCTAGTTATAATTAAAATTAAAAATATCTTTAAAAAAGTACCTAGTAATTTTGAAGTCTGCTGGGGATTCTTTAAAAAATGTATGACTTCTATTAATTCTACCCTTATATTGTTTATAATATCAAACATATCTTTTCTCCTTAAATAATATTATATACTTATGGTGTTTTTTGCATAATTCAGCTTTTCAACAACTTTATACATACTGCCTACACTACCTACCATTAATTGATCCCTCATTTGATAATAATCTAAGGAGTAACCACAAGTTATTATTTCCACATCTCTATGTTCTAGTTTTATTAATGTATCTATAACATTGGATCCTTTTACAGTTAATTTTATACCACTATTTATAAATATCATTGTACTAGGTAAAGGGTATATTTCAGATAATACATTAATATAACGTTCGATTAAGATTTTACCTAATTCCTTACTGTCTTCACCCAGATAATTTTTAGTAATTAATATTGTTAAATCTCTATTTTTATTACTTTGATATTGGGTTTCTATGGAAGTTATCTCCTCAATTCTATGCTCTTTAAATATATCTATATAATAACTCCCATAACTTTTTTCTACATTTACTTTTAAATCCATATTTTTAGCATATCGGGATATACCATCTTTAATTATCTCATTATCTACAATTGCTGTTAATTTCCCTTTTTCTAAATCTTCCATTGCTTGTTTTACATGATTTATGGCCAATGGATACGCCATACCCCTCATATCTATTTCTTTAAACATCTCTTAATTCCTCCAGATATATATTCATATCTCTTCTTTTATTAGTATATCAATATCCGGATCATTCTTCAATATTTTATTATTTCTAGTATAGAAAAGACAATGGCCCCATAGGTCCGCTGTCTTTTGTAATTATATCTTTTATTCCATTAAGTCTTCAATAGAATTAACATCTTCCATATAAGTTGGAACAACTAATCCTATTTTTGCTCCTTCTAAATTTGGTCCAAGATCTTCTACTTCATCAGCATAACTTTCCATATAATCAGCATGGGTTCCAGGTAACCAAGCAGCAACCATGGCATCTGCATCACCACTTGCTACTGCAGCCCACATAGGACCTGCTTCCACCTGAGTTAATGTTACATCATAGCCCATATCTTCTAATACTAAACCTATGACATTTGTGGAAGCTATTTCAGTATCCCAAGCTACATATGCTAATTTTATAGAATCTCCATTTACAGCACTAATTCCATCTGTCCATTCTTTTACAATATCTTCATTATTATCTATCCAATTTTGAGCAGCTACTTCTATATCTGTTCCATGATAAATCTCTAGCATGACACTTTCCATATCTTCTGGTGTCCAATAGAAATTGTTTAATATCTCATATGCATTTGGCATATCATTTTTTAATCCTAATCTTACAATTGTGTGTATATTTTCTGCTTCACCCATAATTAGTTTTGGATCCTCTAAATACTTTAAATCATATTCAGCAAATTTCCAATGAGGTGACCAACCTGTTACTATAATTGGATTTTCATCTCTAATGGCATCACTAAGAGCCTGGGTCATTGCTGCTCCAGAGCTTGTTTGAACTGTATATTTAAGTCCATATTCCTCCACTGCTCTTTCAGCTGCTTGAACTACACCTGCACCTGCATCTATTCCTATAATTTTATAATCTAAACTTTCACCTAGAGTTTGATCTATAGATCCTTCTTGTCCATCTTTATCAGTATTACCACTACAACCTACCATGGCTAAAAGCAATACTAGCATAGCTATGATAATGGTTTTCTTATTTTTAAACATTAAAATTGTCCTCCCAATATTTTAAATATTTACTTTCTATTTACTATATTTTTAAATTCTTTAAAAATGTCTTTGTACATTTAATGCCTGTGTTAGGCGGTCTAAGATTATTGCCAATATTACCACTGATAATCCAGATGCAAAACCTTGACCAGCTTGATTCCTAGTAACAGCTCTAAACACTTCTACTCCTAAACCTTCAGCTCCAATCATAGAAGCTATAACTACCATGGATAATGATAGCATAATAGTTTGATTTATTCCTGCCATTATAGTGTTCTTTGCCATAGGAAGTTGAACCTTGATTAATTTTTGCATTGGTGTTGAACCAAAAGCATCAGCTGCCTCTATAAGTTCGGTAGAAACTTCTGAAATACCAAGGTTAGTTAATCTAACTACTGGTGGCATTGAAAATATAACAGATGCTATAATCCCAGGTACCATACCTATACCAAAGAATGATACAGCAGGTATTAAATATACAAAGGCTGGCATTGTCTGCATAAAATCCAATATGGGTGTTATTACTTTTTCCATAGTTTTATTCCTTGATATTAATATACCTAATGGAATACCAATTACAATGGAAATTAAACTAGATGTTATAATCAATGAAAGAGTTAACATGGTATCTTCCCAGTATCCCAAGTTTTCTATCAATGCTAAGCCTAATAAAACAAATATGGATATTCCCCAATTTTTCTTTGTAATAAATACTGTAAAAGCTACTAAGATTAAGATAAAAATCAGTGGAGGGATACTTATTAAAGCATCGCTTAAAAAATCCGTTGTAAAATTTAATCCATCTTTAATTGGTTCAAAAAACCATTGACCATTATTTCTTAAATACTCTACAGCTTCATCTGCCCATTTCACTATTGGTATTTGTGGTATATTATTCATCATTTTTCACCCCATTCCTTGCAAGTGCCGCTATTACAGTACTTCTAATAATTATGCCTATTAATTTATTATCCCTAACAACAGCCACTGGTATGGGTGAATCATAAATCAAATCAAAAACCTCATTTAATGGCAAATCAGGTCCAACTATAGGAACATCTTTATCAAGGACAGCATAAACATCTTTTTGTCCTTCCTGAGCAGCCTTTGATGCCGCCTCCGCCGTTATTATGCCTAAGAGATTTTGGTTTTTATCTACAACATAAATACTAGATATTCCAGCCTTTTTCATACGTTGTAATGCAACTCTTGGACCATGTCTTTCCGCTTCTATGGTCTCTGGTTTTATCATAACCTGTTGTGCAGAAAAGACTTTAGATCTATCTACATCCTCCACAAATTTTTCAACATATTCATTAGCAGGATTTGTCATAATTTCTTCCGGTGTACCTATTTGTACAATTATACCATCTTTCATAAGGGCAATTCTATCACCTAGTTTTAATGCCTCATCTAAATCATGAGTTATAAATAGAATTGTCTTTTTCATTTTTGATTGTAAAACTATAAGTTCATCCTGCATTTCTTTACGAATTAATGGATCCAATGCCGAGAAAGCCTCATCCATCAATAATACATCCGGATCATTTGCAAGGGCTCTTGCCAAACCCACTCTCTGTTGCATACCACCTGAGAGTTGATCTGGATATTGAGATTCATATCCTTCAAGTCCTACCATTTTTAGAGCCTCAAATGCTTTTTCTTTAATTTCTTCCTTATCAACTCCTTGTACCTCTAATCCATATCCAGCATTTTCTAATATGGTGCGATGAGGAAATAGGCCAAATTTTTGAAACACCATGCCTAATTTTTTTCTTCTAATTTCTCTTAACTGGTTTCTATTCATTTTAGATAGATTCTCACCATCTATAAATACATCTCCAGCACTTGGCTCTATTAATCGATTAATCAACCTAATAAGTGTAGATTTACCACTACCGGATAAACCCATAATGACAAAGATTTCTCCCGTATTTACTTCAAATGAAGCATTATTAACTCCAACTGTCATCCCGGTTTTTTCTAATATTTCTTTTTTTGTCTTCCCTTGATTTAGTAGTTTGACTCCCAATCTTGGATTTCGACCAAAGACTTTTGTCAAACCCCTTACTTCAATTTTTTTCATTTTTAAATCTACTCCATATCTCTCCCTTTAAAGTTTAACATTTAAAGTTTTTTTGTTGGACATTTTTGTCCCACATATTTACTTATTATCTAATATAATATGTATATTTGCAAATCTTAATCACCTTTATTTAGAGTTTTGAGCACCTGAGATATAATCTGTGGATAAGTCTCATGTCTTTTATATTGCATTCCTCTCATTTCCTCCCAAATGGTACCTTATTTAAACTATTAGAATTAAAAATTCCCATATATTAACTTATAATTTTCTTATAAAAAAATGCAAAAAATAAAAAAAGATATGAGTTTTTATCTCATATCTTGTATTTATATCATTATAGCTGTGCACCTCAATTCGACACATAGTCATAGGCGTTACCCTAGCAGTTAACTCAAGCCAGGTTGCCCTACGGCACACGAAAATGATTACTTACCGCTGCTTCCTTCCGGACCTGACGGGGTTTGTAAGTTCCCGTTGCGTAGGACCCAACCATCATTGCCACTTACTAAAGCCAGCCCTACAACTAATATGCCTCCAAGAGGACTTCGACCCTGCTATAGCGGATTGCAGGTTATAGGAGGCCGCTATCTTCCCATCTAGCACAGCAAACTTATAAACCTTTTTTATGGCGGAGAGAGCGGGACTCGAACCCGCGGGGCCTTTCGACCTTACACGCTTTCCAGGCGTGCTCCTTAGCCAACTCGGTCACCTCTCCATTTTATTTTTTCTTATTTTTCTAAAAAAATCTTTCATTATATCAGATGCTTCCACTTCTAATACACCTGAAGTAGTTTCTACTTGATGGTTAAAAGCTTTATTATCTAATATATTTATAATTGAACCGGTAGCTCCTCCCTTTGGATCTGATGCTCCAAAGACAAGCCTCTTTATCCTACTCTGCACTATAGCACCACAACACATAGCACAGGGTTCTATCGTAACATATAGCGTAGTATTTGTCAACCTCCAAGAGTTAATATTTTTACAGGCATCCTGTATGGCTAATATTTCTGCATGGGCTGTTGCATCTCTAAGACTTTCTCTTAAATTATACCCACGGCCTATTATCTCATCATCTCTGACAATGATAGCACCTATGGGTACTTCTCCTTTGTCATAAGCCTTTTTAGCTTCCTCAAGGGCTATTTTCATATATTTTTCATCCAATACCCTTTGCCTCCAAATATTTAATCTCTCTTAAAGTTGCAAGAATTAGTTTACCATATAATTTAAAAAAAGTCAATAAAAAAGGAGAGAATTGATGTGAACCCTTTAATCCGGACTTTAGGTAAGTTAGATATCTTAAGCCAAATTTTTAATTTGATTGAAGGAAACTTCTACCTTAATTCCATTATTACTTTCGTCTTTTCCTTGTTTTTAGCTCTCTTTCTTGGACTAAGGCTTTTAGCTTTTTTTCATATGTCAAGTTCATATGTCAAGCTCGCTTTCAAAAATTCATTTTCTTCTCTTAATTTAATCAATTCTTCCTTTTCACTTTTCGCGAGATTTAAAGCATCTTTTTTGTTATTGTTTTCAGACATATTATTAGGCCTCCCAATGGACTTATTAAGCCCTTGGAAGCCTTCATCTAAGTTACTTCCTTTGCCAATTAGCAATGGTAGCCTGATTACTAATACCAAAGTGATTAGCAGCTTCTCTGTAAGAGCAATTGTGGTACTGCCTATATTGTAATACACGAAGCTTAAATTCTTCAGAGTAAAAAGTTTTTGTAGATTTTCTTTTTAGACCTTCTTCTCCATATTCCACATAATTTTTAACCCAGTTCTCTACTTGATTATTACTTTTCACACCATGGTTTTCAGCTATAGTTCCATAGCCACCTGTTTCTCCATTTAAATAATCTTTTACTACTTCTAATTTAAACTCAAATGAATATTTTGACATGATAAAACCCCCTGAATCCGTGTTTGGATTTAGGGGGTAACATCAAATCTCCCCTTTTTATTTTTTGGATATTATATCTGTATTACCCATATATCCTTTTAATGCTTCTGGAATCTTTACACTGCCATCTGCCTGCTGATAATTTTCTAAAATAGCTGCTAAAGTTCTACCTACAGCCAATCCGGAACCATTTAATGTATGCACATGTTCTACTTTTTTGCTCTCTTCTACTCTATATCTTATATTTGCACGTCTAGCCTGGAAGTCCTCAAAATTACTACATGATGATATTTCTACATATCTATTATAGCTAGGCATCCATACTTCAATATCATATTTAAAAGCAGCTGAAAAACCTAAATCTCCAGTACACATTTTTACAACTCTATAGGGCAGACCTAATAATTGTAATACCTTTTCTGCATTATTAGTAAGTTTTTCAAGTTCTTCATATGATTCTTCAGGTTTTGTAAACTTAACTAATTCAACTTTGTTAAACTGATGTTGTCTAATAAGACCTCTGGTATCTCTACCTGCTGATCCTGCCTCTGATCTAAAACATGGAGTATATGCCACATATTTAATAGGTAAATCTGCTTCTTTTAAAATTTCATCTTTATGTATATTGGTAACTGGCACTTCTGCTGTAGGAATTAAAAAGAATTCTTTTTCTGCTATTTTAAATGCATCTTCCTCAAATTTAGGTAATTGTCCTGTACCAATCATACTATCCCTATTTACCATAAATGGTGGTAATACTTCATGATATCCATGTTCTTCTGTGTGTAAATTCAACATAAAATTAATCAATGCTCTTTCTAATTTTGCTCCTAATCCCTTATATAATGTAAATCTAGCCCCTGTAATTTTTGCAGCAGTTTCAAAATCAAGAATATCTAAGTCAACACCTATATCCCAATGAGCTTTAATATCAAAATCGAAATCTTTTATCTCACCCCATTTTCTGACTTCCACATTATCTTCTTCTGTTTCTCCCTGTGGTACATCTGGATGAGGTACATTTGGGATTCTAAGTAATAAATATTCAATTCTTTCTTCTACTTCTTTTAATTCAGCATCTAACTTTTTAATATCATTAGCCAATTTTTTTGTCTCTTCCATTATTTCAGTAGTGTCTTTTCCTTCTTTTTTCAGTTTTGGTATTTCTCTCGAAATTGTCTTTTGCTTGTTTTTCATTTGTTCAACTTCTTGTAAAATCTTACGTCTTCTCTCATCTTGTGCCACTACTTCATCTAAATCAAAATCCTTTTCACCCCTTTTATCCATAGCAGCTTTTATTTGGTCTAAATCAGTTCTCAATCTTTTTATATCTAACATCAAAAATCCTCCTTTTAATTTATAAAATAAAAAAACTTTCACCCCATATGAAGGGACGAAAGTTTATATTCCGCGTTACCACCCTAATTGATTTATTATATAAATAAATCCGGCTCTAGAGCAATTTAACGGTTGCAAACCGATATACTTAATATTATTTGCGTATATAGCTCCAAGACGGATTCAACAGTTGACTTTATCGGTTCCCACCATTTCCGACTCTCTAAAAAAGCTACCTGTTTACTATTTCTCTTCCTCGCCTTTATCCTTTTGTTTAGCCATTAGTTTATCATATATTTACATTCTTTTCAATATGTTTTTAAGTATTCCCTTGTAGAATATATATATACCCATTGTGATTTTTTTACTTAAAATAATTATATATATTTGGATTTACATGTTTCTATCTCCTATATTAAATGTATAAAAATACATATACTAGGTCAATACTTTAAATATCTAATATGATATGAGGGGTGAAGATATTGTGAATACTGGAAATGAAGTGGATATTATGGCTCAAATTAGTAATTTGAAAAACACGGATTATAGGAATACATTGGCAATAGCCAGCTTAATTGAATTACTATTTGAAAAAAATATAATTAATAGAGATGAATTTGCTAATAAGGCTCAGGAATTAGATACTTTTACCATTGAAAAGTTAAAGAAAATTAAAAATAAAATGTTGTAAAGTCTGCCTTTAATAAAGAAAGCATTGATATTTTAAAAATTATCAATGCTTTATATTTATTCTTTTACTAAATATCCTTTTTTACTTAAAGCTGCCTTCATTTTATTAAAACTATCTTCATCAGAAATCTCTATAGTATGAATATGAATACCTTCTGTTAAAGTAGAAAGAGGTTCTGCCTTATCTTTTTTTAAACCTTCCATAAATTCATCCAATTCCTTTTTGTAGCTTATATCCAATACTCCTTTTATCTCGCCATAAACAGGATGTTCTACTATAACATCTAATACCCTGGCACCATGGTCAATCATTATTTGTAATTCTTCTTGCATATCATCATAGCCTTTATGCTGTGACACTATTGTTTTTCTAATTGCATTACTGTGTTTTTTTACAATCATATATCCTTGTGGAGTAGCTATAATATCATTGCCCTGTGCCCTTAATAAAGCAATATCCTGAACTATTACTTGTCTAGTTACACCAAATTTAGCTGCCAAAGTCGAACCTTTAATAGTTTTATCAGTAGACTCTAATTCTTTTAATATTGCTAATCTCCTCTCTTTACTATTCATATATATCATTCCTTTAATATTTTTTCTAATTTTTCATTGATATTTAACTTCTAAATTATCCACAAAAGCTCTATAATTCTATTTTCTATTATATTCATTGTATCATAATATTATATAATAAAAAAAGACCCTACACAGTAAGTTGTATAGGATCTTTCTTCTTAATATCGCAACGACCTACTCTCCCAGGCAGTCTCCCGCCAAGTACCATCAGCGCTGAAGGGCTTAACTTCTGTGTTCGGGATGG
>JAAYNB010000083.1 GCA_012521085.1 Clostridiales bacterium | reverse complement strand
ATTATTCATTTTAAATTATTATACATTATTTTGAATAATATTACAATAGTTTTTTTAAAACTTTATAATAAAAAAAAATCTATTGAGAAATGTATTATTCTCAATAGATTTTATGTAATTATTTATTAAACCATGTCTTTTTCTTTTTTTTAGGTAGTACAGAAGTTACCAAAGAAAGTACTTGAAATAATTCTCCAATAGGTTCTAATATATCTTGACCAATTTCCTGTGTGTATTCAACTGTCTGTTCAATGTTTTTTACAACACCTTGTAAATTTTTTGTTTCTTCACTTACAACATCACTAATTTCTTCTATATTTTGTAGAACCTTTGGTATTGTTTCTATGGTTTGGTCTATATGTTTTTCATTCTTAATTATGATATTTTTCATTTGATCTAATATATCTTTAATTTTAAATAATAAAATAGCAAGTAAAACTAAAATCCCTATACTTATCATTCCTAATACAAAGAAAAATAGTTGCTCCAAAGAAATAGTTATTACTGTTGAATTCATATTAATCCATCCCATCTTTTATAAAATCAATAATATTATTCATCCTCATTATCATATAATCTATTTATGTCCATATCTAATTCTAATTCATCTTCATCTACTATATTTGGTTCATCTTGTGCTTCTTCCTTTATATTAGATATTTTATTAGTTATAATTTCTTTTTTATCTTCATAGAATGCTACAATTTTTTCTTTTCCATCTAATAAATTTTCTTCTATTTTTTCCTTACTATGGGCCATATTTTCCTGTAAATTTGCTTTTAATTTTTCTAATTCTACCTTTGTCTTTTTTCTAGTGTTTTTCCCCGTATCCGGAGCAAAAAATATACCTGTCAAAGTACCTAAAACTGAGCCTAAAACTAATCCTTTTTTCAATGCCTTTTTTTGTTCTTGTTTTCTTTTTCTTTCCCTTGATTTAGGATCAAGAACTTCTTTAATATTCTTCATTTTCTTTTCTACATCTTTTAACATTGCTCCACACTCCCCCGTGACGTTTTTTAAATTATTAACTTATATTATAATGTTTATACCCTTGATTCATTATTAAAAACAAATATAGATTAATAATATTATATTTTTAACAATGAATTTAAAATTATATCTTATTTTGTATTATTACAAATGTCTTCTAATAAATTTCTCTTATAGTTTGTATATAGGTTTTTTAATAAAGTAATTTTTTCTGTCATTTCCAATTGCAAATTTGATACAAGTTCATAATCTTCCCTGTCTACTGCTTCTCTAATTTTTGTGAATAAGGATTTATTTTCTAGGCTATCTTTCATTAAATAATTTCTTAAATTATTAATTTTTTCCCAATTTACCACATCTAAATCTGTTACATTTTCTACACCATGAAGTTTTTTACACTTACGTACTAATGCCATATTTTCTACTAAAATCCTACCTGTTAACTCCATTACCCATCTGTCTAAAATTGATATTTTATATGAATTGAGAATGGTCTCATTAAATACATCCCCATTAAAAAGTACCTTTTTCTTTTCAGGATAATTTTTAAATGCTTGTAAATTCTCCCAAACAGTGGCAGGTGGTTTACCAAATAATCTATTCCTTTCTTCTTCATCATAAGCTATAAATACATCTTTCTCACTACGATAGGATCTATGAGTTTCTAAATAAAACTTTTCCTCTCCAGCAGATTTAGAGAACTCTTTAGTAATTTCTTCATAGCTCATTTTTTCTTTAGCCATGGCTTTCATCCCATCTAATATGGCTTGATAGGATGCTGCTATACATAGATATACATTGGATGTGGGGTTAGGAGATCTCAGTTCTAATCTAGTGGTCATAGGATTATCCATATCTCTAACCAATCCCACTAATACAGTACGATTTCTAGAGGGTACATCAACTTTATGCCCTAAAGATGCTACTATACAAACAGGTGCCTCAAATCCTGGTTTTAATCTATTAAAAGCATCATTGGTTGCAGCTACAAATGGATTTACAACTTCATAGTTCTTTAAAAGTCCCATTAATGCTCCCCAACCAAGTGAGCTTAAATAACTACTTTGTAAATCTAAGGGAGCAAATAGATTAATATATTTTCCATTTTTTAATTTAATATTTGCCCCTAAATGAATATGTTTTCCACTACCAGCCACACCTTCAATGGGTTTTGCTAGAAATGTTACCTCTAGTCCGTGACTTTCAAATACTTCTTCTATTAACTCTCTAATAAACAATTCATTATCAGCGCATTGTAAGGGGGCATTGTATTTCCAAGTTATTTCTAATTGTTCCATCACATGATTTAGTTTTCCAGTAACTCCAATAGTAGCAGTTACCCCTCCAACTTCTTTATGCCCCATTTCAGGTTCAAAACCATATTCATCTATTAGCATAATAGCTTCTTCCATTGCTGTTCTAACACTGCCCTTTGTTCTTTTCCAATACTGTTCTTTTAACATTTGAGATGTGGAAAGTTTTTCTTCATCGGCATGATCTTCGGGAGTTTTTACCCAAAATTCTAATTCTGTTGCTGTGGTCATATTAATACTATCTATAGCCTCAATAGAATCTATACCAAATTCCTCAAGTAAATGAGGATATTCTTCAAATAGTAATTTTGTTTCTTTTGTAAAATACTCTATCATGTTTTTTAATATGGATCTGGAATCTACTTTTTTTCCATCATGTTTTAAAAATGCAGGTATTCTCAATGTACCTACTGGCAGACCATTTTCACTATAAATATGTTGATAATTATAATCTATTATCCAATTTGCCTCAATATCAGGAATTAAATCCACTTTAGCATTATTTAATGTGGCAATACCCTGCAACATAACACTAGAACCATCTGTTTGAACACCTGTACTTAAGAATTTGTCAATATCATCTAGAAATATGGAAATGGGAATTTTCTCATCCGTATCATTTCCGCCTAAATCCACTGCTACCAATGAAACAAACTTAATATTGGGATGTTTTTTAAAAAAATCTTTTAATGTTTCTTTATCATGTGTATATTTAGGTAATGAATAAACCATTGGTTTTGATAAGATTCTCTTTACTTTTTCATTCATAAATACTCTCCCTTCTCCTAGGTCAGTTTTCTATATAGGTTAATTTAAGTATGATATTATATAAATTTTACCCATTTCATTTCTAATATTGTCAAATCATCCTTTATCTTATCTTGTTTCTTTGCCAAATAAGATAGATTATGTGTAAAATAATGATTAGGGGATTTATACTTTATTTCATTTTTTAAATATTTCATAAGTCCCTCATGTTCTAATTTTTCTCCATCATCACCCACCAATTCCAGTAAACCATCAGTATAGATAATTAAATTATCTCCTGATTCTAAATAAATAGTTTCTTCTTTATATCCCTCAACAAACTCAAATCCAACTGGTGTTCCATAGGCATTTAATTCTATAATCTCCCCACTATTTCTAATTAAAATTGGCATTGGATGGGCAGCCCTTACATACTTTAAGACCCCTGTTTTTACATTTAATACCATATAAAAAATAGTAAAATAATGTTGATATTTTGTAAAAGGAAATCTTTTATT
>JAAYNB010000082.1 GCA_012521085.1 Clostridiales bacterium | reverse complement strand
TAGATGAGACAAAATAAGAAGATAGAAATTTCTGTCTTCTTATTTTATTTTTACTAATGATTTTAAAACTTTAGAATTAAAATTAATAATTATATGAAATTCTAATATTTAGTTATTATATAATTTAATATATAAAAATTTAAATAAAAAATGAACTTTTTCAGTAGAACCACACTCTTATAAATGATAAAGGAGGGGGACAGGTGGAAATAAAGATGCTGGTAAAAAAAGCAAAGGCAGGAGATAAGGAAGCATTATTACAATTAATTATGAAAGAGCATGAAAAATACTATAAATTGGCCTATGTCTATACAAAAAATCCTGAGGATGCAATGGATGCTCTAGAGGATATGATTGTAATACTCTATAATAAAATAAATACCTTGAGAAAAGAAGATGCCTTTTATAGTTGGAGTAAGACAATATTAGTAAATAGCTGTAAAAAAATATTGAAAAGAAGAAATAAATTATTGTATTTAGACCAATGGGAACAGCCAGATGATAGAAATTCTATTAAAAACTCTGAGGAAGCCATGGATTTAGAAGGGGCCTTAAATAAGTTAAATGAACATCAAAGAGAGGCAATTAAACTCAGGTATTATCTGGATTATGATTATAAAAGTATAGCAAATATCACCAATGTTTCCTTAGGGACAGTAAAATCTAGGATATCCACTGGAATAAAGAAATTGAAAAATTTATTAATAGGTGGTGAAGTATGATGGACATAGAAAAAAGATTAGAGGAAGAGAAAAAAGAATATGACAATATTCAGGTTCCCAAGGACATGGAAGAAAGATTAAGAAGAGCATTAGAAAAAGAAAAGTCTGTAAAGAGATTTAAAATTAATAATAGGATTATAGCATCAATGTTGTTTCTATTTATCTTTGTAGGTTATCATTTCAATACTTTTGCTTATTATGGAAAAAAACTCATAGGCTATGAAGGGATAATGTCTGAGAGTCTAAGGGATTTAAATCAAATGGGCAAGGGACAAGAAATTGGAAAGTCCCATACATTTAAAAATAGTGTTGAAATAACCTTAGATGGTATTATGGTGGATGAGAATCAAATGTTAGCCTTTTATAGATTAAAAGACCCTAGGGGTAAATTAGAAAGTTATAGTAATCGTGTAGAGTTTAAAGGATTTTTAAAAACTTATATGCATAGGGCTTCTGTAGGAGAATATCAAGATGATAATTATGAAGAAATTGTCTATATAGCAGAATTTGACCCACCAGGAATTTTTCACAGAAATTTGACCTTTGAGTACACATTACAAGATGATGATTATATAGAAACAGCTCATATTTCCTTCTCTTTAGATAGAAATAAGGCCATGGGTCATACTATAAAAGAAAATCTAAATAAAACAGTGGAAGTAGAAGGTATGAAAGTACATTTTGAAAGGATTGTAGCAACACCTACCCAGACCTTGATAGAAGGCAGTATTGGAAATATTGTAGATTTAATAAACCCAAGTAAAGAGCATATGGGTTTTTCAGATATTGATATAAGATTACTGGCAGATGGATGGGAAATAGAAAAACAGGGTAGTGGTATAAGAACAGATGTAAAAGGTATAACTTTTGAAAATACATTTGAACCTTTACCAAATGATATAAGAAAATTGGAAATACAACTAAAAGAAATATCTGTATTGAAAAAACCCAATATGACCATTGATTTATATAAATCAGAATTACCTAAGATTATAAAATACGATAATAGGGAAATAAGAATTGAAGATATACAAAGCATAGATGGTAATACTCATATAACAATAGAAACAGAAAAAGATATGAGGCTACTAGAAGTTGATTTATTAATAGATGGTGAAGATGCAAAATTTATAGAAACTCAGGAGTTGGAATATAATAAAGAATTAGATGGTGGTATTAATTATAAAAGAAATATAATTTTTAAAGGAGAAGGAGAAAAACTACAATTAAAAATTGGTCATATTGCTTATACTAAAAAAATTGATAATATCTCCATACCTATTACAGTAAATTAAGAAAAACTAGATTGAAAATCAAATCAAGAAGTCATCATTTTGAACCACAGGCGAAGAATCTTAAAAAAAGCCTTAATCTAGATAATCATACTAGATTAAGGCTATATTTATAGATTTAAAGCTATGATTATATAATTAATTCAAAGGTAAAATATAACGGAACATTAGCATAAAGTGGGAAAAGCTACCCATCATTACAAATATATGAAATATTTCATGAAAACCTAAAAATCTAGCAGTGATATTAGGCCATTTAAGTCCATATATAACAGCACCAATGGTATATAATAGTCCACCTACAACTAACCATATAAATCCTCCCAATGGTATAGTTTTTATAAGGGGATATAGTACAGTAACAGCCAACCACCCCATTAGTGCATAGATTAAAGTGGATAACCAACGGGGAATATTGAACCAAAATCCTTTTAGGATGATACCAGCTATGGCAATGCCCCATATAATTGATAGCAAGCTCCATCCCCATGGTCCTCTTAAGGCCACTAGACAAATAGGAGTATATGTACCAGCAATTAATACAAATATCATCATATGGTCAATCTTTCTAAGTATAGCTACGCCTTTTTCAGATAAGGGTAGTAAATGATATAGGCTACTGGCTGTATATAGTAGTATTAGACTTGCTCCAAATATGGAAAAAGCAACTATATGCCAAACTGTGGCATGTTTAACAGAATAATATACCAATAGTATCAATGCAACTATGGATAATATAGCTCCTAATAAATGAGTTAATCCGCTAATAGGATCTCTTAGCTTGAACTTAATTTTAATCACAGCCCTTCTTTATACTATAATAAAAGTTAATTACAGTAATTATATTGAGTTTATTCATAAATAATGTGTTAATTATGATTATACCATTTATTATATCAATATTTAGAATAATTTTAAATCATTAATTATTTAATGATATTCTATGGTTTCTAATTTCTATTATTTTCAAATATAAAATATTTATTAAAGGTATTAAATACAAATAGAAAGTATATGGAATGAATTTAATACCAGTAATCATCAAGGTAGTAGCAGGTACTAAACCGGCAATATTCCAAGGTATTAAAGCTGGGATTACTATTGATGTATTTGCTATATCAGAAGCCAAATCATAATTATTTAAACCATTATTTTCATATGGTTTTTTCATCAAATGTGATGTAAGTACAACGGATATGGATTGATTACATCCAAAAGCTGCTGTTACCGTTGCAGTTAAGAGTGTGGATATAAATATTTTATATCTTGAGGTATTTTGTAATAAAAATTTCTCCAAACTCTCCAACATATTTGCCCCTTCTAAAACTCCAGATATGGAACTAGAAATAAATACAATTAAAGAAACCTTCACCATGGATAAAATACCACCACCCTTTAAAATAAATTCTAAAGGATGACCTGGCTCCAGGTGAAAACCAAAAATCATATATTTAATACTTTCTATAAAAGAATAATCTTGTAATAAAAATCCTATTACAAGGGCAGAAATAATACTAAATAACATAGATATTTTTACATCAATTTTAAAAGCTGCCATAATCAAAATTATTACTGCAGGTAATAAAACCCATAGATTAATTTTAAATGTATTTAATATATCTGTTGACATAGTACTTTCAGCCAGATTTAAGGGCTGTGCAATAGAGAATATAGTATATAATATGACAGTTAAAATAAAAGGTATAATGGCAGTTTTAAATTTAGTTTTAATATTTATGTAAAGATCTGTATCTGTTAATGTGGCTAATAAATTAGCACTAGATGACATGGGAGACATTCTGTCTCCAAAATAAGCACCAGCAATAATAGCTCCTGTTATTAAATTCAGATTTGTACCACCACCTCGGGCAATGACCATAAGTGCCACTCCCACAGTACTGACAGTTCCAAAGGCAGTACCTAATAAAAAAGAGATTAGACAACATATTAAAAATGTATATAGGACAAAATAATTAGGCGACATTAGTTTTATTCCATAATATACAATACCAGGGACAGTTCCAGAAACCATCCATATGGCAGTAATACAACCAATTAAAGTAAAGATTTTTAAAATTGTAAAGACTTTACTACCACCATTATAGCCCATTTTCATAATTCTTTTAAAAGTATAACCTTTGCGATAAGCAAGAAAACTAAACATAATAAAAGATAAAATTAAAGGATAACCTAAAAAATAATCCCTATATACACTAAAAAATAAAGTAATAGTAGTTAAAGCTGTAACAATTATAATGTCCATTTCCAATCCTCCAATTATTCTAAAATATATAATTACATGATACCATGAAAGGATAATATTGTATACAATTTCAATACTTAAATTAAACATTAAAATATTATAATCTTTTGAATAAAAAGCCCATATCTTAAACAGAATAAGTATGGGAGGTGTTAATATGAATATACAATTAACTCAAAAAGAGACTATGTTTTTAAAGGACTTAAAAAGTCAAGAGGAAATGTGTATAAAAAAATACAATGCATATTCAAATCAGGCTAAAGATCCACAGTTAAAGCAACTATTTAATGAGCTTGAAAAACAGGAACAACAACATCTAGATAGTATTAATCAGCTCTTAAATGGACAGGTACCTAATATTAATCAATCACAGGGACAATCACAAAGCCAATCTCAAGGACAAAGCCAATCTCAAGGACAAAGCCAACAAATGATATCAGCACAAGGACAGGGCCAAGGTCTTCAAATGTCATCAGGTCAACAGGGCATGCAATCAGCTACTAAAAATTCAGTGACATTTAATAATAATGCCAGTGATGCAGATCTATGCCATGATCTTCTAAGTACAGAGAAATATGTATCTAGAAATTATGATACAGCTATTTTTGAATTTACAAATACACAAGCAAGAGAATTATTAAATCACATTCAAAAAGAAGAACAACAGCATGGTGAAAGAATATTTAAATATATGCAACAAAATGGAATGTATGAGGCTCAGTAAAAATATCGGGGATATCCCCGATATTTTTTATAATTATATTCCAAAAAATTATAGAGTACATTTATTAATAGATATGTTATGCTAAAGATAATATCTATTAATAAATGGGGGAGTAAAATGTGGAAAGCAAAGGAATTAGAAAGTATTAAGAAAAAAACTATATTTAAAAAAAGTATATTACTAACTTTATTGACAGTAATAATAGGGAGTGGCTTTTTTTCTTCCATGCCCCTAGGGACTTCCTATGAAGGAGAGTTGCAAGATATATCATATATAGAATTTTTATATGATTTATCCTATAAAAAGGATAATAAAACAGTAAGAGAACATAAGATTTTTGATGAAATAATTAAAATGATTAAGAAGGCAGAGGAATTTATGATAATAGATATATTTTTATTTAATGATGATTATGATAGAAAAAATGAATTTCCTCCTCTA
>JAAYNB010000081.1 GCA_012521085.1 Clostridiales bacterium | reverse complement strand
TATTGAAATTAAATTATAAAAATTAGTTTGACTAAGATAGATTAAGAGTTTCAAAGATCCTGTCTTAGTATGATTATACCAAGGTATAATCCGCTGTAAGATTAATAGGAGGTGTAGAAAATGAGAGGTTTAATGGGCAAAAAAGTTGGGATGACACAAGTTTTCAATGAAGAAGGAGCAGTAATTCCTGTAACAGTAATTCATGTGGAGCCCAATGTTGTAACTCAAGTTAAAAATGTTGAATCAGACGGATACCATAGCGTACAAATAGCTTATGGTGAAATAAAAGAAAAAAATGTAAATAAACCTTTAAAAGGACATTTCGCTAAAGCAGGTGTAAGTCCAAAGAGAAAATTAAAAGAAATCAGATTACAAGAGGCTAGCGAACTTACTCCAGGGCAAGAGTTAACAGTAGAAATATTTAAAGTAGGAGATAAAGTTGATATTTCAGGAATTTCTAAAGGTAAGGGATTCCAAGGGGTAATTAAAAGACATGGACAAAGTAGAGGACCTGAAACTCACGGTTCTAGATATCATAGAGCCCCAGGTTCAATGGGAGCATCCGCAACACCAGCAAGAGTTTTAAAAGGGAAAAAACTACCTGGACAAATGGGTAGAGAAAAAATAACTGTACAAAACTTAGAAATAGTAAAAGTAGATGCGGAGAGAAATGCCCTATTAGTTAAAGGAGCAGTTCCTGGTCCTAAAAAAGGAATATTATTTATTCAAGAAACAATAAAAAAAGGTAAGTAATCTTAAAGTTGGAAAGGAGGATTTGCTATGCCTAAAGTAGCGGTGTACAATGTAGCTGGAGAAGAAGTAAGTGAAATTACTTTAAGCGAAGATATATTTGGTGTAGAAGTAAATGAACATGTACTTTATGAAGTTGTAAAAAATCAACTAGCTAATAAAAGACAAGGCACTCAAAGTGCTAAAACTAGAGCAGAAGTAAGAGGTGGAGGAAGAAAACCTTGGAGACAAAAAGGTACAGGACGTGCTCGTCATGGTAGTATACGTTCACCTCTATGGGTTGGTGGAGGAGTAACATTCGCACCAAAGCCAAGAGATTATAGCTATAAACTACCTAAAAAAGTTAGAAGACTTGCTATGAAATCTGCACTAACTTCAAAAGTAAATAATAATGAACTAATTGTATTAGACGAATTAGTATTAGATACACCAAAGACTAAAGAAATCGTAAATATGCTTAACAATCTAAAAGTAGAGAAAAAAGTATTAATTGTATTAGATGAGACAAATGAAAATGTAGTTAAATCTGCTAGAAATATTCCAGGCGTTGAAACTACATCAGTCAACACATTAAATGTATATGATATATTAAAATATGATAATTTTATCATTACAAAAGCTGCTGTTGAAAAAGTGGAGGAGGTGTACGCATAATGACAAATCCACATGATGTTATTATCAGACCGGTGATAACTGAAGAAAGTATGATGCAAATAGCTGATAAAAAATACACTTTTGTTGTAGATAGAAGAGCAAATAAAACAGAAATAAGAAAAGCTATTGAACAAATCTTTGATGTTAATGTAGAAAAAGTAAATACAATGAACATGAAAGGTAAATTCAAAAGAATGGGAAGAACTGCTGGAAAGAGAAGCGACTGGAAAAAAGCCATCGTAACATTAACAGCGGACAGTAAAGAGATAGAGATATTTGAAGGAATGTAATGATTGATTTGTAATACGAAGGAGGGGAATTACAATGGCTATAAAAAAGTATAAACCGACTTCACCAGCTAAGAGACAAATGACAGTTTCTGATTTTGCAGAAATCACCACAACAGAACCAGAAAAGTCATTACTTGCTCCTCTTAAAAAAACTGGTGGTAGAAATGTTCACGGTAAAATAACCATACGTCATAGAGGCGGTGGTATGAAGAGAAAATACAGAATAATAGATTTTAAAAGAAATAAGGATGGAATTCCAGCAAAAGTTGCTAGTATAGAATACGATCCAAATAGAACTGCTAATATCGCATTACTACATTATGCTGACGGAGAAAAAAGATACATTATTGCTCCTCATGGTCTAAAAGTAGGCGAAATAGTAGAATCGGGTCCAAATGCAGATATTAAAGTAGGGAATGCATTGGCACTTAGAAATATTCCTGTAGGTACAGTGATTCATAATATTGAAATCAAACCTGGTAAAGGTGGCCAAATTGCCAGATCAGCTGGTAACTCAGCACAATTAATGGCAAAGGAAGGAAAATATGCATTAGTTAGATTACCTTCAGGAGAAATAAGAAAGTTTCTTGTTGAATGTAAAGCTACCATAGGTACAGTAGGAAATGTAGAATACGAAAACATTAACCTTGGTAAAGCGGGTAAATCAAGAAAATTAGGCTTTAGACCAACTGTACGTGGTTCTGCAATGAATCCAAATGATCACCCACATGGTGGGGGAGAAGGTAGAGCACCTATTGGAATGCCATCACCTGTTACTCCATGGGGTAAACCAACACTTGGATA
>JAAYNB010000080.1 GCA_012521085.1 Clostridiales bacterium | reverse complement strand
CCCATTGATAATCTTCAATATCTAATGGTCTAAATAATTCTCTATCTGCAAATTCTAATAAATCTTCACCTAAGAACTCTTGTAAAACTACAGATAACATATAAAATCCTGCATTAGAATATAAATAATATTCACCTGGTTCATATACAATTGGAGAATTCATTATAAAGTCCACATAATCATCAGGATCCATATCCTTGATATCATCACGCATCATGAGGATTTTATCATAACCCATAGTATGTGTCATTAAATGTTTTACTTGAAGTTTTTCTATATATTTTATATTCTCTCCATTTGTTAAATTAAATATATCTTTTATAATGGGATAAATATAAGTTTCATCATCAAATTTAGGGTATTTGCCTTCTTTAGAAAGTCTATTCACTATACCTACTAATAGGGTCATTACTGTTTTACTAATACTTCTGATATCACTTTTTTCAGTTCTATTATTAAATCTATGAACAAAACAATTTTCATCATCTTTTATCAATAGATAATGCATATTTAAATTATTCCCTTTATTGTCCTTTGTCTCTTTAAATCTCTTAACAATTTCATCAAATTTTTCTTGGTTCATTCTAATCCTCCTCCATAATATATAATCTAAAAATTATAATTAAAATTTTAGATTTATATATATTATAACCTATATAAACGATTTCAAGTTAGCCAATTGGCTAACTTGAAATTATAAATTATAGATATTTTTTTTCTAGATTAAATTAGCCACCATATTTTATTGCAACTTCAGCTAATTCGTTGTATACATTTGCATCTCTCAATGCTAAGAATGTCTTTTTGAACATTTCATACATTTCTGTATAAATCTTATGGTTTTCCATATTTGGCTCAATAATTCCATGTGTATGAACCATTTTCTCTATAGCTTCATCTACGCTACTTAAAGCACCTGCTCCAACTCCACCTAGAATTGCTGCACCTAATGCGGCACATTCTGATACTTTAAGTCTTTCCACTGGTCTACCATAGATATCTGCTTGCATCTGACACCAGAACTCTGAACGAGCTCCTCCACCTGATAATCTTATGGTATCGAATGGACGACCTAGAGCACCTTCCATTGCCTCAACAGTCATTCTAAGTTCATATATAATACCTTCTAAAACTGCTCTAGCAGTATCTTTTCTATCATGAATTTGTGTTATACCAATATATCCACCACGAGCATTGTCATGATAATATGGTGTTGCTTGACCATTAAAGTATGGGAAGAATAATAATCCTCTACAACCAATAGGTGATTGTGAAGCTTCCAATGTAATTAAATCATAAGGACTTATATCTAATTTTTTAGCAAATTCTTGTTCTGGTTGACCAAAGGTATCTCTCCACCATCTAAGGGCTACTCCAGCAGCATGTGCTGTTCCCTCCATATCCCATTTACCAGGAATAGCATGGCTACCAAAGGAAACACCTGAGCCTAAATCATCATAAACATCTTTTATATTATCTACTTGTGCTACCATAACTGCAGCAGTACCTAGAGATAATTCTGCCATACCTTCTTTATTTACACCAGATCCAACAGCTGCACATTGTTGATCTCCTCCACCAGGAGCTAAAATAGTACCTTCTGCAAACCCTGTCAATTCAGCAGCTTTTTTAGAAACTTTTCCTACTGGTCTTAATTCATTTACAATTGGAGGTAACTTGTCCATATCTATGTTTATGGCACTTAATAATTCCTCTGACCAATCAAGAGTATTTATATCTGACATTCCATTGTAGTTTAATGCAGATGGATTTGAAAATACTTCTTCTGAACCTAGACGATTTAGAACCCATTCTTGTCCATTTACAAATTTCCATGTCTTTTCATAAACCTCTGGTCTATTGTCCATAAGCCATTTTAACTTTGGATATACCCATAAACTAGATGGACTTAATCCACTTATTTTTGCATATCCTTTTTCTCCAAAATGTTCTTTAATCCAATCAGTTTCTTTTGTAGCTCTACCATCTGACCATACAATGGCATCAATTAATGGTTCCCAATTTTCATCAATAGGTACAAATGAACCTCTTTGGCTAGATACACCTATGGAAACTACATCTTTAATATCACCTTTAAACTTGCTGGTTGCCTCTTTTGAAGCTTTTACTATACCATCCCAAAGTTCATGCATATCTTGATCAACCCAGCCTGGTAGTGGATGTTTAGTTCTGTACTCACTATAACCACTACTTACAATATTTCCCTGATCGTCAAAGATAATAACTGATGCACCTGTTGTACCTGCATCAACACCTGCGAAATATTTTGCCATTCATACCAATCCTTTCATTTTTTATATTTTTTTACTAACAACTTATAGATGTAGTAACTTAAAATAATTCTGCTAAACCTTCATCTAAGCATATATGCCAGATTACAGTTTAACCTTTAAAGAATAAAGCTAGTAAAACAAAATTAATACCATAAATGTAATTATATGGGTATTAAATTACACGCATAATGACAAAGGTAGAAAAACGTTTTCCTACCACGTCATATATATATATATATATGTATTAAAACATATATACAGTTTTTTGTCAAATTATAAGATTCTGAAAATGTAAATAAATGAAATATTTTATATCAATTATTTATTCTATATTCTCAAATTGTCTTTTTATTAATTTTCGTAATGACATAAATAATATGATGGATGTGATTATAAATACTGTGCTCAATAATATATATATATAATTTATATTTACTTTTCCAATTAGTTTAATTACCAAATATCCTAAAATCAAAATATACAAAGATCCTATGCCTAGGGATATAAGTACATTCAAATTTTGTTTCATTGCTCTTTGGGGATTATCCCATATGAGTAAGGGTTTTAATATGTCAATAATCATACCTATTTCTGCCATAGATATACTACCTAATAATCCAATAAAAATTATAAGAAATATATCTATTATGCTTAAACTTATAATAAAGGATTCTACAATTAATAAGGATAATAAAGCTATTAACTGTGGAAATAAAGCTGCTAATATCCTTCCTATTATTTGATCCTTTACAGTTATGGGTAGAGTTCTCTGTATCCAAAAGTTTTTTCCCTCTCTGGAAAAAGTGGTACTGCCAACTGAATTAGCTATTCCTTGAAAAACTATGATTCCAATAGAAGCCAATACCACATATTGTGGATACATATTCAATATTTCTTTAAAAGATGTCATAAATACATCATTAGAATAAATACTGACAAATCCTATAATGGGTACTATGACAGATCCTAATACAGAATTTATTAGATATATTGGAGTTCTTATGAGTATTAGAGTCTCTTTTTTGGCCAATGCTATATATGGTTTTGAAACCTTGGTACTTTTAATTGCCCTTATATTCCTTTTTTCCCTTCCTCTAGAAGTTCTTACTTCTGTATTTCCTATCAATCCTCCATAAAATAGGGATTCAGATAGCAAAAGCATGATGAAATACCCTAATAATGAGACTAACAAAAATAATAAAAGATATGCTATACCCATTATATTACCATGATTAACTAGTGAAAGGGTTGCCCACATACCAGGTGGAAAAATTTGTCCCATTTTTTTAACTAAAAAATTTGAATCACTTATTAAATTAATATAAAATTCACTGCCATCTGTAATGGCTCTTTGAGCATAATTTTGTAAAATTATTTGTATATATATAATTATCCCTATAAAAAAAATTCCAGAAATTACTCTAAATAGGTCTTTTCTTCCTTTGATATTAGTATATTTCATAAATGCCATTACAATTATTGAAACAATTATCAAAGGTAATATGGGAATTAATAATATTATTAATATGGAATATATCCAATACAATATATTCACCCTAGTATTACGACCATATATGAATATAAAAGGAAGAATAAGAGGTAATGTTGTAATATATTCACTTATCATCAATGTGACAAATTTAGAACCTATAATATAAGAAGGTTTTATAGGTAATGGAACTAATTGCTCTAAATCATTGGCAAAGTAATACTTGCTCATTACATATATTATTCCAAGCAAAAATACTAATATTTGTGACAAAATTATACCAGTTTGTAAAAAATATGAGCTTTGTCCTATACCACTGTAAACATGGTAAATATCACGTAAAAATTTTACTGAAACAATATAAGTTGGTATAAAGGATAGAATAGCTAAAAATGCCACAATTGGCTGCCATATATATTTCTTTTTCTTAAAATTATATATTAAATAAGAAAAACCAAAGGTATTATTTAAATCAGTTTTTATTAAAGAAATAAACCTATTCATTATTCTGTCAACTCCAAGAATATATTTTCCAAGGATTCCCTTTCCTTGGCATGAGCTCTCAGCTCTTCCATGGTGCCAATGGTAATAATTTTCCCCTTATTAATAATGGCTATCCTATCACATAATTTCTCTGCAACTTCTAAAACATGGGTTGAAAAAAATACAATACTTCCTTCATCACACATCTTTCTCATAATTTCTTTTAAATTATATGTGGATTTAGGATCTAGTCCTACCATGGGTTCATCTAGTATAAAAAGTTCTGGCTCATTTAAGAGGGCAGATGTTAAAACAATTTTTTGCTTCATACCATGGGAATAACTACCTATAGTATCTCCTAAAACATCATTAATCTTGAAAAGTTCTGTATAATACTTGATTTTTCCCAATCTCAATTCCTTTGATATACCATACATATCAGCAATAAAATTCAGATATTCCATACCCTTTAATTTGTCATATACCTCTGGATTATCTGGTACATAGGATATTTTGGATTTAGCATCAAGGGGATTTTCCCATATATCAATTCCACTTAAACTAATCCTTCCTCCATCAGGCTTTAATAGACCTACTATCATTTTTATTGTAGTAGTTTTACCTGCACCATTTGGTCCTAAAAAACCAAAAATTTCTCCCGGCTTTATTGTAAGATTGATATTATCTACAGCTTTTATATTACTATTATCATATGATTTACTTAAATTATTAATTATTAACATTCTGCACCTCCTATTGATTTCCGTAGATTTATTATAGCCCACTATTTTAACAACCTAATGTATCATGATATATATACCTATTATTAGATTAAATATGTACTTTTATTTATTATATGAAATAATAAAATAACCCAATGAATAGCCATAATCTATTCATTGGGTCCTTTAATTATATTTAATAATTATTGTACTACATCCTTAGGTTTAGACAAATTTATAAATTCAAATTCCAATAATCTGTCCATCTTTTCTTCAGAAATCAAGGCTTTACCACTTACATACTCATTCATAATATTCAAGCAATAATTTATCATACTACCTAATATTAATGCAGATACTAATGTGCCTATATGTATACCATATATTCTTTTAAAGAATAATATACTTGAAATTAAGGATATAGAGAAGCATGTTAAATCAAAGGCTGTTTTAAATTTCTTATATTGTATTTCCTTTACTTCAGTAACTTCTTTTATAAAAGTATCAAAGGGCAGAATTGGAAAATCACTTTTTATTAAAAATGCTAAGCCTATGGAAATGAATACTGATGATATTATAAATAATATAATTCTTTCTATTAATGTATTAGCAGTATAAAATGCCAATACCCCACCAATTAAGTCTATACATATTCCAAATAAAAATGCCACTAAAAAGGACATTAAATGTTTTACTGTTAGCCTTTTTATAACAAGAAATAATAATATCAATGAAATACCATGCATGATATAATTCCATTGTCCAAAACTCAAATTAGTAAAATAGAGGCTATATATATATGGTAATGATGTGGCTACTGAAATTCCTAAATCTGATTTTACTACCAGTACAACTCCTAAACTCAATAATAACAATCCCATAATAAACAAGAGTACATTGTATATTTCAATTTTTTTCATCTAGATCTCCGTCCTCTATTATTTTAAATAAATTACTTTTTTAAATAGATATTTATTTTTCATATTTTTTAAAGATAATAGGAAAGTTTAAGCACTAAATATAGGCTAACTTTCCTATTATTAAAAATATTATTTTAATTTATTGTCTTTATCATCCCATACATATAGAGCTTTTCTATCTATCAATTCCTCAATTTCTTCATCAGTATATCCAATGGATTTTAAAATTTCTGGACCATGTTCTCCAATTAATGGACCTCTATTATATTCTGGTCTACCCATTTCTGCAAATTTAACTGGTAAACATACTAAAGTTCTTTCATCACCATTGTCATATTTCATTTTATAGAAACAATTATTTGCCCAAGCCTGTTCATCTTCTAAAATTTCTTCCCATGATTGAGCTACACTAAAGGGTATATCAGCCTCAGTTAATATTTCCTTCCACTCTAAGACAGTCTTTTTCTTCATAGCTTCTGTTACAATATCATATACTTCTGTTCCTAAATTTTTAGCCTGCATATTTTGTACTGGGAAATAGTTTTCATTATCTACTAAATCTTCTCTACCTATAGCTGCCATAAATTTATTATAGTAGGTATTATAATCAGGCATACATGTTTGTATATATCTACCATCACTGGTCAGCCAAGCAGTATTAAATGGATTATCAGCTTCACGTACATCAATTGGATATGTTTTACCTATACCTTTATACTGTGCTGCTTGAACCATCATACCCATATTAAATATTGCACTTTCAAATAAACTCGTTGTAACTTTTTCTCTAATGCTAATTCTCTTGGCTAAAGAACTCACTCTCCTAGCTACTGACTCACATATTCCTGCAACTAAATCTGATAATTCTACTCCCAGAGCCAATTGTGATATTACTTCAGATTCTGCAAATACTGTACAGGTATTTGATATACTAATGGGATTATCTGATTTTTCTGCAATCCTTCCCAAATCATCTACTCTTATTTGAAGTATACTGGCCATAACATCTAAAAATCTGCCAGTACCTGCTGCACATTTATCATTCATGAGAAAATTTTGCATTTTTCCCTGTTCAGTTAAGGAAAGTACTTTTACATCCTGTCCACCTATGTCAATAATTGTACGGACATCAGGACAAGTAAAATAAACACCTCTAGCATGGCAGCTCAATTCACTAACTTCAGTATCTGCCATTTCAAAAGTTCCCCTTCCATAGCCAGTGGATACTGAAAAATCTATATTTTCTAGCTTTAATTGGGATTTATTTAACAAAGATTCCAAAGCTAATTGGGGACCCTTTGTCCCCGTTCCAGAAGGTATGATTGTTGATGCAATAATTTCTTTTCCATCTTTTAATATTATTCCCTTAGATGTTGTTGAACCTATATCTATTCCCAATGTATGCAATTCCTCGCCCCCAAATCATAAACACTTTAATGTATTGTAATAATTTATTTAGTGTATTTTAGAATGTTAGCATACTTGTATACAAGTTACCTTAAAAAAAGAGTTGCATTTAGATGCAACATTATTAATTTTAAATCTTACTTCTTGATTTGTTAGTTATAACTTTAACATAGTTTTTCTCTTCTGTAAATACCTTTTTAGAAATTATTTTGTTTTTTCCAAAAGTTTAACTAGTCGGAAAAATTAAAATATTCAGAATGTGATTTAGTTGTCTCAATGCTGGCTTCTACAATTGTTCTTATATGCTCTTCTAAAGATTTTTGGGCACTATTTAAATCATTATTTTTAATATCCTCTAATATTTTTTCATGTTCATCAATTATTTTATATAGATTATGACTTTCTTTCACATATAAGTTTCGCCATCTTTTCATATGTATTAAGGGTTGTTCCATTATTTCCATTAATGCCTTTCGATTGACACTTTGGATTATTATATTATGGAATTCTTCATCTAAAATTTGATATTCTTTAGGATAATCCGTACATTTATAAAACTTTTTTTGTTTTTTTAGGTTGGCTTCTAATTTTTTTATAATTTTATCCTTTTCAGGATATTGAATTATACACTTTAGACATTCTTTTTCCAATGCATTTCTTAAAAACAAAACATCATTTACATAATCAACATCAATTAAGCTTATATATGTACCCCTTTGTGGGAATATCTCCACTAAATTTAAAGAATTTAAATGTGTAAAAACTCGTCTTATAACTGTTCTAGATACATTATATTCTGCACACATTTCATTTTCACTGATTTTTCTCCCCGGCTCCAATTGTAAATTTATAATTTTATCTAACATATCTTCATATACTTTATCAGTACTGATAGGTATTTCATTTGATTTTAAATACATTTCATAGCATCTCCCTTCTAAAAATTTTATATAAAATTAATATATATTTTATCATAAATAATAAATTATACATATTGAGGAATTTAGTTAATATTCAGTATACTAGTATCCTATATTAATAATACCATAATTCGCTAATTATTATTAATTTATTTAAAAAATTTAATAAATATTTAATAAAAAATCCCAAGTAATCTATATTATAAATTTCTTGGGATTTTTCTGTCTACAATCATATTAAATTTTTGTTATTTTACTCTGGATTT
>JAAYNB010000079.1 GCA_012521085.1 Clostridiales bacterium | reverse complement strand
TTATTTCTTCAATCAAAATTTGATTCCTACGCTCAACTTTACTTATTTTTTGCTTTTCCACTTTCTCCTCAGGTTTGTGCTCTCTAATAGAAACATATTTTTCTACTATATTAAAAGGATTAGATACTTCTATGTGGCATAATTTTTCTGTTATTTTTAGAAAATGGATTTCCCTTAAGTCTTCTATCTCTTTGATTAATGTCTTATCTATCTCTATTGCATAGAAATCAATGGTCTTGTTAAATTTTCTTATCTTGCCTATAATCTTCTCAAGAATTTTATCACTAAAAGATTCTGCTTGAAAAATAATAATCGCATTATCTTCTATGTTATTTATTAGTTTCAAAATAAAATTCAAATGTCTGACATCTGCCCTATTTAGCATAGATTCTATGAATACTTCTGTTGTAGTTCCTCTTACAGTAGTATATAAATCTACTTTCTGTCCCAAATAATATTTTTCCAACAACAATTCATCTAATTCTACATCTAAGATTTCCTCTATCACTTTTTTATTAGACCTTTGGTATAAATTAAAAAAGAACTCTGTGTTATTTTTAATCTTATTTTTGCTCATATATTTCTCCCCTTTTTATTTTAAAAAAGGAAAGAGACTAATAATATCTCTCTCCCTTCCTATTTACTTCTTTACTCAATTGTTGTTCGAAGCAACAATCAACTAATCAACTTAAATTCATTTATTAGCTTACCTATTTCTGCCAAATCAGCGACAATATCATCTTCCCATTGACAGTAGATTATCTCATCTATAATAGCTACAAGCTTTTCTTTTTGCTCCTTTGTAGCTATTTCATCTGTCAGTCTACAATTACAACTCAAGATTATTTCTCCCAGAAACTTTACATCTCCATCCGTCATCGATAGCTCTGATATTTCCAGCAACTCTGTCACATCAGCATTGAGAGCCTTAGCTAATTTCTCTATTATTGGATAAGACGGGCATGCTCTGGTCCCCCTCTCAAGCCTATTGATATAACTTGGAGAAATACCTGTTATATCTTCCAAGTCCTTTAAACTATAGCCTTGTTTTTCTCTTAGATACCTTATCATACTCCCAAAATTCTCATTCACTTTTCTTCCTTTTGTTTTCAATTTTTTCTCCTCCTCATGTGTTCTTATTAGAACTCCTATTTTATTAATTCCTTACATGTTAAGCACCTTATAAAGAAATATTCCATTTTACCTAAATATTTTTCTTAGCAATAGTGTTATCAACATAACTCCATTACGATAGTACTTTTTCGCATATAATCTTACCTTATAGAACTTAATAAGTACGAATTGTAGGAATTTTTCTCACCATTGTGCTTATGATATAAAAAAATATTTATTAAGGAGGCTTTATATAAAATGAATAATCATCTGTTAATCGCAGTGGATGCTGGAAAAAGCAGTTGCAAGTCGGTTTCAAAAATTCAAGGAAAATTAGAAAGGAATCAATTTAGAACAAAAGTACAGGAAGTAGAAAATTTAGGTATAGATATCCCACCAAATAATTTCAAGGTTGAATATCAAGGAAAAACCTACCTTGTAGGTGAAGCTGTTGGAGAAGAGAGAATAAGGTATGATATATCTAAGAAAAGTATAGAACATCTGATTTGCATATACCTTAGCATTGCAAATTTTGTGGAAATAACAGGTCAAACCAACATATCTCTTGCCGTTGGTACACCACTAAACATTTATAAGAACAAGTTGCTTAAAGAAGAATATGAGCAATATATCCAAGGAAATGGAATAATTAGTATAAAAGTCAATGACAAACTTATTTTTTTTAGAATAAATAAGGTTCTCTGCCTTCCAGAAGGTACTGGTCCTATTTATACAGATATAGACAAATATAGAAATAGTAAAACCACTATAATCGATATAGGAGGGTTGAATGTAAATTATTGTGTATTCAATAATCTTATACCTCAATTCGACCAAATGATTATAAACAACTATGGAGCAAATATTCTTCGTTCAAAAATATCTGAAAAACTATCCTCAGAATATGGTGTCTATATCTCAGATTCTGATATAGACAGAATTATTAAAGACGGTTATCTTTATATAAATGGCCAAATTCAGGTAAAAAGCAAGGACTTATTGTTAAATATCATGAAAAGTCATATAGAAGATATCATAAATTACGGAAAAAGTAGGGGACTTACCCTGTTTAATGCAAACGGTGCGGTCGTATTTTCTGGAGGTGGAAGTATACTTTTAAAGCATATTATTAAAGACCTATACCCATCAGCTATTATGGTAGACGATGCTCAATTTTCCAATGTCCTTAGCTTCCTAACAATATTGGAGGTAAAATGTGAAAAAGCATAAGATATCCATTAGTTTTGCAAAAAACTATGAAGATGTATATGAATTTCTCATAGAAAAGCCAAACATAAGCCAGTTTATCTGCCAAGTTGTTAGAGATAAGATGTTCGAAAATGAGTATAGTTCTTTAGAAGAGAAAGTAGAAAAAATCTTAAACAAAATGATTGCTGAAAGGGGAATTACTACTACCAATATCCTCACTAATTCTTTAGAAACTCCCCCATTAGGTACTATTGATATACTAAAAAACGAAGATAAAGACTTAATAGATTCATTATTTTAAAAGAAAAAGTGATTAGAATCTCTAATCACTAATACATACCTTTATTTCTATAAATCCCTATCGAAAGTACAAAGAATTTTATATGCTTCCTTAATATTATATAGAAACTTTAAAATTTACTGCCAATCTACCAACCCTTTTCCAAAAATCTCCTTTTTTCTTTTTTATCTAATACCTCTGAACAGCTCTCCCAATCTATATGCCTCACATCATCATTATATCTATTCTCAAATGGATGTTTT
>JAAYNB010000078.1 GCA_012521085.1 Clostridiales bacterium | reverse complement strand
ATCTTGATTAATTTCATTTGCTTTATACTCTTCTTTAACTTTTATATGATCTTCCACTTTAACTTCCAAATTATCCTTTGTTTCTATTTCTTCTTGAAAAGCTACTTCCACTGTAGTTTCTGTTTCTAATTCAATATCTAAATCTTCGCTTGGTTGCGTATGTTCTTCTTCAACTTCTAAGTTTTCATCTAATATTATTTCCTCGTCCATTTCTACCTCTGCCATAACTTCTACAGCCTCTAAAGGTTCAACAATTTCATCTTCTACAACTTGTATATATTCTATATCTTCTACATCAGATTCTACATCTTCCTCCAATTCTTCATCTTCATCGGTTTTTATATCTTCATCAATTACTATATTTTCTACAACTTCCACAGTTTCTAAAGTTCCCACATCTTCTACAAATTCCACATCATCCTCATATTCTTTATTAAAATCATTATCAAAATCATAATCATATTCTTCTATTATCTTAAAGCTCTTTTGCTGTTCAAATTGGGTTTGTGGATATAGTTCTGATTCCAATAGGGGTCTCCAATTGGTTCTTTCTTTATGTATATAACCTACTAAGGGTGATATGAGCCTATAGGATGGCTTTACACTTCTTACAATTAGTGCCATGGTATCAAAACTATCCATTGATTTATTAGTATTCTCTATATTGCTATTGTCAAAGGAATAGGTATATTCTAATCTACCATCTTTTTCAGCATTAAGGTCTGCAATATTTAAGAATATGGGATTTCTTTCATCTTCTGTAGATATTAAATATAGTTGATATATTTCTTTTTCTTCATCTAAAACCTTCATGTTTTGACAGTATAGGGATAATACTCCTTTATTGTCCCTTACTTCTATTTTAGAATAGCCTCTAGCTCCTTCTGATCTAGCAATGCTAAACCCCCTGTCCTCTTCTTCTAGTATGATGAAATATCTCTTATATCTTCTTTGCACCTTTACTTTCCCCCTTCATATATTAAAAAACTTCTTCCTTTTTATTAATATATGTCTAAGGTGAAAATAGTTGCTATGATTTATATATTATATGGGCTTATTTTTTATTGAATATTTCATTTGCAATTAATGCAAATTCTTCTATAGCCAGAGTTTCTCCTCGTCTTTGAGGGTTTATATCTATTTTTTCAAAAACTTCTTTTAGTAATTCTTTTTCTAATTTTAGATTTCCTGTGCTCAAAGCATTTAATAGGGTTTTTCTCCTTTTACTAAAGGCATCCTTTACTATGGCAAAAAAGAGTTTTTCATCCTCTACTTTAACTCTAGGTTTGTCTAAAATATCTAATCTTATTACTATGGAATCCACTTTAGGTTGTGGTATAAATACTGAAGGTGGTACCTTGGCTATAATCCTTGGATTTGAATAATATTGGACTGCTATGGAAAGAGCACCATAGTCCTTAGTTGATGGCATGGCCTCCATCCTTTTTGCCACTTCCTGCTGTATCATTATTGTCATAGAATCTATTGGCAGTTTTTCCTCCAAAAACTTCATTACAATTGGTGTGGTTACATAATAGGGCAGATTTGCTATAACTTTAATTTTAGCATCTGGCTCTTTAAATTCTTCTGCCATTATTTTATGTAAATCTAATTTTAATACATCTTCATTAATGACCTTTACATTGGAATAACCAGCTAAAGTTCTATCTAATATGGGTATTAAACTCTTGTCTATTTCTATGGCCAGGACTGATTTAGCCTTTTCTGCAATATATTGTGTCAAACTTCCTATACCTGGGCCTACTTCAATGACATAATCTCCTTTTGTAACCTGAGATCCAATTACTATTTTCTCTAAAATATTTTCATCTATTAAGAAATTTTGTCCTAAACTTTTTGAAAATTTAAATTGGTATTCTGATATTATCTCTTTAGTTTTTTTAGGTGATGCTATTTTATCCATATTTCTACTCCTCTAAGCTAATAATTGCTTCATTCCATTCTTCTCTACTGACATCATAGTTATTTAATCTACTTAAAAACTGTTTGGCATTGCCATAACCTATGCCTAATATTTTGCCTAATTCTTCTCTACGATATGAAGCCCTCTCACTTCCAATTAAATTATTTTCTATTAAATCCCTTTGTGTAAATTCCTCTCTTTTGTCTACTCTTTCACTCTTTGCATTTTTTAATGCTAATCGAATACTTTCAGGTGAAGCATTTTCTATACCTATATCCCCATCTTTTATAGCTTTGTCCTTTGGCAAAAATGCATGTTTGCAATTGGGAATTTGGCTAGATATTATTTTTCTGATTTTTTCTCCTGCAAAATCTGGATCTGTAAATATAATAACTCCTCTGTGCTTTGCAGCCCTCTCTATTCTCTTCATAACTGATGGTGGGAGGGCAAAGCCACCTGTTGTAATTATCTCTGCATCTACAGCTCTTTTAATAGCTGAAACATCATCTCTTCCCTCTACTACTATTATTTCTTTTATCAAATGTATTTCTCCTTATGTAAATTATTTTTATATTTTAATATTATATTTATTTCATCTATATTTCAAACCTATTATTTTATTATACCTTCCACATATTATATTTATATCTTATTATAATAGCAATAGCGGAGAAAAATTCTCCGCTATTAATGACTTAATCCAATATATACACTTTTACATTTCTTCTTCCAAATTGTTTTACTTCCTGACTAGTTGGGAAGAAAAGATCTATTTTTTCCCCTTTAATTGCTCCACCAGTATCTTCTGCAGTGGCATTTCCATAACTAGCTGTGCCATCCATGGACTCTATATATAATTTTGTGCCCATGGGTATTACCCTTGGGTCTACTGCCACAACACCTGGTCTTGCTTTAGTACCACTGGCAGTAATACCAAAGTACTTGTCCCCTGGTTTCTTACCCGTACTGGCGTAATCAGCTGTATATGCAGTAGCCTCCATAATCATCACATCTTTGTATTTTCTTGGTTTTGATCCCCTGGATGTTACTAAGTACCTAGCTGTACCCTTTTCAATAATCTCATTTGTGGCCTCTTTTATTACCTTTTCTTCAATTATTTCTCTCTCTATTTCTACTCCATCTTCATAGGTAACTTTAAACTGAACTTCTTTTATACCTGTTTCTCCATCCTGTATTTTCTTAGTCTTTCCATGATCCATATTATCATTGTGTTTGATAGTGGTCTGGAATGGAATTTCATGTTCCTCCACCAGGGTCTCACTTGTTATACGAGTTATTTTTATTTTATCTCCAGGTAATAGATTTGAGTCTATTGCAGGCTCAATTCTGTCTTCTTCTGCTAGTTCTATATTTAATGTCTTAAGTAAGTTTCTAATTGTCTTTTCTGTAGTAGTTATATTTTGTTCTTTATCACCATCTATCAGGGTGATTTCAAAGGCCTTTTCAACTACTATTGTAGTGTTTTTTTCTAATTTTTCATCCAAACCTGGGATGACTTTGTCTTCTGATATAATTTCTATGTCTTGGCTCTCTAAGACTTCTCCTACTGTCTTTGCATAAGTTGAAACTTTTGTTTCTTGGCCATCACATACAATTATTACTTCTTTTTTCGCAGCTGTAAATCCAACACCCATTAAAAGAATAGCTGCCAATAAAATAGCAATAAAGCCCTTTACATCCAATCTTTTTAAAAGGTCTTTACTGCTTATAAAACTTTCCATATATACTCCTCCTGTTTTTTACAATGCCATATCTTTTTTTATGTAACTAGTCAAACAAGATATTGGCAATGTATTTTTTAACAACTAATCATTTGTTATTTTTTGATTTGCTGTTTTTGCTAGGAACAAGTCTACCTAATTCTAAGCTAAGTTTTTTTTTTTGTCAACAGTCCAAATTATCTATGAAATAGTTATATATTTTCATATATTCTTCGTTTTAAGTATTATATACATATTTTATAATTTTATTAGCATTTTCTTAATATTTTTCAGTTTTAAGCTGAATTAAACAAATGCTTTTCCATTAAACTGGAATTATTTTTCTTATTTTAACATATATTTTCCTGTTTTCTAGTAAAAAAGACCTATGCTCAGATGATATTTCTTTAAAAAAAGAGGGTATTTTTGGTTAAATACAAAATAAAAATGGAGAATCCTATATAAATATAAGATTCTCCATTTAATTATTTTATGCCAAATAATTTTTTAGCATTTTCCGTAGTTTGCTCAGCCACCTCTTCAAAAGATATACCCTTAGCCTCAGCAATAACCTGAGCAGTATATTTTACAAAAGCTGGCTCATTTCTTCTGCCCCTATATGGTTCTGGTGTTAGATAGGGAGCATCTGTTTCAATTAAAAGATATTCCAAGGGAATTTCCTTTGCCACCTCATAGGCTTTTTTAGCATTTTTAAAAGTTACAGGTCCAGCAAGGGATATATAGATATTACTTTTTACATATTCCTTTGCCAGTTCTGCACTACCTGAATAACAATGCATAACACAACCATATTTAGGTTGGTTTTCCTTCGTAAGTATATCAAATACTGGTCCATTGGCATCCCTATCATGTATTATTATTGGCAGTTTTACCTCATTGGCCAAATCTATTTGTCTATGAAACCATTTAAACTGCTCTTCCCTTGGAGAGAGGTTGCGGTAAAAATCCAGACCAATTTCTCCAATGGCAACTACTTTTTCTTTATTTGATAGGGCCTTTAATAAATCAATGGTATCCTCATCCATATCCTTAACATCATGGGGATGTATGCCCACTGCTGCATAAACCATATCATATTCTTCTGATAATCTAACTGCCTTTATACTGGAGTTAAGATCCGCCCCTGGATTTAATATATAACCTACTCCATTTTCCTTAGCTCTTTCTATTATTTTATCCCTATCTCTGTCAAATCGTCTATCATCTATATGTGAATGACTATCAAATAACATGTTCAATCTCCTTTAGCTTATTAATGTTCCTGTAGGCATTTTACCATCAAGTCCTACTAATACTAACTTGTCATCATTAGATGCAGCTAGTATCATACCTTGAGATTCTACGCCTCTTAATTTAACGGGTTTTAGATTTGCTACTAAGATTACAGTTTTTCCTACCAACTTTTCAGGTTTATAATACTCAGCAATACCTGAAACCACTTGTCTTGTTTCTGTACCTACTTTTAATTGTAATACCAATAATCTATCAGCCTTTGGATGTTTTTCTGCTTTAATTACTTCTGCCACTCTTAGTTCTAATTTATCAAATTCATCTATGGTTATTTCTGGTTTTGGTGTTATTTCCACCACAGGTTCTGCTGGTTCTTCTGGTGGATTAATGGTATAAAAATATTCTTCATTTATTTTTTCAAATTCCTTTATTTCTTTTTCCACATCAAGTCTTGGAAATAGTAGTTCACCTTTTTTCACTTTAGTACCTGCTGGAATTTTTCCAAAAATACTAGCTGATTCCCAATTGGTGTTTTCCCCATTTGTAAGTCCTATTTGTTCCCAAATCTTTTCAGTGGTGTTTTCCATAAATGGTTTTATTAGTATTGATATAACTCTAATACTATCAACTAAATTATATAGTACTGTATTTAATCTATCTTTATTATTTTCATCCTTAGCCAATATCCATGGTGTAGTTTCATCTATATATTTATTTACCCTTCTAATTACCTTCCAAATCTCTTCTAAACCTTCATGGAATTGTAATTTATCTATGGCTTTTTCCACTTTATCTGCTGCAGATATTACTATTTCTTTTAAATCTGCATCAAATTCTCCCCCTATTCCTGGTTCTGGAAGCATTCCATCATTATACTGTTCTACCATTGCCACTGTTCTACTAACTAGATTTCCTAAGTCATTGGACAGGTCTGAGTTAAATCTGCTTATAAATACTCTATTGGTATAATGACCATCTTGTCCAAAGGCAAATTCTCTAAGTAGGAAATATTTCAAAGCATCTATACCATATCTTTGGATTATAGGGTCGGGGTAGACAATATTTCCTTTGGATTTAGACATTTTGTCATCACCAAACATAATCCAACCATGGCCATAGACCATCTTTGGTAATGGTATATCCAATGCCATTAATATGGCTGGCCATATTATGGTATGGAATCTTACTATTTCTTTACCCACTATATGAACATTTGCTGGCCAGAATTTATTGTATTCCTCTAGGTTATCTGTACCATAGCCTAGAGCTGTTATATAATTACATACTGCATCGAACCATACATAAATTACATGTTTTGGATCAAAGGGTACTGGTATACCCCAATCAAAGGTAGTTCTGGATACACATAAATCCTCTAATCCTGGTTTTAAGAAGTTGTTTAACATTTCATTTTTTCTGGATTCTGGATAGCATATTTCTGGATTTTCTTCAAAATATTTTATTAATCTATCCTGATATTTTGATAATTTAAAGAAATATGCTTCTTCCTTGGTAATATGTGCAGGTCTATTACAATCTGGACATAGGTTACCTTCTTTTAATTGGGATGCTGTCCAAAAGGATTCACAAGGAGTACAATACCATCCTTCATACTCACTTTTATAGATATCTCCTTGGTCATATAGTTTTTGAAATATCTTTTGAACTGCCTTTACATGATCTTCATCTGTTGTTCTTATGAATTTGTCATAAGATATGTCCATCCTCTTCCATACATCTTTAATACCATCTACAATTTCATCTACATATTCTTTAGGTTTCATACCCCTAGTTTCAGCTGCTTTTTGAATTTTTTCTCCATGTTCATCTGTACCTGTTAAAAACTTTACATCATATCCTGTAAATCTTTTGAATCTAGCCAATACATCTGCTGCAACTGTTGTATAAGTATGTCCTATGTGTAGTTTTGCACTTGGATAGTAAATTGGTGTGGTTACATAATAACTGCCTTTTTTCATTGTATCTCCTCCTAATAATATGTTTAAAATCATTTTTATCAAATTTATTTAAGTTCTGGTATTTAATATAAATTATAAAATTTTTTATACAAAAATCAAAAAATCCCTATACATATAGTATAGGGACGAATATCTCCGTGGTACCACCCTAATTTATTATTATTTTGCAATAATAATCTCCATAAGTGCATTTCATCACTCTGCAATATAACGCTTGCCTACGTCATAATCTAAGTTATAAAATATAACCTCAACCATGAAGCTCTGGAGCCATCTTCAATGAATTCTTTGGCACTGGTTTCCACCATCCCAGCTCTCTATTGCCCTATCCTCCATCTACTCTTTCCATCATCGCTACTTGTATATTATTTTTTGTATTCATATCTACTATATCATAATAATCTTAATTTTTAATAATTATTATTGGTTAATTTATACTTAAATATATAGAATTATACATACCTTGTCAATAGTCCTAGTTAAAAAATACATTACAAAGCCATACTGATGCGATAATAGCAGCTAAATGAGATAGTAGGGCTGCTAGTATTGTATGTCTTGTATTTTTTACTCCAATGGCACCATAATATACAGCCATAGTATAAAATATGGTTTCTGATGAACCCATCATTGTAGAGGCCACTCTACCTATAAATGAATCTGGCCCATAATTTGTAAGTATATCTTTTAATATTCCCAAGGAACCACTACCTGATATGGGTCGCATTAATGCTAAAGGAAGTATTTCTGGAGGAATACCTAGATATAACATGGGTTTTTCCATTATTGTATTTATTAATTCCATAACTCCTGACTTTCTCATCATACCAATAGCAATAAATATGGTGATTAAATAGGGCATTATATTTATGGATGTTTTAAAACCCTCACTTGCTCCTTCTACAAAGGTATCATATAAATTTATTTTTTTAAAATATCCATATATTAAGATTATACTTATCATTATGGGTATTATAAGTATAGAAATGGTATCCATCATTTTAACCCTCCAATGCTTTACAGGCTATAATTCCCACAGTGGTGGAAATAGTGGTGACTATAATAGTGGTCAATATGATTTCTGTTGGGGATATGGAACCTGTATCTATCCTAAGTTTTATCACAGTAAGGGGGATTAGTTGTATTGACGACATATTTATTACTAAAAACATAATCATGGCATTTGTAGCAGTTTTTTTATTCCTATTTAAACTCTGTAATTCCTCCATAGCCTTTATACCTAGGGCTGTGGCAGAATTACCTGCACCAAAGGCATTTGTTATCATATTCATTATAATAGCAGTTATGGCAGGATGATTAGCTGGTACAGATGGAAATAGTTTTTTAATTACAGGTCTGGTTATCTGTGCTATTTTGTTTATAAGACCTGATTTTTGGGCTATATTCATAAGTCCCAACCAGACAGACATAAGGCCTACAAGGCCTATGGCAAATACTACTGCTTCCTGGGTATCTTGTAATATTACTTCGTTAATAATATTGGCATTGCCATTTATTATTGCTACAAACATACCTATTATGACCATGGAAAACCAGATTTTGTTCATAAAATAAAACCCCTTTATTTTAATACTTTCTATATTTTATGTTCTAATGTCTTTTATATATGCTAATAATATGGGTGAATAGTTTTTATTTCTTAATAAAAATCTGATATAATGTATTTTAATATTATTTCCAATTGGAATTTGGATAGATGGGATGATTTTATAAAAACAATAGATAAGGAAGGTAAATTATAATGCGCGACTTTGCTTTGTTAACGGATTACTATCAATTGACAATGATGAATGGTTATTTAAAACATGGTATGCATGACAATATAGTTGTTTTTGATTATTTTTTTAGAAAAAATCCATGTGGCAGTAGTTATACAATTATTGCTGGAATTGAACAGGTCATTGACTATATTGAAAATCTCAGATTTGCTGATGATGATATAAATTATTTAAGAAGTCTTGGTTTTGATGAAGAATTTTTAGAAGCTCTCAAAGATTTTAAATTTACCGGTACTATTTACGCTGTTCCTGAAGGTTCTATTATGTTTCCCAATGAACCTGTCATAAGGGTAAAGGCCCGTTGTTTTGAAGCTCAATTAATTGAAACTGCTATTTTAAATATGGTGAATTTTCAATCTTTAATAGCCACTAAGGCTTCTCGTATATGTGCTGCAGCCGAAGGTGATAATGTATTTGAATTTGGCCTTAGAAGGGCTCAAGGTCCTGATGCTGGTATATATGGAGCTAGGGCAGCTGTCATAGGAGGTTGTTCCTCTACTTCCAATGTACTAACGGGTAAAATGTTTGATATTCCCGTTGTAGGTACTCAATCCCATAGTTGGGTACAGAGTTTTGATACGGAACTAGAAGCCTTTAGAGCTTATGCAGAAATATATCCAGATAATTGTCTTTTATTAGTAGATACATATGATACCCTAGGTAGTGGTGTTCCCAATGCCATAAAGGTGTTTAATGAATTAAGGGAAAAGGGTTATGAGCCTAAAGGAATTCGTATTGACTCTGGAGATATTGCATATTTTTCTAAAGAAGCTAGAAGAATGTTGGATGAAGCTGGTTTTGAAAACACTACAATTGTGGCATCCAGCGATTTAGATGAGGAGACTATTCACAGTTTAAAAATACAGAAAGCTGCCATCAATGGTTGGGGTGTGGGTACTAATCTAATTACATCCAAGGGTTGTCCAGCCCTAGGTGGTGTATATAAATTAGTAGCTGTAGAAAAGGATGGAAAGTTAATCCCTAAGATTAAGATTTCAGAAAATCCTGAAAAAATCACTAATCCAGGTTATAAAAAAGTTTTTCGCATATATGATCTTGAACATAATAAAGCTCAGGCAGATTTAATAATGCTGGATGATGAAACCATTGATACTAGTCAACCTCTAACCATATTCCATCCCATATATACTTGGAAAAAGAAAACTTTCCACGAGTATAGAATTAGGGAAATGCTAATCCCCATGTATATTGATGGTAAATTAGTCTATCCTAGAAAAACTGTACAAGAAATAAAACAATATGCTAATGAAGAATTGGAAACATTATGGCCTGAATATAAACGCTTTGATCGTCCACAATTATTTAAAGTGGATTTATCAGAAAAACTTTGGAATTTAAGAAATGATATGTTAAATTCTTATAAACAAAATGGATCTCCATATTAGAGATCCATTTTTCCTTTATATTTTTTTGTTATATAATCCACTATACTGTCTTTTTCAAAAGCAATCTCCCCCATAAAAATAGCCTTTTTAATATCTAAAATGATTTTTCCTATTTCTTTACCTTGGGGGAGTTTTAATATCTCCATAATCTGATTTCCAATAATAACTTCACCTAGATCTTCCAACTCTAAATATCTAGTTAAATAATTACTAGCTATATACTCTATATATGTTTTAAACTTCTTCATTTCCTCATCAGGGTTTAATATACTTCTAGTTGCCACTATATCTGCTAGAGCAATTAATAGAATATCTAAAGTCTCTTTATTACCCATTTTAAAGTATTTATATAAGTTTTTAGCACTTAAATCATTATTTTTATATAATACCAATGGCCACATATGAAGTTTTACATATCTATATAGTATTTCATTTTCTTTTTTACTGAGTTTTAATCTCTTAGCATATTCTCTAATTATCTCTGCACCTACTATTTCATGGCCTTTAAATCTAGTACGTCCCTGCTCATCCACCCTTTCGGCTGCTGGCTTACCAATATCATGTAATAGAGCACCTAATTTTATTAATTGATATCTCCTATGATCTTCAGTTATCTTATCATTTAAATGTCTATCATATGCCTTTTGTATATAATCTTCAAATAAATCTTTTGTGTATATATATTCTTCCACAAGTTTCATGGTGTAGACAGAATGGGTCCAGCTATCTACAACATGATATTTACATTGACCAACTTCTTTCATTTCAGCTATATGGGGAAATATATGTTCTAAAACCTTTAATTCACCAGCCATTAAATTAAAATAATGATGGGATTTTTTTTCTTTTAATATTTTAAATAATTCCATTGAAATTTTTTCCCCAGATACCTTCTTTATCTTCTGTGCATCTTTTATTATCTGCTCCCTAGTTTCTAAATCCAATTCAAAATCTAATTGGCTCATAAAAGAAACTGCTCTCAAAATTCTAATAGGATCTTCTGTAAATACATTTTTATTTACATATTTTATTATTTTTTCTTTTAGATTTTTAATACCATTTATGGGATCTATAATCTTTTTTATATCTATAGGCCATGGACTTTTTAAATCATAGGCCATGGCATTTATAGTAAAATCCCTATGAAAAAGATCATCTTTTATATTATCTCCTATTAATTTTGCAAAATCTAATATAATATTTTCATCTGTAACTATCCTATAAATATGTCTTTTTTTATCCAATATTATGACTTTCTTTTTTAGGAATTTGCCAATATCCTCTATAAATTCCCCATTCATTTTATCTATTACAAAATCATAATCCTTAACTTCTCTATCTAAAATAATATCTCTCAATGCTCCACCAACCAAGTATATATCCATATTATGCTCTTTAGCTATATTTAAAATATGTGGAATAATCACATTCATTTTATCAACTCCCATCAGCTGCCAAAATATTTGTTTGTACCATTAAATTTCTAATCCTTTTAAATTTACCCTATATTTAATTATAATATTACAGTCTATATGGAATTGATTGTAGTATTAAAATTTTTATTTGATTTTTGTATAATAATGGATTAAAATATTTTTTCTTTTTTGAATTGTTATTGGTATAAATTGGACTAATTTGTTAATTTATTAACCATGTAAAAGTATTGACTTTTTATTACATATCTGTTATTCTTTAATTTGTTAAAGTTGTTTATTACTAATTTTTTGCTACGTGATTTCAGAAAAGTAAAAAAATTTAAAAAAGGGGGTTAGAAATTTGAAATCAACTGGGATTGTAAGAAAAGTGGATGAATTGGGCAGAATTGTACTTCCCATAGAACTAAGACGTACATTGAATATCGGTGAAAAAGATGCTTTAGAAATTTATGTTGACGGTGAAAGTATTTTACTTAAAAAATATCAACCTGCATGCATATTCTGTGGCAGTGCAGATGATATTATTGTACATGAATCTAAAAATATTTGCGCTGAATGTGTTGAAAAAATTTCCAACAAATAATATATTAAAAGCCATAGATTTTTATAAATCTATGGCTTCTTTATATACTTGAGATTTTGGTATTTTCCTAATTTTAGCTACTTCTTTAATGGCATCTTTTTTTGATATACCTGATTGCATAAATAACAAAATATGATCTTTAATACTTATATCATGGAATTTTTCCTGCTCTTTATTTCGAATTTCTTCCTTAGATACTCCATCACATATTAATACTAATTCTCCCTTTATAGGATTTTTTTTGACTTTTTCATAAATGTCCTCTATATTACCTCTAATAAATTCTTCATATTTTTTTGTAAGTTCCCTAGCAATGACTATATTCCTATTACCTAAAATATCTAGCATATCCTTTAAAGTATTGTTTAATCTATGGGGTGATTCATATATTATAAGGGTTCTATCCTCTAGTTCTATTTCCTTCAACCTATCTTTTCTCCCTTTTTTATCACGGGGTAAAAATCCTTCAAAGGCAAATCGTCTAGTATCTAATCCAGAACCTATTAATGCCATTATTCCTGCTGTGGCACCCGGAAGTACTTCTATTGGAATGTTTTTATCTATGCATTTTTTTATTAATACTTCCCCTGGGTCTGAAATACCTGGCATACCTGCATCAGATATTAGGGCAATTTTTTTACCATTTAAAAGTTTTTTAATTAATTCTTTACTTCTAACCTGTTCATTGTGTTCATGATAGCTGATTAAAGGTTTTTGTATTTCAAAATGTCTAAGTAATTTAATACTATGCCGGGTGTCTTCTGCGGCTATAATATCTACTTCTTTCAATATCCTCAATGTTCTAAGGGTAATATCTTCTAAATTTCCAATGGGTGTAGGACATATATATAATTTTCCTTCAGTGAATTTACTCAACCCCTTTTTCAATATTTTTTCTACCATATATCTCATAAATTTCTTTAGTATAATTTCCATTGTCATCATAGACATATAGAGGGTCTAATACCTTTAACTCAGATTTTGCAGCCTTTCTACATTCTATTAATAATAGATTTGGTCTCTTATGAAAATTTGGATGTATGAATTGAATTTTCTTAGGTTCTAATTTATATTTTCTACAATAATACATAATATCAACCAATCGCTGGGGTCTATGTATCATATAAAACCTGCCTAGATGTTTTAATAACCTGGCTCCAGTGGATATGACATCTTCTAATGTACATTTAACTTCATGTCTGGATATGGATTTCATATCTTCAGGATTTAAAAGTCCCTTAGGATGCATATATGGTGGATTGGTGGTTACTACATCATAGGTATTTACCTCTAAATTTTTTGTTGCATCTTTTAAATCCATGGTCAAAACTTTTATTCTTGAATCTAGATTGTTTAATTTAACACTTCGTTTAGCCATATCAGCCACCTTATCTTGTATTTCTATGGCTGTTATATGATTATATTTGCTTTTACCTGCCATTAAAATCGGTATTATCCCTGTACCTGTACCTAAATCTATAATTTTTTCATTCTTTCTCAATTCCACAAAATTTGCTAAAAGAACAGCATCTATTCCAAAACAAAACCCCTTAGGGTTTTGTATTATTTTCAAATTATTTATTTGTAAATCATCTATTCTCTCATCTTGTCTTAATAAATTAGTATTAATTTTTTTCACCTTCTTATACTAATTACTCTTCTTCTTGTAATCCCATTAATTCTCTTAATTCTTCCTCTAGTAAACCTTCTTCCAAATTATCATCTGATTCTAATTGTTCTTTTAAACTAGATTTTTCTTTAATCTTTGTAATCTCATTCATAATACAGATAAATACTTCATCTGTATTATCTAATTCATTTCTCACCTTTACCTTTACCTGTTCCAATAAGACATTTATTTCTATTACTCTACCTTCTCCATAGGGTGTCTCTACTAAAGAGCCTGTACCTGGTAATTTATCCAATACTTCTTGGTATACATCATGTTCAAATTTAAGACAACAAAATAATCTACCACATATTCCTGAAATTTTGCTAGGATTAAGTGAAAGACTTTGTTCCTTTGCCATTTTTATAGATACGGGTTCAAAATCCCCTAACCATGTTGAACAACATAGACGTCTACCACAAGTACCTATACCATCTAACATTTTCGCCTCATCTCTTACTCCAATTTGTCTTAATTCAATACGAGTTCTAAAGATGGCAGCTAAATCTTTTACTAATTCTCTAAAATCAATTCTACCATCAGCAGTAAAATAAAATATAACCTTATTATTGTCAAAGGTATATTCTGCATCTATTAATTTCATATCCAAGCCATGTTCTTCTATTTTTTTAAGGCATATTTCAAAGGCCTCTTTTTCTTTTTCTTTGTTTTCCAAATGTTGTGCCCTATCTTCCTCTGTCATTATTCTAATTACATCTTTTAAAGGAGCTACTATATCTTCTTCTGGTACCTCTTTAGGACCTATGACCACTTCACCTAATTCTACTCCCCTAGCTGTTTCCACAATAACACAATCATTTTTTTTAATATCTAAATCACCTGGATTAAAATAATATATCTTACCAGCCTTTTTAAAGCGGACACCTACAATTGTTACCATAAAAACTCCTCCTAATTATATATAAAAAAATACTTATTATCTTTTATCAACCATTACTTCATTTTATCAAACTTTATATATTTATGCTATTATGAAAACTTCTTTACCTTATTATTACACCCTATTTGCCATATCTATTAACATAACTTCTATATTCATTTGGAAATTTACATTATTTTTTAAATTTTGTTTTGTCTTTTCTATAATATAAATTATTTCTTTTAAATTGTTAAAGGTTATTTTTTCAGATTGTTCTATGATTTCTTCTAAAGCATCTATATTTATGATAAATTCCTTGTTATTTATATCCTTATAAATTAATACATCCCTATACCAGACCATTAATAAATCTAACATTTCATCTATATGTTCTTTTTCATCAACAAAAAAGTTTATATTCTCCAGTATTTGATGTTTTTTATTATTTAATATTTCCTTTGTAATTGATATTATTTTTTTACGTCTTTCTTGAAAATTTTCATCCTCTAATAATTGCAGAGCCTTTCCAATAATGCCATTGGAAAGGGACGAAATGAGTTTGGCCCTATGTTTTTCTAATCCTTTTTTTTCTATTAAATATTCTTCAATCTCTTTTGGACTTATTGAATGTATTTTAAGTCTTTGACTTCTAGATAGGATTGTGGGTAATAAGCTATTTCCCTTAGTAGCTATTAAGATAATATTTGCATGTAATGGAGGTTCTTCTAAAATTTTTAGGAGGGCATTCTGTGCTGGTATAGTAATTTTTTCCGCATCACATAATATATATACTTTTTTTTCACCCTCATATGGTTTTAATTGGATATCATTTTTTAAATTTCTTATTATCTCAATTCCAATACCTTTTTCTTCATATATCCAATTGATTTCAGGATGATTGTGACTCTTTATTTTCATACAACTAATACATTCATAACAGGGTTTTATATCTTTACTTCTACATAATATGCCCATGGCTAAAAAATTAGCAACTTTACTTCTACCTACACCTCTTTGCCCTTCTATTAAATAGGTATGACTAATTTGTTTTTGGTTTAATGCTTGTTTTAAATTGTTCAATAGTTTTTCCTGTCCTAGAATTTCAGTCTTTTCCATATGTGTATTCACCTTTTTTCTATAACTTTGCATGTTTTTCCACATCTAGTACGAAAACTGTAGCTCCACCTACATTTACTTCTAGAGGATAGGATAGAAATACTCCTGTGGTAGCTGCCATAGATGGTGCTGGTGGTAATATTTCTTTTCTAGATTCACAATTTTCTTTAATTATTCCTATGATTTTATCCACATCTTCACTTTCTGCCCCAATTAATAATGTGGTATTACCTGCTTTTAAAAACCCTCCTGTGGTGGCTAATTTTGTTACTCTAAACCTGTTATCAGTTAAATCTTCAATTAATGCACCTGCATCCTCATCTTGAACAATAGCTATTATCAATTTCATCTTATAACCCCTCCTCTTTTTTTATATAATTAGCCATCAAAATTGCTAAATTATATATTATACTATCTTTTTACCCATATTTATCATGAAATATATGTTTAAAAGTATCCATTCTTTTATCTATATTATACTATATATTTTTATTTTATCATAAAAAAACTCCTATAATTTACTATATAGAAGTTTTCCTTTGAAAATGCTATAAATTATTTTTCCATATCTTTCATTAATTTTACCAATACGTTTTTAATATCTCTGCTGATTTCTGATATTTCTCTATCTGCCCTTACTAGTTTTATTCTATCTGGATTTTCTTTTGATAGGGCAATATATGTATTATATACATCTCTATGGAATTCTATTTTTTCTTGTTCTAATCTATCTACTTTTTCCAAGGGAATACGTTCTAGACTTATCTCTGGTGGTATATCAAAAAATATGGTCAAATCTGGCTCTAATCCTCCTGTGGCAAATTTATTTATTTCTCTTACTTTTTCTATACCTAATTTTCTAGCTCCACCCTGATATGCTATGCTGGAGTCTACAAATCGATCACATAATACAACATATCCTTTTTCAAGTGCAGGTTTTATGAGTTCTTCCACATGTTGTGCTCTGGATGCGGCATATAATAGGGCCTCTGTCATGTCTTTCATCTCATGATGTTCTCTATCTAATAATATATCTCTAATTTTTTCTCCAATATATGTACCACCTGGCTCTCTAGATATTAATACTTGGAAACCTCTATTTTCCATAAATTCTTTTATAAACTTTATCTGGGTACTCTTACCTGCCCCATCTAAACCCTCTATGGTTATAAATATTCCTTTTTCCACTATTATACCTCCGTTATTTAGCTTGATAATGACTTTTATACTTCCGTTTTCTATTTTCTGTTTTCTTTTATATATCTGATATATACATATGATAAAATCCAACGTGTACGGTTTTGTGGCATGAAATTATATATTTTTACTGTATATCAAAATAGTCTTTAAGTTAAGATTCTTCGACATAGCCTCAGAATGACAAAAAAGAGGGTCATCCTAAGACCTACAATATAAGCATCACCCTCAAAGGATCTTAGCTTAACGCAAGATTTTTTATTTATTATACTATAACTTCAATATACTCAAAATTTTTATCCCTAAGCCCCATTATCTCCATACCCTTAGAAAGCATTTCCTTTACATATAATATCATATCCCTGTCTATAATCTCACCTGGAATTAATAGTGGTACTCCTGGTGGATAGGGGATTAGGTATTGGCCACTTATATGATCTATACTTTCCTCTACTTTTAAGATTTTTTTATCAGCATATAGGGCGGCCCTTGGACTTATGCCTCTTTTGACAATGGGCTGTATGAATTTTATACCATCTCTAATACCTGTATCTTTTAATTTACTTACTATATCCATAAATGCAGTGTATAATTTTTCAAAATCCTGTTTTTCATTACCAATGGTGGTCAGGGCCAAAACTCCATATATATTCGATAATTCCATTTGAATATTATATTCACTTCTCAGCCTATTTTCTAAATCATAGCCATTTATCCTATTATCTAATAAACTAATCCATAATTTAGTTTTATCTATATCTAATACATTGTTTTTCCCTATTATACTATTATCCAATATATCAATTCCATCTATGGATTTAATTTTGCTTTTAAATATATCTATATTATAGAGTAGTTCACTCATTAATTCTTGTCCATATTCTTCATATATATTTATTGCCAAATCCAGTGAACTCATGAGAATATAGGAAGGGCTAGAACTTTGGTGTACTTTTAACATGAATTTTATCCTATCTCTATGAACCCTATCCCCCTGTATATGTAATATGGAGGCCTGGGTTAGGGCTGGTAATGTCTTGTGAATGCTCTGTACCACCATATCAGCACCGGATTCTAAAGCAGTCCTTGGTAGGTCTTTACTTAGTCCTAAGTGCGCTCCATGGGCTTCATCTACTAATAATATTTTATTATATTTATGGACAATATCTGCTATTTTTTTTAAATCACAGGCTATGCCATGATAGGTGGGGTAAGTGATTATAACTGCCTTGGCATCTGGAAATTCTTTTAACTTTTTTTCCACTTCATCTGGTGATATACCCAGTGGAATACCCCTATTTATATCTATATCTGGATATATATATTCTGGGATTAAATCTCCTAGTATTAGAGCATTTATAACTGATTGATGACAATTCCTATCTATTAGAATCCTATCTCCTGGTGATGTACTTCCCATAATCATACTATATATTCCTGATGTGCTCCCATTTACCAAAAAATAACTTTCTTCACTTTTAAAAATTTCACTGGCTCTCTTTTGAGCATCATTTATAATTCCAATGGCATTATGTAGATTATCTGTGCCTATAATCTCTGTAGTATCTATATTTATTAAATTTTCTTTTATTGCATTGGAAAATAATTTATCATATATTCTGGCATTTTTATGTCCTGGTGTGTGAAAGGATATGATATCTTGCTTATAAATATCCATCAATTCCTCTAATAATAATTTGTTTTTCAAAATTATTCCTCCATTTTAAATATCTATTTCATAAACTACTATATATTAAAATTAATAATATTGTAATAAAAAAACTTTTATATCATATAAAAATAGTCCCTTCCTACAGTTGGAAAAAAGGACTATTTTATATTTCTATAACTATGTTTTTTATTATACATTTGTACTAACTTAGGTCTATTATACATATTTGTATTTCTCCCATGCTGTATAGAAGGAGGGATGTCTTCAACTTCTTTTATTTTTGTACTTTTTCTTAATTCTTCCACTAGAACTAGGTATAAGCCTATAAAAAGCATAATTATTGGTATTACCAAGATAACTAGGAAACTTAATTTTATAAAAAAATCATACATCTATCTTCCCACCTTTTTCCCTCTTAAAAATTGTGTTATATTGTAGTATTCTACAAAAAAACATAAAATCCTACTTTTTTATTAAATCTTTATTAATTTTTTACATAATTCTTTATTAAGAATTCTTATTCATTAATTTTTAACATACTTTAATATTAAAAAACTGCTTATAATCCCTAGATTATAAACAGTTTTTTATTACATTATTCTCAATTATAGGTTTTTGAAATTATATCTTTTATTAGTAAATTCATATCACTATAGATATTTTCATAATCTAATTTAGGTTTTTTTACTAATATAATGGGTATTCCCAATTCCATGGCTGCCTCAATCTTTTCCTCTGTTCCACCTGTTTTACCACTGTCTTTAGCCACAATCACTGATGCACCATAGGTTTTAAACATTTGGATATTTATTTCCTTATTAAAAGGTCCCTTCATAGCTATTAGATTATCTGGGGTAAATCCTCTTTCTTCATTTAATTTTACAATTTTTCCTAAAGGTAGTACCCTGGCTATGAGTCTATTGACTTCTATTTCTTTTAGAAATATGGGTATCTGATTGCTTCCTATGGTTAGGAATATATTACCTTCAAATTTTTTTGCCATTTGGGCTGCCTCATAAAAATCATCTGCCCATAATATCAAAGAATTATCCTTTGAAGAATAACCACTATCCTGTCTTTCATATCGAATGTATTTAATATTTTCAGCATTGGTGACCTTTAATGCCAGTTTGGAAATATTCTCTGCATAGGGATGAGTAATATCCAATATGGTATCTATATTTCGCTCTTTTATCAATATTTTCATCTTTTCTTCATCTAATTTGTCTTTTATAACTTCTATACTTTCATCTATTAATTTCGCACCGTATTCTGTAGTAACTGTAGCAATTATAGGAATGTTTTCTAGAGATAATCTCTTTACGATTTCCCTGCCTTCCCTAGTGCCACATAATGCTAAAATCATAGTTTATATCCTCTAGGTGTTATCATCTTTCCATTTTCAATATATGTATTGCTATTTCCTATAATCACCACCGTAAGCATATCTATATTATGCTCTAACATCTTATCCAATGTGGTAATTACCACCTCTTCACCTTCTCTTTTGGCATTTTTCACTATACCCACAGGTGTTTCTTTCTTTCTATATTTTAATAGGATTTCCCTAGCTTCTTCTATTTGAGTAACTCTCCCCTTACTCTTTGGATTATATAGACCTATTACAAAATCCCCATCTCCTGCCATATGTATACGTTTTTTTATAACTTCCCAATCTGTCAACAAATCACTTAAACTGATAATTGCAAAGTCATGCATTAATGGTGCTCCAAGACTGGCAGCAGCTGCACTAACAGCTGTAATACCTGGGATTACCTCTACTTGCACCTGACTATTTCTCTGCCCCTTTACTTCTAATAATGCACCTGCCATACCGTAAATACCTGGATCGCCACTACTTACTAAGGATACTACTTTTCCCTCTTCAGCTAAATCAATGGCTAGATAACATCTTTCTATTTCTTTTTTCATTCCACTATCTATCACTTCTTTATCCTTTATTAGTGGTTCAATGAGATTTATATAAGTCTTATATCCGATTATAATATTACTTGCTTCTATTCCATCCTTTGCAGCCTGTGTCATATATGCTTCTTCTCCAGGGCCTATTCCAATTACATATACTTTACTCATCTATAATCCTCCCTTTTTTCTATGGCTATTGATATGGTTGTACCTTGGTTCTTTTCCTTTTTCAATAGAAATTCTCCCCCATTACTACCTATATAGGCACAGGGTTCACTGACAGAGCCAACTCCTATGGTTTTCTTTACAAAGGGAGAGGTCTCAAACATCTCCTCTATTTTCTTTATTTCATCTCTAGATATGATTTCCAAAGGTATATTTGATTTTTCAGCCACTTGAATTATGCCTAATTCATCAGCCTTTATATCTACAGTGGAGATTTTTTTTACACTATTAATACTCTTATTCACCTTGGCCAATGATTTTTTTATACTCTCTAAGATAATATCTTCTGGTGTATCTCTGCGACAACCTATGCCCAATATTAAATTCTTAGGGTATATTTGTAATATGCTTTTTTCCCCTTCACCTAGTTCATCTCTTTCTAGTTCTCTATTGCTAATAAATATACCATAGTCATAATCCAAAAGTTCTTTTATATTATTTACAATTTCATAACTAGAAGGCAGTTTTATAGACTCCACATCATCCCAATATATGCCCACTTTTTGTCCATTTACTATATGAGCAGTTATTTTTTTCGTCAAAATCCAATCTATAATTTTACCATTAATCTTCTCTGCCAATGTATCCACTGCCATGGTCCTTTGAATATCTGATGCAGTGGTAATTACAGGATTTGTATCTAACCATTGGGCTATTTTTATTGTAAGTTCATTGGCACCGCCTATATGTCCCGATAATAGACTTATTACATTTTGTCCCATCTCATCCATGACTATAATACCTGGGTCTTGGTATTTATCTTTAATATATGGTGCTATGGTTCTCACCACTATACCTGTGGCCATTATAAAAACCATATAATCTAAATTAGAAAAATTATCTCTTACCACTGTTTTTAAATCCGGTTCTATGGGTCGTATATCATCATCTTCTTTAAGAAATTTTTTAAGACCATAGATCTTTGCCTCTGGTATGAATTTTTTTAGCGTTTTAGCTAATTTAATACCTCCACTGGTTACTGTAAAGATGGATATTTTCATTTACTCCTTAGCCTTTCTATATTCATGGGTAAAATTTTCATCATATAATTTTGATAGGGCATATTCATTTCCTAAGAAACTTCCTACTAGTATTTGAGCAGTTTTTGTAATATTAGCTGCCTTTACTTTCTCTGCAATATCTTCTAAAGTACCTTCTACTATTTTTTCATCCTCCCATGTGGCTCTTTGTACCACTGCCACAGGTGTATTTCCTGGATATGAAGTCATAAGTTCTTCTACCACCTGATCTATAGCCTGTACTGATAGAAATATGGCCATGGAAGCCTGATGTTTTGCCAAGGATTTTAAACTTTCTTTTTCTGGTACAGGGGTTCTACCTGCCATTCTAGTAAGTATAACTGTCTGTGATACTTCTGGTAGGGTAAATTCTTTTTTTAATTGGGCCGCTGATGCTACAAAGGAGCTAACTCCTGGAATTACTTCATAGGATATACCCATTTCCTCCAATGCATCCATTTGTTCTCTAATGGCGCCATAGATACTAGGGTCTCCTGTGTGTACTCTAGCCACTATTTTATCCTCCCTATGGGCTCTTTCCATTACCTCTAGTACTTCTGGAAGGGTCATGGAGGCGCTATTATAAACCTTTGCATTTTCTTTTTTGTTTTCTATTACCTGTGGGTTTACTAGGGAGCCAGCGTAGATAATAATATCCGCCTCTTGGATTTTTTTATATCCTTTTAATGTGATTAATTCTGGATCTCCTGGTCCTGCTCCTATAAAATACACTTTAGACATGGAATTGTCCCCCTTTTTTTATAATGATAGTAGATAAATAAGGTATTTCCTTTTCTTCTAAATCCCCAATATCACTGGTAATATTTTCATCACCATGTCCACATTTAGATATCATTACAAAATTCTTTTCTAAACCATATTTTCTTAACTTTGCTGCTAAGCCTTTAGGATCATGAGATACCTTTAGTACCACAATATTATCAGCTGTTCTTAGAACTTTTTCTACAGGCTCATCTTCTTTTACAAGGGGAAGTATTGTGAGAGTTTCGTCACCCTCTGCCAATGGTAGATTTACCGTACTTGCTGTAGCACTAAAGGATGTAATACCTGGTACTGTCTCTATATCATATCCCTTTTCTTTTAGTACTTTTAACATATAAATATATGTACTGTATAATAATGGATCTCCTAGGGTGATAAATGCTATGGTCCTTCCATTGTCCATATCAAATTTTATTTCCTCTAAATTTTCATTCCAATGACTTTCTAGGGTTTCCTGACAAAATACCATAGGAAATACCTGTGGTTTAATTTTCGCCCTTGGATTAATATACTCTCTAGCTATTTGTAGAGCTATGCTATCTGCCCCTTTTTTCCCTTTTGGACAGATGATAATATCTGCATTTTTTAAAATTTTTGCAGCTTTTATAGTCAATAGTTCTGGATCCCCAGGTCCTACTCCTATGCCATATAATTTGCCCTTCATAATGTCCTCCTTTTTTAAAAAACTATTCTTTTGTAGCTGAAAGGATGTATATAGTGTTTTCCGCTTCCATTATTGTATAGTTTCCCGTGGAACGTCCTTTTGAAATTCCCACAGAAACCACTTCTACATCTTTAAGTTTTCTTGATTTTAAACCTTCCAATCCTCTATTTAAATTTTCTATGGTTACAACAGTCATAACAACCCTACCACCAGGTTTCATCTCTTCCATTGTATAATCTAGTATTTCTGATAATTCCCCGCAAGTTCCACCTATAAATATTCTATCAAAACCTTTAATTTCCCTAATTTTGTCCTTTGCTCTGCCTACTACTATTTCCACATTGTCTAATCCAAAGTTTTCTCTATTGATTTTTATTAATTCTATGGGGTCATCTTTAAATTCAATGGCATATACCTTACCCTTGGTTAATTTAAGGGCCGCTTCTATAGATACAGAACCTGTACCTGCTCCCACATCTATTAAAATGCTATCTTCCTTCAATCTTAATTTTCCCATTACTACTGCCCTCACTTCTTCTTTGGTCATGGGGGCGTTTCCTCTAGTAAAATATGAATCAGGAATCCCAAAACTACTGTATTTCCATTGTTTATTCATGTTTAATCACCACCACTGTCATTTTATAAGGTCCCTTTTTTATTATTTCCTCAGGTCTACCTTCTATTATTCTTTCCTCTGGATAGGATAGATTTTCTCCCACTATCATTGTTACATTCTCTAGATGAGAATTAATCAAGGTTCTAGCTATTTCCTCGGGTGTGTTGATTGTATCTGTCAGTAGTCCCACTTTTTTATGTTTTTTTAATTTTTCTATAAAATCCTCTTCTCTTCCATGTAAACTCATTAGGGGTGAGCCCTGCCAAGTCTCTTTTATCTTGCCATAGAGATATTGTAGGGAAGTAATACCTGGAATTACTTCCATTTCATCCTTTGTAAAATAATTACTTAGATAATTTAACATAGTGTAAAAACCTGTATCTCCTGAGAGAATTATGGCAATTTTTTT
>JAAYNB010000008.1 GCA_012521085.1 Clostridiales bacterium | reverse complement strand
GCTAAACCCAATGATGTCAACATTGCTAGTTGTACCAATTTTCTAGTCTTCATATTTATTCACACTTTCTTTTTAATAAATTTATTTATTAAATACCAATTAAAAGTTTATCATTAAAGGGTACAAGATACAAGTAGAAAAAATTTGATATTTATTTAATAAAATTATTAACCCTCTAGTATTATAATTTACCAGAGGGTTAGTTTATATCATGTTAAAAACTATAAATTTGTCAGCTAATATTTTAAATTTTTATCTTTCCTTTTAATTACATCTTACTTAAGTAATTTTTGGAAATATTTTAGTTTTATAAAGAACCATAATCTAGTTTTCTGTTTTTTTATTTTCCAGATTACCTTCTATAGCTCCTGTAGGACATTTTTCTACACATACATAACATTGTGTACATTTTTCATAATTAATAAATGCAAGATTATTTTCAAATTCAATAGCTTCATAAGGACAAGATTTAACACAAATCCTACATCCAATACATCCTACTTCACATTTTTGTCTTACTTCTCTTCCTGTTTCTTTATTATTACATGCAATAACTACATCCTGACCATATGGTACCATATCTATTACATTTTTAGGACATACTTCGACACATATTCCACATGCAGTACATTTTTCAGGATCTATCTTAGCTATTCGTCCATCTACTATATCTATTGCATCAAATGGACAGGCTCTTACACATGTTCCCATTCCTAAACATGAGTAATTACAAGATTTATCTCCACCATTTATCATACTTGCAGCTACGCAATCATTTATACCATTATATTCAAATTTAGGTTTGCATTTTTCACTATTACCATTGCATATAACCTTAGCGACTTGTTTTACACCTGTATCTACTTCTACTCCCATAATTTCAGCCACAGTATTAGCAGTTCCTTCTCCCCCAACTGGGCAACCATTTGCAGGAGCCTTTTCATCAAAAACTGCTTCTGCAAAACCATCACATCCTGGGTACCCACAGGCACCACAGTTTGCACCAGGTAGTGCATCTCTTATGGCAGTAATTTTTGGATCTACTTCTACTGCAAATTTTTGTGATGCATATGCTAAACCAGCACCAAAAATTAATCCTAAACTACCCAAGCTAATAACTGGATCTAAAATAATTTTTATATTCATCTCATCACCCCTCTACACAAGTCCAGCAAAGCCCATGAATGCCAGCGACATTAAGCTTGCTGTTATAAGTGCAATTGGAAATCCTTGAAATGCTTCTGGAACATCAGAAAATTCCAATCTCTCACGTATAGCAGCAAATAATACTATTGCTAATGTGAACCCAATAGCAGATGCTACAGAGTTAACTACTGTCTCAACAAAATTATAACCTTCTTTAATATTTAATATTGCTACTCCTAAAACAGCACAGTTAGTTGTGATTAGTGGCAAATATATACCTAGTGATTGGTAAAGAGTAGGACTTGATTTTTTAATTACCATTTCTACAAATTGAACTAATGCAGCTATAACTAAGATGAATGTGACAGTTTGCATATAGCCTAATCCCAATTCAAGTAATATATATTTTTGAACTAAATAAGTAATTGCTCCTGCTAATCCCATAACAAAAGTAACTGCCATTCCCATTCCAAAAGCAGTTTCAACTTGTTTAGATACACCTAAAAATGGGCATATCCCTAATATTCTTGATAAAACAAAGTTATTTACTAATATACCACTGATAATTATTACAAATAATGATTGAAATGACATTAATTACACCCCCTAATTACGCATTATTTTTTCTAGCTGCAAAACTGCTAAATATAGCAAGTATTATAGCTAATACTAAGAAACCACCTGGAGCTTGAGTCATAATAGAGACTGGTTCATAACTACTCCACATGATATTTTTACCAAAAACTGTACCTGATCCTAATACTTCCCTGATTATACCTAGTATTCCTAGAGCTACAGTAAATCCTATTCCATTTCCTAGGCCATCTACTGCAGAATCTATAACATTATTCTTAAATGCAAAAGCCTCTGCTCTAGCTAATATAATACAGTTTACTACAATTAATGGTAAGAATATTCCCAATGCTTCGTATAGAGGTGTAAGATATGC
>JAAYNB010000077.1 GCA_012521085.1 Clostridiales bacterium | reverse complement strand
TAGTACAGACACTGGCACCGGGATGTGAGTCATGTCCTCCATCTCCCAAAGTAACCACCCTCCAGATGACAAAGGTTCTAGCTGCTATGGCCTGAGCTTTTAAAGCCTCTAATTCAAATTCTGCCGGTACTTCTGCTGCCACCACTTGGGTTATATAATCCTCTAAATATAATTCCATATTTTCCTTTGTTTCATGATTATATACATTAATTTTAAAATCAGATTCTATTACATCTTCAGTCTTAGGAATATGTTTTTTGGATGGAATTTGTATATCACAACTATTTATTATGAATAAAGGAATAATCAGTACAATTATTAAAAAAGCAATAAATGCAAGAAAAATAGTTCTCATCTAGTACATACCTCCTATTTAAAGTCATAATTTTTGACTTAAATAAAGATATGCTAAAAAAGAACTATTTATGTTGAAAATAGAGATTGACTATATAATTATTTATAAAATTATTCCTTAGCTGTCTCTTCTTCTAATCTATAAATTTTTGCACCTAAAGCTCTTAATTTTTTCTCAATATCCACATAGCCTCTGTCTATATGATAGATATTAGTAATTTCCGTCTTACCTTCTGAAACTAAACCAGCTAATATTAGTGCAGCTCCTGCTCTTAAATCAGTTGCCTTTACCTGTGCTCCTGTAAGACCTTTACATCCTTCTATAATTGCACTTCTGCCTTCTATCCTGATATTTGCACCCATTCTCTTTAATTCACTTACATGCATAAATCTATTTTCAAAAACTGTTTCAATAATTACACTACTACCCTTGGCTATACTGAGTAATGCCATAAATTGGGCCTGCATATCCGTAGGAAATCCTGGATATGGCAAGGTCTTAATATCAGTGGCTTTAATCACCTTTGGACCTATGACTCTAATTCCATTATCTTCTTCACGAATCTCCACATCTATTTCTCTTAATTTTGCAATAATGGGCTTTAGATGGTCTGGTACTACATTTTCTACTAATACATTACCACCAGTCATGGCAGCTGCCACCATATAAGTTCCAGCCTCTATTCTATCAGGTATTACTGTATGAGTAGTACCTGTAAGTCTTTTAACTCCCTGTATTCTAATGGTATCAGTACCTGCTCCTTTAATCTTAGCACCCATTTTATTTAAAAAGTTTGCCAAATCAGTAATCTCAGGTTCCTCCGCCACATTTTCTATTATAGTCTCTCCCTCTGCTAGAGCTGCTGCCATCATAATATTTTCAGTAGCTCCCACACTTGGAAAGTCTAGATAAATCTTATTACCAACTAATTTTTCTGCCCTAGCCTCCACATAACCATGACCCATGGTGATTTCAGCTCCCAGAGCCCTAAAACCTTTTAAATGTAAATCAATTGGCCTAGTCCCAATAGCACATCCTCCGGGCATGGATATCCTTGCTTTGCCCATCCTGGCCAATAAAGGTCCCATCACCAAAAATGAAGCTCTCATCTTTCTCATTAATTCATATGGTGCTTCAAAATTATCAATTTTATTTGATAATATTTCAATTTTTTCCCTTGAATTTCTCTTAACATCAGCACCTAAGCTGGATAGTACTTCACATATAACATCTACATCCCTAAGTGCTGGTACATCCTCCAACACACTTTTTCCTGTGGCTAATAAGGTTGCTGCTAATATTGGTAATACTGAATTTTTTGCTCCACTTACACGAACAGTACCCTTCAATGGTCCACTTTTTTCAACAACTATTTTTTCCAAAATTCACGCCTCACTTTCCATAACTACTAATAATTAGTAACTTAGGGTAATTAATGGATTTCCAATATATAAATAAGTTCTACCATCATAATTATTATAACGCATTGCAATTTGAAAATTCACTTTATTATTTCCATATTGTATAAATTGTGGAATACCTAAGCTATATGCTGTGGTGCTTATATAAGTATCTGTAACAACTTCCTCCACTTTTACAGCATTAATCTTTTCTAGTATTTTATTAATTATATCTATATTTTCTTCTTGGGACATCTTTTTATTATAACTCCCAACTAAATTTATACTTGATTCTATATTATCTCCAAATTCCTTTAGTATCTTTTGATTTTTCTCTTTATACTCCACTATACCTTTATACCCTTTATTCTCTACAATGTCAATAATAATATATGAAGTTTTCTCCCCATCTATATTGCTGGAATGTATCTTAAAGCTAATACTCCCAAAGTCACTAGTATTAGTAGCCATAATTTGCCTATTATAATTGTCTATAAATTCATGGATATATAAAACATCTTCTAAAACCTTTTCATTTTCATCAAAAAATACATATTCATTTTCCACTCTTACTTCTTTCTTCTTTGATAGGCCTAATTCCTTTTTTAATTTTGATTTTATTTCGAAAATTTCTGATTCATTCCAAAATTCATTGGGAATCTGTAAAGTTGTATTAATATTTGATTCAAAAATTTCAGCATCACTCTCATTAAAGGCATGAATTATAGGGTCAATAGTATTTATAGACGAAATATTATTAGTATTACCTGAGGCTATATAGGCAAAAGATATGAAAATTAATAATATAATTACTATCTTAAAAGTCCTTTTCACAATAAAAATCTCTCCTTCCTCTGTCATATGTATAAATTAGAAAAGGAAAGAGCTTTTAAGTATTAGTATGATGTTAAAGGGGGACAAAAAACATCTCTACTAGAACTTAACCTCTTCCCTTTCTACTATCATTATTAACAGAAGGCAGGGGAGATATACCATAAAATTTAAAAAATTTTTATTATTTTTCACATGAATTACAAGGTATTCCTATTAACTTTCCAAAGAATCCTATTCTCTTATATTCCTTTGCAATATCAGGATTTAGCTCTACTAATTCATCATAACAATCACCACATAAATCTTTGTTGGTAAGGTTTTTAAATTTATCTGGTATTGGTTCTATATCCACTAGTACATTTTCATATTGGACAGCTGATCTGCTAACTATTACCAATCCCATGGCATCTTTAGCATCAGTTGCCATGGATTTATATTCTTTATCCATTTCTCTAGCTAAGACCATATAATTCCTAACAATATCCATTGGTATATTATTATTTACAATCAAAATCTCAGACTTTGGATCTTTCAAAAACCTTTTTACAACACTAAATGCCTCCACCATCACAGCCTGTTCCATGGTGAGGCCTAATATAACCCTCTCTCTAAACTCACCTAACCATACCCTCTTTTCATCAGCCTTAATTTGAGGCACTCCAGATATACCATATTCTAAAATTCTTTCCAATTCTGTTTTGTCCGTCATACATTCTAGCCTCCATAAATATTAAAAAAAATTATTTTTCTAATTCAAAATTATTATACCCCATAATATCACAAAAACCCTCATGGACAAAATTTATAATAAAATTTAATTTGTTTATCCTATTAAAATGATATATAATGTACTTTGGCGGATTTATGTTATTATATTAAAATTAAATGTTATTATATTTACCTAAGCTCCTTCGCGGGCAATGCTTATCCTGTAAGTCTCAGGATGACTTCTTTTTTCTGTCATTCTGAGCAAAGCGAAGAATTTTAAACCAGCTATAGAATTTTATGGGACTAAACTGTACACGGTGTAATTTATTAATTTTTAATTGTATAGCGGTGTATTTTATTAATTTTTAATCATATGGCGATATATTTTATTATATTTTTAACAATTTAGAAAACATAGAAATTAAACCTCAAAGATAGGAGGAAATAGATATGAAAGTTTTTAAAAAAGGAGATATACTACTGATTATAACCATTTTGGCCCTAAGCATATTCTCCATATTCATGATACCAAAATTCTTAACAACACCAGAGGGAGGTAAAGAAGTAGTTGTATTTTTAGATGGAGAAGAAATACATCGTTTCCCATTAGAAAATACCCCAGAATCAAAATATATAGATTTCCCATTTGAAGTTAGATCAAAAGAATATATAGGTAGATTAGAAATGAAAGACGGATATGTGAGATTACACAGACTCTCAGAAGAAATTTCACCATTATCCATCCACACAGATATGGGTTGGATTAGCGAATCATATCAAATGATAGTAAGTTTACCCATTAGAATGTACATCACCATAGAAGAAACTTCACCAAATTTTGAACATCCCTTTGATGCAATAGTTCAATAAAAAAAGAGTCAGATACATATTATGTATCTGGCTCTTTTTACTTACCATTTGCAACTCTAATCCTATTAATAGCCCTTTTAAGAGCAATTTCTGCCCTTAGAGTATCTACATCTGCTGACCTAGAAGCCAATCTTGCCTCTGCTCTCCTCTTGGCCTCTTCAGCCCTTTCTATATCAATTTCCTCTGGCCATTCTGCAGCATCCACAATAATTGTAGTACCACTCTCTGCCACCTTGATAAATCCACCAGAAATTGCTGCATATTTTTCTTCACCATTTTCCTTAATTTTTAGGGTGCTTATCTCTAAAGGTGCTACTAATGGAATATGTCCAGCTAATATTCCTACATCTCCCTCTGTAGTTCTTGCTATTACCATTTCCGCATCATTATCGTAAAATACCCTATCAGGAGTTACGATTTCTAGATGAAACTTGGAAGCCATCATATCACCTACTTCCTTTATTGACTTTGTTTAGCTTTTTCAACTGCCTCATCAATAGTACCTACAAATAAGAAAGCTGATTCTGGTAAATCGTCATGTTTACCTTCTAATATTTCTTTAAATCCTCTAATTGTTTCCTTTATAGGAACATATTTTCCTGCCATACCTGTAAATTGTTCAGCTACATGGAATGGTTGTGATAGGAAACGTTGAATTTTTCTAGCTCTAGATACAGTCAATTTATCTTCATCAGATAATTCATCCATACCTAAGATGGCAATAATATCTTGTAATTCTTTATATCTCTGTAAAACTTCTTGCACACCACGTGCCACTTCATAGTGTTCTTGACCAACTATAGCTGGATCTAAAATTCTAGAGTTAGAGTCTAGTGGATCCACTGCTGGATATATACCTAGCTCAGAAATTTGTCTAGATAGTACTGTTGTAGCATCTAGGTGAGCAAAGGTAGTAGCAGGTGCCGGGTCTGTCAAGTCATCTGCAGGTACATATACTGCCTGAACAGATGTGATGGAACCCTTCTTGGTAGAGGTAATTCTCTCTTGTAATGCACCCATTTCTGTTGCAAGGGTCGGTTGATAACCAACAGCACTTGGCATACGTCCTAGTAGGGCAGAAACCTCACTACCAGCTTGTGTAAATCTGAATATATTATCTATAAATAATAATACATCTTGCCCTTCTTCATCTCTAAAATACTCTGCCATAGTAAGACCAGTTAGTCCTACACGCATTCTAGCTCCCGGTGGCTCATTCATCTGTCCATATACAAGAGTTGTCTTATCTATAACTCCAGATTCAATCATCTCATAGTATAGGTCATTACCTTCTCTTGTTCTCTCTCCAACACCGGCAAATACAGATAATCCACCATGTTCTGTTGCTATATTATTAATAAGTTCCATAATAAGTACAGTTTTACCAACACCAGCACCACCAAAGAGTCCAATCTTTCCACCCTTTGAATATGGAGCAATTAAATCTACTACTTTAATACCTGTTTCTAAAATTTCTGTTGTAGTCTCTTGGTCTTCAAAACTTGGTGCTTCACGATGTATTGGAGCAGTTTGTTTTGCTACTACTTCTTCTTTTTCATCTACTACTTCTCCCAGTACATTGAATATTCTACCTAATGTCTCCTTACCTACTGGTACAGTAATAGGAGCTCCCGTATCTCTAGCCTCCATGCCTCTGACCAATCCATCAGTAGAGTTCATAGCAACACATCTGACTGTATCATCTCCAATATGCTGTGCCACTTCTACCGTAACTTTTTGATCTCTACCTTCAATGACGATGGCATTTAATAAAGCTGGTAGATTTTCACTACTAAATCTTATATCTACAACTGGACCAATTACTTGTACCAGCTTGCCTATATTCCCTTCAGCCATTAAAGTTTACCTCCTTTGTCCCTTTTGGCGGAATCTAAATTCATATTCCTGTTTTTATATTAATTAAGTGCTTCTGCTCCCCCGACAATTTCTGCAATTTCCTGTGTAATAGAAGCCTGACGAGCACGGTTAAATTGTAGTTCTAATGCATCTATCATTTCTGTTGCATTATCTGTTGCACTTTCCATGGCAACTCTTCTAGCCCCTTGTTCACTTACAGAAGCCTCTACTAATGCACCATAAATCATACTTTCTATATATTTGGGTATTAAAAAGTCCAATACTATTTCTGGAGAAGGTTCATATTCCATAAGTCCAATAGCTTTTTTTCCAGTATCTTCTTCCCCAACTTCAATAGATTCAACTGGCAAAATTTTAATAGTCTTAGGTTTATGATTTATTGTACTCACAAATTCTGTATAGACAAGATATATTTCATCTACTAGTTCCTGTCTATATAATTCAATGGCCAATCTACCAATATCTTGAGCATCAGTGTAATGAGGGTCTTCTGATATATGGATGAATTCTCCATCCAAATCATATGCTCTCTTTCTAAAGTAATCTCTGGCTTTTTGTCCAATTGTAATAACTGAAACCTTTTCTTTTTCCTTCATATGTTCCACAGCTTCTTTTATAACATTGGCATTA
>JAAYNB010000076.1 GCA_012521085.1 Clostridiales bacterium | reverse complement strand
TCCTTGTAAAATCCTATATGAGGGAGTATTTTGCAGTAATTAAATCCTTTATATTTGATAGATAGTATAAAAAAGTATAAAAGCCCTTTTATCCAAAGGCTTTTATACTTCATCTATGGCACTTTGAGCATCATATGAATTTTTAAAAGTATCAATTTCAAGTTCTTTAATTACTTTAATAAAATCTTTAATCATCTTAGCCGTATATCCCCATATAATATATTCTCCATATTCATAAAACAATATGGAATGACGTCCAGTTTTCCATGGGTAATTCATACCATTTGGAATTAAATGATATGGAAAGTCATCATTATCTTCAAGTTTTAATTTAAGAAAATATTCTTTGGGTGGATTCTCCATAAAAAAATCTATGGGCACAGTAAATATATGATCCACTTCATCTGGATTTGGCTTAATATCATCTATATCTATTCCATCTATCAATCCTAAAAAACAATGTATCATAACATTGCCATAGGAGATAAGATAGTTTAACTTTCCTATATATTTTAAATTTTCATAGCCAATCCCCAGTTCTTCTACAGTTTCCCTAAGGGCTGCATCTTTAAAGCTTTCACCTTTTTCTAGTCCTCCACCGGGAAGAGAAATTTCTCCAGGTTGACTTTTTAATGTATTAGCTCTTAATTCAAATATTATTTCCCATCTGTTATCTATCTTTATTAAAGGTATTAATGTGGCATATTTATTTAAAATACCAATAGGTTCAGCCTTTCTTTTTTTCAATTTATATATTAAATTGTCCATATCCAAAATAAATCCCCCCATTATAAATATATATAATTATTATTTAAAATATTAAATAATAATATCAACCATATGAAATTTACTGATAATACTATTATAGTATAAAAAAATTAAAATAGAAACAGACCTATGGCCATTATAAATATTACATATTCACTACTTTTATTAATAAATGAAAAATATATTATTTTCGTATATATCTAAAAAAATTAAGATTTTATTGGACAAAAAGCAGTATATTCTAAAAATTTGTATAATTTTGTGTTATAATCATATCAAATACCATAAAATTCAAAATTATATGATTATTTTGGAGGGATATATATGGAAAATAAAAATTATAAACAAATATCGGTAAAGAATATTAAAGACAATATGATTATAGCCAGTGATATATTTGATTATGAAGGAAATAGATTACTAGCAAAGGGTTTTAAAATAACCAGTGGATTAAGAGTTAGAAGGCTATTAAATCAACATAATATTTGGTTTGTAAAGGTTTTAAAAGAAGATGAAGATATCCCTTCACCTGAGGATAATATGACAGAAAAAGAAAATATTGAAACCTTAAAAATGAGAAAAGCAGCTTTTCAAATAAATAAAAACAGAGTACTTTTAAAAGAATCTTTAGATAGATTTATAATGGGTGAAAAAGTAAAACCAGAAGAAATTGAGAATATGATAAAAGATACCATAAAATTATTTAAAAATGATATAAATATATTTCAAATAATGCAAAATGTTAAAGATGCAGATGATATAACCTATGCCCATTGTCAAAATGTATTCTTAATAAGCTACTCCATAGGAGAGTGGATGGAATTAAATGAGGAAGATTTAAAAGAACTGGCCCTAGCTGGTATGTTAATTGATATAGGAAAGACTAAAGTAGATGAAAATGTATTAAATAAAGAAAGAGAATTGGTCTATGACGAATTTGTAGAGATAAAAAAACATTCTATCTATAGTTATGAAATAATAAAAGACTATGAATTTATTAATGATAGAGTAAAAAAAGCTGTCCTACATCATCATGAGAGAATAGATGGTAGTGGCTATCCTTTAGGACTAAGGGGTAAGAGAATACCTTTATTTGCCAGGATAGTTGCTATAGCAGATGTATATAATGCTTTAATATCTGATAGGCCATATCGTGGTAAAAAGACACCCTTTGAAGCCATCCGAGTATTGGAAACAGAATATATGGATAAATTAGATACCAGCATATTATATTTATTTTTAAGAAAAATAGCTGAAAATTATATTGGACAAAGTATATTGTTAAATAATAAAAAAGAAGCCACAATAATATTTATACCAAAACATCATCTAGCCAGGCCCATAATTAGAATGAAGGATGATAATAGTATATTGGATTTATCTCAAAAAGAAAATATCCATTTAGATATAATTGAATTTTTATGATAAATTAAGAAATTATTTAATAAAAAATTCATATGCACCCCAAAAGTTAGAGCATAAATTCAACTTTTGTAGGTATATTTTGTATTAAATGGATTGTTTTACGAGAAAATGTTAATATTTTGTAGAATTATACTGAAATATGTTGAATTTTATATTCTAACCTCATATAATGTAATGAAAGAAATTAATGGTACTAAATGGATTAAAATCTTATCTCTATTTACCCTATATAACATCTAATAAATTAGGAGAATTTTTTTAATTGTTAATCATATAACATTAATATTTTTAGATAATTATATTCCCTAAAATATTTAATTATAAAAATAAAGAATGGAGGGTAAAGGTAGTTTAATAAAATCTTATCTATTTAGCAAGCCAATTATCTAGAAGGATATTAATCCTATAAAAAGCATAAAAGGGGGCTTTTAATAATGAAAAGCATTAAAACCAAATTATCAGTAAGCTTCACAATTCTAATCCTGGTATTTGCTTTAGTAACAAGTGCCATATCTATAAAGGCAGCAAATGATGCTCTTGTTAAGGCAACAAAAAATTCTATTACATTAGCAGCTGTGGAATCAGCTGAGTTGACTAGAAGTAGGGTTCAAACACAAATGAGAACTTTAGAGATGATTGCCATGAGAGATGTTATAAGAAGTATGGATTGGGAATTACAAAAATCGGCACTTGAGGAGCAATTACCAGAAGTAGATTTTATTAATATATCAGTTGCAGATTTAGATGGTATAATAAGATTTATTGATGGTTCTACTGGAAATGTAGGAGGTAGACAGTATTTTTTAAAAGCTAGGTCAGGGGAGAGTAATGTTGGTTTTGATATAGCCAAGAGTATTGGAACAGGTGAACAAGTCCTTCCCTATGCAACTCCTATAAAAAAAGATGGGGAAGTAGTAGGGGTATTAATAGGACATAGGGATGCAGATGCTCTTAGTTTAATAACAGATATGACAGGTTATGGAGAAAATGGCTATGGATTTATAATTAATAAATCAGGTACAGTAATAGGGCATCCTCATAGGGAAAAAGCACGAAATCACTACAATCCTATAGAAATAGCTGAAAAAGACAGTACTCAACGGGAAATGGCAAATTTATTTCAAAAAATAATTGATGAAGAGGAAGGTATAGCAGAATTT
>JAAYNB010000075.1 GCA_012521085.1 Clostridiales bacterium | reverse complement strand
TGGAGATATTGCACTATATGCTGGATTAGCAGGAGGTGCAGAAAGTATCATTATACCAGAAGTAGGTATGGATGTTGATAAGGTATGTAAGAAGTTAATACAGGGTAGGAATAGAGGCAAAAGACATAGTATTATCATATTAGCAGAAGGTGTTGGAGGAGCCATAGAACTAGGCAAAATTATTGAAGAGAAGACTGGTATAGAAACAAGATCTACCATATTAGGACATATACAAAGAGGAGGAACGCCCACAGCTTTTGATAGGATATTGGCTAGTAAAATGGGGGCAAAAGCAGTAGATTTATTGTTAAATGGCAAGGGAAACCTTGCATTAGGTATAAAATGCAATGAAATTATTAGTATGGATATTGGAAAAGCTTTAAGTTTAGAAAAACAATTAGATAGAGAGATCTATGAATTAGCAGATATTCTATCAATATAGGGAGGAAATAACAATGAAAAAAACAAAAATAGTATGTACTATAGGACCTGCCAGTGAGGACAAGGAAATATTTAAAAAATTAGTTCAAAATGGATTAAATGTTGCAAGATTAAATTTTTCCCATGGGGATCATGAAGAACATCTTAAAAGAATAAACATGATTAAAGAAGTAAGAGAAGAACTTAATGTGCCAGTAGCCATATTATTGGATACAAAGGGCCCAGAAATTAGAACAGGTAAATTTAAAGAGCCATCAGTATTATTAGAAGAAGGACAGACCTTTACATTGACATCAAGAGATGTATTAGGTGATAAAACTATTTGTAATGTAAGCTATGATGGTTTAGCAAAAGATGTAAAATCAGGAGATACTATATTAATAGATGATGGTTTAGTAGCTCTAAGAGTAGAAGAAATAATCGATGATACAGATATCAGATGTATTGTGGAAAATGCTGGAGAAGTAAAAGATCATAAAGGCATAAATGTGCCAGGAGTAAAAATTAACCTTCCAGCAATAACTGAAAAAGATATTAGTGATATTAAATTTGGAATAGAACAAGACATAGATTTTATAGCTGCATCCTTTGTAAGAAAAGCTGAAGATGTACTTGCTATTAAGAAAATATTAGAAGACAATAATGCAGAGCATATTCAAATAATATCTAAGATTGAGAACCAAGAAGGTGTAGATAATCTACATGAAATCATTAGATTATCAGATGGTATAATGGTAGCAAGAGGAGATTTAGGTGTAGAAATTCCTACTGAGGAAATGCCATTAGTACAAAAAGAAATGATAAGACAATGTAATAAATTTGCAAAACCAGTTATAACAGCTACACAAATGCTAGACTCAATGATAAGAAATCCTAGACCAACAAGAGCAGAAGTTACAGACGTTGCAAATGCTATATTAGATGGAACAGATGCTATAATGCTATCAGGTGAAACCGCTGCTGGAAAATATCCTGTTGAAGCAGTAAAAACCATGACAGATATTGCTAAGAGAATAGAAGCATCTATAGACTATAGAGATTTACTTAAAAAGAAAGCAACACAAAAAGAAACAACAATGACAGATGCCATTAGTAATGCAACATGCTTTACAGCTATGGATCTAGATGCCTCAGCCATAATAACAGCTACAGCATCAGGATATACTGCAAGAATGGTATCTAAATTTAGACCTAAATCATCCATAATAGCAGCAACAACTAGTGATAGTGTTAGAAGAAAATTAAGTTTAGTATGGGGAGTATATTCAGTATTAACTGAAGAAGCTGATTCCACAGATGATATAGTAGATATTTCTGTACAAAGAGCTTTAGAAGAAGGATATATCAATAGAGGAG
>JAAYNB010000074.1 GCA_012521085.1 Clostridiales bacterium | reverse complement strand
TCCTTAATTGGTAAAAACATTTGATCTGGTAGAGGATCAATTCTATCATCTTTAATAGCACTTCTCTTTAATCCTTTAAACATAGCTATTCTTAAATCTGCATATAGATTTACTTTGGAAATACCATTTTTTACAGAATCCTTTATCTGTTCAATAGGCGTTCCTGAACCTCCATGTAGTACCAGCGGAACAGGGCTTACCTTATTAATTTCCTTTAGTCTATCTATATTTAATTCAGGCTCTGCTATATAAACCCCATGGGATGTACCTATGGAAACTGCCAATGCATCTACATTAGTCTTTTCTACAAATTTTGCTACTTCATTTGACTCTGTTAATAATGTCTCTTGTTGCTCCATACCATCTATTTCTGTTCCTCCAACTCTACCTAATTCTGCTTCTACTGATACATTGTATTTATGAGCATATTCCACTATTTCCCTAGTATTTCTTATGTTTTCCTCAATTGGAAGTGCAGAGCCATCATACATAACAGATGTAAATCCATAATGTATTACTTTTTTAATTAATTCTATATCTGTAGCATGGTCTAAGTGCAGTACTATTGGTATATTATATCTATGGGCTACTCCCTTTACCATTGATGTAATATACTCTATACCCATACCTTTTAAATCATGTTCTAGAGCCATTAATATTACTGGTGATTTTTTATCTTCTGCTGTATCTAATATGGTTCTTAATAATATATCTTCTGTACAATCAAAAGCAGGTACAGCATATCCTTCTTTTCTAGCCTTTGGCAGTACCTTGTTTAAATTTACTAACATAAATAGCCTCCCTATCGCATTAACATTCCACCTGTTGCATCTATAGTTGCTCCTGTAATATATGATGCTGATTCTGATACTAAAAAGGTTACAATATTTGCTATATCTTCTGCTGTGGCCACTTTACCAAGGGGTATTCTAGATATGTAATAATCTATGTTCTTTTCTAATGCTTCTCTAGTCATGTCTGTCTCTACTATCCCCAATGCAATGGCATTGACATTTATATTATGTTTAGCCATTTCTCGTGCCATAGATACAGTAAATGCTACAACCCCTGCTTTACTAGCTGCATAATGGGCATGGCCTGTTGTAGAGCCATGAAAAGCAGCTTGGGATGTTACATTCAGTATTTTACCAGGTCTATTCTTTTCTATATTTTTCCTTGCAAAAGCTTGACTAGTTAAAAATACTGAAGTTAAGTTAATATCTATTGTTTTATTCCATTCCTCTAGTGGTATATCTACTATCCAGTTTTTAGGCCAGGTTCCAGCATTGTTAATTAATATATCTATATTTCCAAAGACCCTTTCTCCTTCATCTATTAAATGTTTACATTGCTGAGGGTCTGATAAATCTGCTTTCACTGCTATGGCCTTACTACCCATATTTTCAATTTCTTTTTTTATCTCTAGAGCATCTTTTTCACTACTATTGTAGTTTATAACAACATTTGCCCCTTCCTTTGCCAGTGCAAGACAGATTCCTTTTCCTACTCCCCTAGAACCACCTGTTACAATGGCTGTTTTACCACTGAATCTTAAGCTCATGTAATTCACCTCGTCATTTTAGAATTCTTTCCAAATTGGATCTAATGCTTCTATGATTTTCTTATACAAATCATATTTTTTATCATATATATCTTTTTTACTTGGATCTGGTTTACAAACATAATCCACTTCAACCATTTTATCTGTAGCTTCTTTAAAGGATTCAAATTCTCCTACTGCTATTCCTGCACAAATTGCTGATCCTAAAGCTCCTAATTCTTTAGTCTTAACTACTTCAATAGGTATTTGTAGTATATCTGCAAACATTTGAACCCATACCTTTGAATTAACTACTCCTCCTGCTATTCTTGCCACTTGTGGTTTATCCCTATATTTTAATAATTTATCTATATGAGATCTATGGCTAAATACAACTCCTTCATATAATGCTCTAAGAACATGAGCTCTTGTATGCCAACCATTCAATCCTATAAATGATGCTTTTGCATTTGCATCTACATTTGTACCATATAAAAATGGTAAGAATATAATATTTGCTTCATCTGCTTCTACACTTTGAACCAATTCATTTGATAATTCGTAAATACTAGTTCCTTCCTCTAATTTTATATCCTTCATAATCTCGGATAAATACCATTCTAAATTCGATGCTGATGTAGGACTTGCTTCCATAATTAAATAATGACCATCAATCGGGAAAAATGAAGTCATAAATAAATCCTTATCTATTACAGGTACTGTATCCACATATTCATTAATACTCCAAGTACCTGCCACTATACATAGTTTATCTTTTTCCACTGCACCTGTTGCAATAGCAGATACATGGGTATCCATGGACCCTCCTGCTACTGGTGTTCCCTCTTTTAAGCCTGTTATATCAGCTATTTCTTTTGTTATATAACCACAAATATCCTCTGAAGATTTTAAAGGCGGTAATTTATCTATACATTCTTGTAATCCAAATTCTTTAAGTAAATCTGCATCATATCTAGCTTCTTTTACATTCATCAAGCCGCTTCCAGACATATCTGTTATTTCTCCATAGGCCTCTCCTGTAAGTCTAAATCTAACATAATCTTTACAGCTAAATACCCACTTAGTATCATCTAAAACTTTTTTATCATTATCTTTAAACCATCTTAAAATAGGGATTGGTTGACCTGCCCATACAGATTGCATTGTAAAAGGTAAAACCTTTTCAGCAGTTCCATCTTCATACCACATTTCCACATAATCTTTTGCCCTACTGTCTGTAGATATAATTCCATTACAGGCTGTAGAACCATCTTCCTTTACTAAATAAACTCCATTACCATGACCAGTTATTGCCATGCCTATAACTTCTTCACCTTTAACACCAGATTTTTCTAATACTTCTTTTATTACTTCTATGTTGGCATTAAAAAAAACATCACAATCCCTTTCTGTATGGCCTGGTAGAGATCTTAGCATTTCAACTTTTCTACTGGCCAATGCCACTTCATGACCTTCTAAATCATATAAAGCTGCTTTTACCATAGTTCCACCATTGTCTAAACCCATTAAATATTTTTTCATAATGCCATCCCCCTATAACTTTATAATGTAAGTTTTAGCCATTTATAGATAAAAGGCCCGAATAATAGTATACTAAAAACGTTTTCATTTGTCAAACAATTATGAATAGTTAAATATTTCACATTCAGGGGTATGAAACTTAATGGGATATTTTAATTCTAAGGTTTATATAATTTTAATTATAATTCCATGGATTATGATCCACTTCTACAAACTTGTGCATGCTTGAACCATTAAAATAATCCAATACCCATTCTCCCTCATCATTTTTTATAAAATAATTACTACGTCTAAACCATTCGCCTGTTATTTTCCACTTTTCTTTAATTACAAGTTTCTCCTCTGGCCTATCATCTCTGTCTAATATATATGAATATAGACTTCTAGTGTATTTTTTAATATAGGATTTTGTCAGTACACCATCACCTACATATATGGTGGGTATATATACTTTTCTATCTATATATAATCTTCCATCCTTTTCAATTATTAAATCCTCGAAGAAATTTTCTACTAACCTTGTATTTATTTTATTATTAAATAATTTTACAAAATCTTCTTTGGTTTCAATATTATCAGGTGCTAAAAACAGTCCTTCATCTTCAACAGGAATTCCATTACTAATAAAATCCTCCAAAGGTTTATATGCATTTTTTAACATTTCCTCAGCCATTGTTTTATCAAATTTTTCTCTATAGGGAATTGGTAATGTAGTTGCATTAAATATTATTATAAAAATCAATATTACTTGCATTATTTTTTTTCTGCTTTTCATTTTATTCTCCCATCACGCTAAAATATATTCGTTATTTTAAAAAACTTATATCCAATATCCTTTTTAAAACTAAAATTATTTAAATAACTTTTTTAACAGCTTAAAAATATCAAAGGAGGTTTTATTATATGCTTTGTTATATACATATTTCTTTGGATTCCTCACCCAGCCATATCCTCTGGGCATCTTTAACCCCGCCCTATGAACCATTTGTCTTTTTAGACTTGTCCTAGCTGATATTCGTTTTTTCAAACTTGGTTTTCTCATTGCAAATTTCATTAAAAACAACTCCTTTTTATTTAAAATTCTTCATAAAATTTTCCATATAAATTTATATCATTGATTATCTATATCTTATCTCTAATTCCTTAGAGATATCTATTTTATCAACTTAGATATTTTCTTAAATATAGGTGAACCTGACTCTTTCATTAAATCAAATAATACGGATTCTGTATTAGTTACAAATGCACCTATGGTTTTCATCATATCTAAAGCATTGTTGTAATTTTCCTTTGTTCTAGAGCAAACTGCATCCTTAACTAAAAATACCTCATATCCATCTGCTATTAAATCTCTAATTGTTTGAAATACGCATACATGAGTTTCCATGCCAGTAATAATAACTTTTTTACGTCCTAATTTTTTTAAACTTTCAGCTATATCATCTGTATATGCAGTAAAGCTTGTTTTCTCATAAATTAAGGGCTTATCTAGATTTTCTCTAATTTCTGATACTGTTGGTCCTAAACCCTTAGGATATTGTTCTGTTACTAAAATAGGCATTTCTAATCCCTTTGCCAATGTCATCAATATATTGGTATTATCAATTACTCTTTGTCCATCTTCCATAGCAGGTACCAATCTCTCTTGAATATCAATTATTAATATAACACTATCTTCTTTTCTTAGTATAAATTTTTCCATAATTATTTCCTCCTGTAAAAGTAATATTTTTTATTTATATATATATTACCATAAAATATGATAAAACCCTATACACTGGATTTTATTGCATTTTAATACCATCAAAATAAAAAATTCGTTAATCAGCGACCAACTGTCAAATTATAAATTCATGTCCTTTATTGGAAAGTATCTCTATTGCATCATCTATATCCTTATTCTTCACAAGAATATAATCCGTATCATATGTGGAAATGGCAAAAATACTTATTCCTCTTTCTGCTAATATACTACTAATAGAAGATAAAATTCCAATTAATGAAAAATCCAATGGCCCTTGAATTTTTAATATTCTCCAATTTCTTTCACATTTTATGTCCGCGGGAATACTACTTTGGCAACATACAATTGATAATTCATCTGATGTTTTTGTTATAGAATAAAAATCAGTATTTTTTGCCCATTGAGGAATTTCATCATCTTTATTTAATCTACAAACTCCATATTTATTTTCAAATAATTTCATCTTTAATATTTTTTTCATATCTATACCCATCCTTTCTTCCTTTATTAGATTGTGTAATAATACTTAAATATCCATAAATATTTTTAGTGCAATATTATACTGTGATTATTATAGATTTAATTATAGTCTTAAAAAAATATGTCAAATATTGAATAATTCCGTATTAATAAAATTCTATATATATTTACTAAAACCTTTTATATTTTTATAATCATTAATTTTGCACTGCTAATAAATCATTCTCTGTTTTAAACACTGGATTAACTGTTTTACAGATAAAAACAGCTCCCTGGATATTGTAAGTCTTAGTTTAACAATATCCAGAGAGCTGTTATTGTAATTTATATTATACGAATTTTGCACCAGTTACTTTAATTGCTTGTTGTACTATTTGGTATATAACTATTGTTATAAATGTATTGGTTATAGATGTTGGTATAACTATACTCACAAATAATGCCATAAAGGGAGCTGGAAGACCTACCAATGCTAATGCACTGGCTAAAAATGTTGTTCCACTTATCATTGTACCAATAAATGATAATATACCTACAAATACTTGATTATCTTTATATTTACCCATAACTTTTAGCATAGTATATACAGCTGCACATGTAACCATTTTATCTATAATATTAGGTATTTGTCCTCCAGGGAATGAGGTAGTCATAGCTGTTAAAATTCCACCTAATAAAGCTGTCAACACAACATTTTTAACATCAGAATTTAGTAATATTGATATGAAAATAAAAGCTAAAAATAAATCAAATTTCATTCCACCCAATGTTCCAGGTACTATATGATGTAATATAAAACCTATGGCTAATAATAATGCTGTTAAAATACTTTTTCTTAAATCCATTTAAAATCCCATCCTTTTTATTATTTTTTATTTTAAATATTTCTTTATACTTGAGCATATTTATAGACTTACATTTTCTTCACAACATTATTTTCACCACCTTTTATATATTAGTAATAAAAAAAGCCCTTCATCCTTAATTGATTATCAATAAGGACGAAAGACTATTCTTCCGCGGTACCACCTTTATTTGGACCATAGGTCCCCCTCATACAGATACGGAGTATAATTACTCGATATCCTGCTCCTATAACGGGAAGCTACCCGGTAAAGAATACTCTCATCTATATAGATGATTTCCTCCTACTTCTCCTAGGTCCATTCATTAAAGATAAAGTATCGGATTCCCACCTTCACCGATTCTCTAAAACTTTATTTCCTTTAATTACTAATCCTAATCATAGAATTTATATCAGTTAAATTTGATTTCTTATATTCTATCTTATTACAAGATTAATGTCAATAAGTTTTTTGAAAATTTTGTTGATTTATTTATTAGCTTAATCTAGATTCAATTAATTCTACTAATCCTCTAGCCAATTCTTCTAATTTATCTTGGTCTTTACCTTCTAACATTACTCTAACCAATGGTTCTGTTCCTGAAGGACGGATTAATACTCTACCCTGTCCTGCTAGTTCTTCCTCTATTTTACTGATTTCAGAAGTTATAATTTCATCTTCTTTATAAGTATTTTTATTCTCAGGTTTAACTTTTGCATTTAATAATACCTGTGGATATGACGTTATTTTGGATCTTAATTCAGACAATGGCTTTTTCTCTTCTTGTACTATATCTATTAATTGTAATGCTGTTAATAAACCATCACCTGTAGTATTATAATCTAGGAAAATAATATGGCCAGATTGTTCACCACCTAAATTATATCCCTTTTCAATCATTTCTTCTAATACATATCTGTCTCCAACTTGAGTTTTTATAACTTTACATCCTTCTTCTTTCATTGCAATATCTAATCCTATATTACTCATTACTGTGGCTACAACAGTATTTTCATTTAGCATATCATTTTTATTTAGATATGTTCCACATATATATAGTATATGGTCCCCATCTACTATTTCACCTTTATTATCTACTACAATTAATCTATCTGCATCTCCATCAAAGGCAAGACCAATATCTGCACCCACTTCAGCTACCAGTCCTTGTAACACTTCTGGATGGGTAGAACCACAATTTAAATTGATATTTATGCCATCTGGTTTATTACATATAATATCTACCTTTGCACCTAATTCTCTTAAAATTTCTGATGCAACTTTATAAGCAGCACCATTTGCAGCATCTACAGCTATTTTGAGTCCCTTAAAATCATTTTTTATAGTACTCTTTAAATAATCTGCATATAGTTTATTGGCATTATCTAATATACTTACAATGCCTAATTTATCTCCTCCAGGTCTATGTTCTGCATCTTTATTATTAAGTATATAGTATTCTATCTTTTCCTCTATTTCATCAGATAGTTTATAGCCCTCACGGTTAAAAAACTTTATTCCATTATATTCTGCTGGATTATGTGATGCAGAAATCATTACACCACAATCAGCCTCTAATTGCCTTGTTAAATATGCTACTGCTGGAGTAGGTAAAACCCCTAGACTAATAACATCTAATCCCATGGACAAAAACCCTGCAGTCATGGCACTTTCTAAAAGATCCCCTGAAGCTCTTGTATCCTTACCAATAACAACTTTTCCTTCAGCTTTTCCTTCTAAAAGGACATATGCACCTATTCTGCCTAATTTATAAGCCAGTTCTGGTGTTAAATCTTCATTCACAATTCCCCTTACACCATCAGTACCAAATAATTTTTTCATAGACAATTAGCTCTCCTCCCACATGACTATTTTATCTCTAATTTTATTCCTCCGCCTTTACTACTTTTATGTTTACTGTCCCTGGAATTAGTTCCACATCTTTTATCTTTCTTTCTATTATATATGGAATTTCTAATATAGGTTGAATAGTATATTCATTTTCTTCTAATTCCTTCATATCTATTGTAACTTTTATATCTTTAAGTTCTAATTGATCTAATGTTTCTTCATCTGCCAATACTCTTACTTCAAATGTATCTGGAACATCATTTAAATCAAGAGAATAACCTTCTTTTATATTTTTAAAATTTATATCTTCTTTTCTAATATTAAATGTCTTTTCTAATATTTCCTCTACAGCTATATTAATACTTACCTCTGAAATATCACTTGTTATAATTCCCTCAGGTAAAATTAATTTTACATTTCTTGTGGTATTTTCAGAAATATTATCTAAAATCAGTAATTCAGTATCAATAAAATCAATAGTACCTAGAACATCTCTTTGGCCACGTAATACAACTGTAGCTGGATTGACTTTTACATCCACTATTTCATATCCTGTGGTAGCTTGAATCTCAGTTTGTGGATTAATCCTCACTGTTTTTTGTAAATATATTGGTAATCTCACATTTACATGAGAAGTGCCTAAAGTTACATTTCTCACTTCTTCGCCCCTGCTATTTAAGGGTTTTAAAGGTAGCTGTTTCTCTAAACTTTCTCCTTCACCTACTAATTTCATATTAGCCCCAACATATTCTACAGAATTTACTAAGCTCTCTGCCCCATCTATCCATACAGCCTTAGGTTCATATTCTAATTCACCCATTACAAAACCATCATCTGGATTTCCTTCAACAATAACTTTTACTGGTTTTTCCTTACTTATTAGTTTTTCCAATTCTACTCTAATAAATTTAGGATTAAAATCAATTTCCACATTTTCCAATTCCTCAACTTCTATTGGAATGGTGTTAATCCCAGGTTGATATCCTAATAAATCAGCAGTTACTTTTATCTGTCCCCTACTTATTCTATATACTGCATCTCTTCTACCTATTATCCGTACATTAATAGTATAATCAGTATCCCCTTTGACAACTAAACCATTTTGTTGCATTTCATCAACATTTAGAAAATGTACTGGAATATTATTTTCATTCCTAATGACTTTAGGATTAATTTCACTCATGACATACAGCCAAATAATTAAGGCAAAAAAGATAGATATTATCTTAGGTGTCCAGTTTTTACTCTTAAAACTAGTCATCTTCTCGCCTCCATTTCTTCTTTAAAAATAGCCATTGCTTACTTTCATCAGGTGCAAAATTAGCATAGAGTATATTTTTAAGCTCTTTAATATCTAAAAATCTTCTTAATTTACCACCTTCAGCAATGGAAATTGTACCAGTTTCTTCAGATACGATAACCACGATGGCATCTGATCTTTCAGTTATTCCAATTCCCGCTCTATGTCTTGTTCCTAAATCCTTACTAAGATTATTACTATCAGTTAAAGATAAAAAACATCCAGCTGCTAATATTTTATTTCTTCTAATTAAAACCGCACCGTCATGTAATGGAGTATTTGGTATAAAAATATTAACTAATAAATCCTGTGAAATATGACCATCAATAAGTGTACCTGTTTCAACAACTTCATTAAGTCCAGTGTTTTTCTCCAATACTATAAGTGCACCAATTCTCTCTTTTGATAAATAATTAACAGCTTTTGCAATTTCTTCTATCATAAAGTTTATTTCTTCATATTCAATATCTACTATGGATTTACTTAAAAATTTAGTCCGACCTATATACTCTAAGCCACGCCTTAATTCAGGTTGGAATACAATTAATATGGCAATTACCCCAACAGTCATAGTATTTTTTAATATCCAATTAATAGCATGTAATTGTAACCATTCACTTAATTGAGTTGCAAGTAATAACATTAAAATACCTTTAATAAGCTGTTCAGCTCTTGTTTCACTGATAAACATATATAATTTATAAAATACAAATGCTATAATTGCCATATCCACTATATCACGTATATTAATATTTTTAAATATTTGAATCAAATCCTGCATTTTACAAACACCTCTAAATTCTCTAACAATATTTTAGTGTCGAAACCTTATACATGGCACCCTAATTATTATATTAAAAAAAATTTCCCATTACAATGTAAACTTAATATACTTAATACTTTTATAACCTTTGCCATCTTCATAAATAATTATACTAAATGTCCTTATAATCATTATCTTATCACATTCTATTGTTAGATTCTATGTAATTATTGTAATATCCATTTAAAAACTTTATATTAAATATATTTATGAATAATATAAAAAGTGTTGGATAACATATCCAACACTTTTTCTTTTTATATGATGGTGCAGGTGAAGGGAGTCGAACCCCCATGGTTGCCCGCTAGATCCTAAGTCTAGTGCGTCTGCCAATTCCGCCACACCTGCATATTTATTTTGGTGGTGGGAGAAGGATTCGAACCTTCGAAGTCATTCGACAACAGATTTACAGTCTGCCTCCTTTAGCCACTCGGAAACCCCACCGATTATTTTTTTTATTGGAGCTGGTGATGGGACTCGAACCCGCAACCTGCTGATTACAAATCAGCTGCTCTGCCAATTGAGCTACACCAGCATTTTGTAATGGCGACCTGGAAGGGACTCGAACCCTCGACCTCCAGCGTGACAGGCTGGCATTCTAACCAACTGAACTACCAGGCCGC
>JAAYNB010000073.1 GCA_012521085.1 Clostridiales bacterium | reverse complement strand
TAACAGCCCTATGGATATCCAGATATGAGGAGGAATACTTTATATCTGAGGATTCCATTGAAAGTAGGGAGGAGGGTCTGGATAGTGCAGAAATACATTTAGTAGATAAAGATAAGGAAGACAATAGTCAGGAAACTATTAAAGGCTCTGAGGGTTTAAAAGAGCGTCAACAATTAGAATTAAGAGAGAGCCCTAAAAAACCAATTAATGATGAAAAAATAAAAGAAATTAAGATTGAAAAAGAAGAAACAAATAATAAAGCCATAGATAAAAATACTAATATTATTAAAGAAAAAACTGATGAAGTAAAGAAAGAAAATAATCTAAAAGAGAATAAAGAGGATGAAAAACCCATTGAAAAAGAAGAAGTAAGTATAGTGAACAAACAGTTTAACTATATGATGTCTCAGCCAGTCATAGGAAAAGTGGGACTGGCCTATGCAGATGATAGATTGGTATATCATGAAACATTGGAACAATGGAGAACTCATAGAGGTATTGATATACATGCGTCAGAAGGGACACCTGTAAGAGCTGCATTAAAGGGAAGGGTTTTGGAAATAGTAAATGATACCTTAATGGGTATTACAATTAGGCTGGAACATGATGATGATTTAGTTACTGTATATAGTAATCTTTCCACAGATGCCATGGTTAAGGTGGGAGATTATGTGGAAAGGGGACAAGTAATAAGTGGTGTAGGTAGAACAGCAGCCATTAAAAAAGAGGAGGGCCCTTTACTACATTTTCAGGTACTATTATCAGGAGAACCTGTAGACCCCCAATTATTCTTACCTAGAATAGATGGGTAGTAATGGATAATACATATGTCAGTAAGTTATATTAATTATAATGGTAGAAAATTTAAAATAGTCCTTCTAAAATATAATTCTCCCACATATAGTAAATTAAGATTTAAAATAGGGGGGGTCACTGACTTGAAGGACTATATCGAAAAACGTGTTATTGATATAGCACATTATATTATTGAGGAAAGATCTACTGTCAGACAAACGGCTCAGGTATTTGGTGTTAGTAAAAGTACGGTACATAAAGATATAACTGAAAGACTTCCCAAAATCAATCCTCTGGTAGCCAGGAAGGTAAAAGATATACTTGAGGTGAATAAGGCGGAAAGACATATAAGAGGTGGCAGAGCAACAAAGATGAAATATAAAAAATATAAATTGGCAAAGGCCAAAGAGTAAAAAGACTCCTGTAAAAAACAGGAGTCTTTTTATGTTAAAAAAATTTAAAAAAGGAATTTTATATTGGCTGTAGAACTAGTATTGTTAGCATTAAAATGGTATTATATGATATAAGTAGAAAACTAATCTGTTAAAAATATAATTATGATTTACATTAATTATTTTCTATTAAATTATAGGAAATTTGAATTATAATTATATTTAATTTATTGAAATTTTCTTTTGACATTTAAAAGTTGACATAATAATAAAAATTAAGATTTACATGCTAAAAAATAATTAAGAATATTGAGGTGGGGGAAACAAATGTTGAATTTCGGCTCAAACATAGGTATAGATTTAGGTACGGCTAGTGTATTAGTTTATGTAAAAGGAAAAGGTATTACATTACAAGAACCAGCAGTAGTTGCCATTGATAAAAATACAAATAATGTATTGGCAGTGGGAGAAGAAGCCCGCAGAATGCTTGGTAGAACACCTGGTAATATAGTAGCTATTAGACCACTGAAGGATGGAGTTATATCTAATTATCAAGTTACTGAGAGAATGTTAAAATACTTTATAAATAAAACAGCAGGTAGAAGATTAATCTTCAAACCTAAAATAATTGTATGTGTACCCAGTGGTGTTACAGAGGTAGAAAAAAGAGCGGTTATAGATGCTACAAATGAGGCAGGAGCAAGAAGTACATATT
>JAAYNB010000072.1 GCA_012521085.1 Clostridiales bacterium | reverse complement strand
GTTTATCATATAAAAAAACAAAGGTATTTTATTTATACCTTTGTTTTTTGGGGGTTTGTATCAATAGCTTTAGCTCTTGTTATATTATAATATATTCCCATATTTAAGAATAACAAACAATTATTATTCAATTTCTTCATGATTATTAGGAACTTGTGCCAATGAGACTATACTATTATTTTCATCAGTTTTCATTAGGGTAACTCCCATTGTATTTCTTCCCATTATAGAAATATTATCCACATTTAATCTGATAATTACCCCATCATCAGTTATTAATAATATCTCATCTTCCTTATTCACTATTTTTGCTCCTATTAATAAGCCAGTTTTTTCACTGCAGTTATATGTAATTAAACCTTTGCCACCTCTAGCTTGTAATCTATAATTATCTAGAGATGTTCTCTTTCCAAAACCTTTTTCACTTACAACTAGTAAATCACCATTATCTTCTACAATTTCCATGGCAACAATTTTATCATCTTCAGATAGATTTATGCCCTTAACTCCCATAGCTGCTCTACCCATATCTCTAACATCTTCACCTTTAAATCTAATGGCCATACCTTGGGCGGTTACCATGATAATTTCATCATCAGTATCTGCCAATCTTACACTGATTAATTCATCATCATCTTTTATTGTGATGGCTATTAAACCACTTTTTCTAGTATTTTTAAATTGATTTAATTGGGTCTTTTTAATCCTACCATTTTTTGTTGCCATAACAAGATATTTAGCACTCGGCTCTCTATCTACTGCTATGGTAGCTGTAATTTTTTCTCCTGGCTCCAATTGAAGTAGGTTTACAATAGCTGTTCCTCTAGCCTGTCTTTTAGCTTCAGGTATTTCATATACATCTAATTTATATGCCCTACCTTGATTTGTAAAGAATAGTAAATGATTATGAGTAGAAGTAATCATAAGTTTTTCAACAAAATCTTCTTCTCTAGTACTAACTGCAGAAATACCTTTTCCACCTCGTTTTTGGCTCTTATATGTATCAATGGGCAATCTCTTTATATATCCAAAATGAGTTAGGGTGATAACCACATCTTCCTCATCTATCATATCTTCAATATTTATTTCACCAGTATCATAGCTGATTTTAGTTCTTCTTTCATCAGTATATTTTTCCTTAATCTCCAATAATTCTTCTTTTATAATATTTAAAACCAATTCTTCACTGGCTAAAATTGCTCTTAATTTTTCAATTAATTTCATAGTTTCTTGATACTCTTCTTCAATTTTTTCTCTCTCCAAGCCAGTTAAACGTCTAAGTCTCATATCTAAAATAGCCTGTGCTTGTTTTTCTGATAAATTAAAGTTTTCCATTAAACCTTTTTTAGCAATTTCATCTGTACTGGAAGACCTAATTAATTTTATTACCTCATCTAAGTGATCTAGAGCAATTTTTAAACCTTCTAATATATGTGCCCTAGCCTCTGCCTTATCTAGGTCAAATCTTGTTCTGCGAATGATAATTTCTTTTTGATGTTCTAGGTAGTGAAATAACATTTCTTTTAAATTTAAAACCCTAGGTTCACCATCAACTAATGCAATCATTATGACACTAAAAGTATCTTCCAATTGTGTATGTTTAAATAATTTATTAAGTACTACATTAGCATTGGCATCACGTCTTAGTTCTATAACAATACGCATACCATCTCTATCACTTTCATCTCTTAAATCTGAGATACCTTCTATTCTCTTATCCCTTACTAATTCTGCAATTTTCTCTAATAATCTTGCTTTATTTACTTGATATGGTATTTCAGTTACAACTATTTGTTGCCTACCTCTTTGAACTTCTTCAATGGTAGTTTTTGCTCTAACTTTTATCCTACCTCTACCTGTTCTATAGGCTTCTTTTATACTTTCTTTCCCCAGTATATATGCTCCTGTAGGAAAATCTGGACCTTTTATGAATTTTAAAATATCATCTATTTCAGCTTCTGGATTATCTATTAAGGTTATAACTCCATCTATGACTTCACCTAGATTATGAGGTGGTATGGATGTGGCCATACCAACTGCAATACCACTTGAACCATTTACTAATAAATTGGGAAATCTACTAGGAAGTACTACTGGTTCTTCCAAGGTTTCATCAAAGTTAGGTGTATAATCTACTGTATCTTTTTGTATATCCCTTAACATCTCCATAGATAATTTTGAAAGTCTTGCTTCTGTATAACGCATGGCAGCTGCACCATCACCGTCAATGGAACCAAAGTTTCCATGACCATCTACCAATAAGTATCTGGTAGAAAAATCCTGTGCCAATCTTACCATTGTATCATATACAGCCGTATCTCCATGAGGATGATATTTACCCAGTACATCCCCAACTATACGGGCTGATTTTCTATGAGGTTTATCTGGAGAGCAACCCAATTCATTCATAGCATATAATATTCTCCTATGAACTGGTTTTAAACCATCTCTAACATCTGGTAATGCCCTTCCAACTATAACACTCATAGCATAATCTATATAAGACTTTTTCATTTCTTCTTTTATACCTATGGGAATAATTTTTTTATTTTCTTCACTCATTTTTTATTCCCCCTATTATATATCTAAATTACTAACATATTTTGCATTTTCTTCAATAAATTCTCTCCTAGGTTGAACTTTATCACCCATTAGAGTTATAAATATTTCATCAGCTGCTGCTGCATCTTCAATTTCTACTTGAAGTAGAGTTCTAGTTTCTGGATCCATGGTGGTTTCCCATAATTGTTCCGGATTCATCTCCCCAAGACCCTTATATCTTTGAATATCCACCTTTGTATCTCTGCCTATTTCATCTAATATTTGATTTAATTCTTCATCAGAATAAGCATATCTTTCCTGTTTTCCTCTTTTAATTCTATATAGAGGTGGTTGGGCAATATAGACATGTCCAAAATCTATCAGTGGACGCATATATCTAAAGAAAAATGTGAGTAATAATGTTCTAATATGGGCACCATCCACGTCGGCGTCTGTCATTATAACTATTTTGTGATATCTAAGTTTTTCTATATCAAAATCATCACCAATACCTGTACCAAAGGCTGTAATCATGGCACGAATTTCTTCATAATTTAATATTCTATCAAGACGTGCTTTTTCAACATTCAGTATCTTACCTTTTAAAGGAAGTATGGCCTGGATATTACGATCTCTACCCTGCTTAGCACTACCACCGGCAGAATCCCCTTCCACTAAAAAAATTTCACATAGAGAAGGATCTCTCTCTGAACAGTCAGCTAATTTACCTGGCAGGGCACTACTTTCTAAAACACCCTTTCTTCTAGTTAATTCCCTAGCCCTTTTAGCAGCTTCTCTGGCTCTTTGTGCCTTTAATCCCTTTTCCACTATGGCTTTGGCATCAGTAGGGTTTTCTTCTAAGAAGGAACTTATATTTTCACCAACAAGGGATTCTGTTATACCTCTTATCTCACTATTTCCCAATTTTGTCTTAGTTTGTCCTTCAAATTGGGGTTCAAATAATTTAATAGAAATTATAGCTGTAAGACCTTCACGAATATCTTCACCTTGTAAATTATCATCTTTTTCTTTTAATAATCCAGTTTTTCTGGCATATTCATTAACTACTCTAGTAAGGGCTGCCCTAAATCCACTTAGATGGGTACCACCTTCCTGAGTATTAATATTATTTGCATAGGTAAATATATTTTCCGTATATGAGTCTGTATATTGCATAGCAACTTCTACAATGGTATCATCTTTTTCAGTTTCAAAATATATTATTTTATTATGTATTACATCTCTTTTTCTGTTTAGATATTTTACAAATTCTTTTATACCGCCATCATAATGAAATACTTCTTCTTTTATTTCTTCTTCTCTTTCATCCCTTAAAATGATTTTGATACCCTTATTTAAAAAGGCCAATTCTCTCAATCTATGCTCTAATGTCTCATATTTAAAAATTAATTCATCAAAAATTTCCGGATCTGGTTTAAATGTGATAGTTGTACCTCTTTCAGATGTTTCACCTATTACTTCTAAATCTTTTAAAGGTACTCCTTTTTCATATCTTTGAAAATATATTTTACCATCCCTTTTTACCATTACTTCTAAATATTCCGATAGAGCATTAACAACAGATACCCCTACACCATGAAGTCCTCCTGAAACTTTATATCCACCGCCACCGAATTTTCCACCTGCATGTAAAATGGTGAGAACAGTCTCTATGGTGGATTTACCTGTCTGAGGATGTATATCTGTTGGAATACCTCTTCCATCATCTATGACTTTTATGGAATTATCTTTATTAATAATAACTTCTATTGTACTACAATATCCTGCCAATGCCTCGTCAATACTATTGTCTACCACTTCATATACAATTTGATGTAATCCCCTAATACCTGTGCTCCCAATATACATTCCCGGTCTTTTTCTAACAGGATCTAATCCTTCTAATACCTGAATTTGATCAGCACTGTATTCCTGTATATTATTTCCCATTACTTACCTCCTATTTTATTGAAATCTATATCTCAAATTCCTAAATTCATATGTTTTTTATAAAAAATTCTCTATAAAATCAGCCCTTTTTTGTAATGTGGTGGAAGATATGGGTGATCTATATATTTTAATTATTTTATTCTTTTTGTCCTTACCATCAAAATCCTCCACAAGAACAAGAGATCTAGGTTCATGTTCATCATTATCAAAAATATCTTCAATAAGTCCTTTTTCTATAAAATTATTAATAAAATTTCTACTATCCTTTGATTTTAATGTGGATTCCATATCTAAAATAGCAATAATTTGTTTTGTTTTTATTACATAATCTCCTCCAAGGTGAAGAAACATAGGCTCACTCCTTCTTCCAACCATCTGGTATAACCATTGTATTTTACATATTCCATCTATATATTATAACCTTAATTTACATTTATTAAAAGTGATTCTCATTTTTTTGAGGAATTTAAGCATATTTTACCTTGTGAGATGTTAAACACTTTGTACTGCTGATTTTCCTTTAAATTTAAAGAATCCATCATAGTAGTTGTAATAAATGTCTGTATATTTTTTAAACTTTTTATTAAGTAATTCTGTCTATTAATATCCAGTTCACTCATAACATCATCTAAAAGTAATATGGGATATTCACCTATTTCACCCTTCATCAACTCTAATTCAGCTAATTTTAATGATAATACCGCTGTCCTCTGTTGACCCTGTGAACCATAATCCCTTACATCTAATCCATTTATTTTAAATATTAAATCATCCCTATGGGGACCTATTACAGTACTACCCCTTCTCAATTCAGTTGATTTAACTTCTTTTAACTCTTTTAATATATTTATTTTTACATCATCTATTTTATCATCATCATTTAATCTGACACTACTATCATATTGGACTTCTAGATTTTCCAAACCCTCTGTTATTTTTCTATGCATTAATCTGGCTAAAATAGCTATTCTCTTTATAAAATTTCTCCTATAAATTATGATGGGAGCAGCATATTTAGCCAATTGTTCATCCCATACTTCTAAGTCCAAATCCTGTCCCCTGAAATTTTTTAATATTTTATTTCTCTGTTGTAAAATTCTATTGTATTGATTTAAAGTATAATAATATCTGGGTATCATCTGTGAAATTTCATTATCTATAAAACGTCTTCTCTCGCCAGGACCTTCTTTTACAATTTTTAAATCCTCTGGTGAAAATAATACCACATTTAAATTTCCTAATAAATCACCATATCTCTCTAAAAGGAGATTATTTACTTTTATATTTTTTCTACTTTCCTTATCCAATAATATTTCAATGTCCGTATCCTTATTGATTTTTTTTACTTTACTCTTAATATAGGCTCTTTTTTTATTTATTTGTATTAATTCATTATCACTATTGGTTCTAAAGGATTTTCCTATGGCACATAAATATATTGCCTCCAAGAGATTTGTCTTTCCCTGAGCATTTTCACCAATTAATATATTAAGTTTAGGATGAAACTCCAATTGAAGTTCTTGGTAATTTCTGTAGTTTATTAATTTAATTTCCTCTACAATCACTATCTAATCCCCCATATTCATCCTAATTTTACATAACATTAGAACATCTCATTATATCATAAATTTGTAAATTTTATTAGAATTAAAATACAATCTATAAAATTTCACTTTTTAATAACACATATTTTTTATTTTTAAAAAATATTAAAACTATTATTAAAAACATTATTAAATTCTTTCTTAAAATTATTATTAAAAATAATAAAACTTTATATATCGCCTTATTTTATTATCACTTTATCACTTTAGATTACTCTTATCTCTATATCATCTACTTTTACAATATCACCAGGTCTTATCTTTTTTCCCCTCTGGGTTACAATTTTATCATTGACCATAACAGAACCATCTAATATCATAATTTTTGCATGACCACCAGTATCAGCTATATTTGCATATTTTAATAACTGGTCTAATTTTATAAATTCTTTATCTATTTTTATTTCCTTCATTTTTCTAACCTCCCAATATATAAAATATGAACCCAGCATTTATGCTGGGTTTTCATAAGTTTTAAGATAATCTTACAGGTAGTATTAAATGTGTGTAATTATCACTTGTAGTTGATTTTATTATACCCGGACTTAGGTTTGAAGTAAATTCTATATATATTTCCTCATCTTCTATGACTTTTAATGCATCCACAATATATTTTGAATTAAATGCAATTTCAAGCTCATTACCCATTAATTCTATAAAAACTTCTTCTTTCACTTCACCTAGTTCTGAATTGGAGCTAATATATATTTTACCATCTAATATTTTTAATTTAACTAGATTGTTTTTTCCCTCTCTGGCCACTAGAGATGCTCTCTCAATACTATTTAATAAATCCCTAGTTCTAACTCTTATTTTAGTCTTATATTCACTTGGAATTATTTGCTTGTAATTAATAAATTCACCTTCTAAAAGTCTTGTAATTAATTTTGTATTATTTATTTTAAATAAAGCATGTCTCTTTGTTAAAATAATATCCATATTTTCATCATCTTCGTTAATTATTCTACTAATCTCACTCAATGTTTTAGCTGGAATTATAACTTTATTATCCAGTACAGATTCCACTTTACCTCTTGACAATGCTAGTCTATATCCATCAAGGGCCACCATATTTAAAATATCATTTTCTATTTCCAATAATGCTCCTGTAAGTACTGGCCTTGTCACATCTTGAGAAGTAGCAAATATTACTTGATTTATCATATTTTTTAATAAATCTTGAGGAATTTTGTATATATAATCCTCTTCAACTACTGGTAATGCTGGAAATTCATTGGGATCATGGCATATTATATTGAATTCACTGTTTTGACATTTAATATTTAATTGATTATCTGATTTTAAAGTCAAATCTATTTCAGCATCTGGTAGTTTTCTAATAATTTCACTAAATAATCTGGCATCTACTACTGTATTACCTTCTTTTCTAGTATCTACCTCTATCTCATGTTCTATACCTAATTCTAAATCCGTAGCTATTAATTTCAATCTATCATCCTTTAGTTCTAAATATATTCCTTTTAAGATGGGCATTGTGGTTTTATAAGAAACTGCTTTTTGTACAATACCAATACTATTAGCTAATGTTTTTCTATCGCATGAAAATTCCATCTGTGGATATCCTCCCTCTATAAAAATATAATAAATTAAAAGAGATTATAGTAGTAATAGTAGTAGGGCCTGTGTTTTTGTGGATAAGTATGATAATCACTTGAAATTAAAATTTATTCACATGTGGAAAAAATGTTTAAATCCTGTTTAAAATTATCCACATATTAAGAGAAAAAAATAAAATTTATAGTTATTATAATTCATACACAAGCCTATGTTGACAGTTTTTAATTGTTTTTTAATTCATCAATAATCTTATCTATTCTTTCTTTTAAATCAGGATCAGTTTCTAAATCTTGAGTGATTTTGTTATGGGCATGCATAACCGTAGTATGATCTCTACCACCAAATTCTTGTCCAATTTTAGGCAGAGATAAATCCATCAACTCTCTAGTGAGATACATGGCAATTTGTCTAGGATATGCAATGGCTCTTGTCCTTTTTTTAGAATCTAAATCTTCAATTTTAACATTAAAATGTTTAGATACAACTTCTTTAATAAGATTAGTATCTAATAGTTTAACTTTAGTAGCAAAAATTTCTTTTAAAGCTTCACTGGCTAGTTCCACTGTGATTTCACTATTAGTCAATGAGGAATAAGCTACTACACGTATTAGAGCACCTTCCAATTCCCTAATATTTGATTGAATTTTTTCAGCTATATAAAGCATAACATCATCTGGCACATCAAGATTTTCCATTTGAGCCTTTTTCCTGAGTATGGCTGTTCTAGTTTCAAAATCAGGTGCTTGAATATCAGTAATAAGACCCCATTCAAATCTTGTCCTTAGACGGTCCTCAAGGGTTGGTATATCTTTAGGAGGCCTATCACTAGAAATGATAATCTGTTTATTAGATTCATGTAGAGCATTAAAAGTATGGAAAAACTCTTCTTGAGTACTCTCTTTACCTGCAATAAATTGAATATCATCAACTAAAAGTACATCAACATGACGATACTTATTTCTAAATTCCACATTTTTATCATCTCTTATGGAATTTATCAATTCATTGGTAAAGGTTTCTGATGAAACATATACAACTTTTGTATCTTGATTATTTTCTAAAATATAATGACCTATAGCATGCATTAAATGGGTTTTTCCCAATCCAACTCCCCCATAGATAAATAAAGGATTATATGCCTTTGCAGGTACCTCAGCTACAGCTACACAGGCAGCATGGGCAAATCTATTACTATTGCCAATCACGAAAGTATCAAAAGTATATTTGGGATTCAGCTGGAGATTATAAGATGGGCTTTTTTTAAAATCTTCAATTTTATTTTCTTTTTTTACTTTAGGAGTATGTAAATGTTCATCTGTAGGTATTATAAGTTCAATTTTATATTTTTTAGAAGTAACTTCTTTTAATGCATTATCTATTAAGGTAATATAACGAGTTTTTAGAATATTCCTTATGAAATTATTAGGAGTTCCTAAAATAATCCTATCCTCCTGTATGGAAATGGGTTCAATACTAGAAATCCAGGTATTAAAACTCACAACAGTTAATTCATTTTTTATTAAGTTAAGAGTTTGCTCCCAAATTTGAGACAGGTTATCCTTCATTATGATAAAAAATCCCCCTATCTTAAAGTAATAATATTTTGTATAATAAAAGTTATCCAAAAACTTATACACAACAATATAAAGACATAAAAAAATAACACTTAAAAAAAGTTATAAAAAATAATAACATGGTTATTATTAAAAATGTGGATAAGTATAAAAAAATGTGTTCTATTACATTATACAAAGACTTATCAACAATATCAACAAGTATTTTATACAAAATCAAAAACAAATAAATTCATGAATAAACTTTGTGAATTAATAGAATTTATAAACTTATTCACAAAACTATCCACAACCTGTGTATAACATGGGATAAGGTTGATAAATTTATTAAAATTATTCACAAAAAGGTGATAATAAAAAAATTTAAAATTAAAATTTTTAAAAAAATAAATTATCCACATAATAAACATAAAATAAATACAAGTTATACAGAATTTATACTAAACCTATATCTTGACACAATTTATCAATACCGTTATAATTTATTTGTAGTATGTTCAAAAATAGGCTCACTATAATTTTTTATAAATTATGATTGATAAATGGCCCGCTTATTCCATTCATAATTAATAATAAGAGAGCTAGATTATACAAGAAGTACCCAGGAGTACTGGGAGGGGGTGTACTAGAATGAAAAGAACTTATCAACCAAAGAGAAGACAAAGAAGTAGAGAACATGGTTTTAGAAAAAGAATGAAAACAAAAAGTGGTAGAAACATATTAAGAAATCGTAGATTAAAGGGCAGAAAAAAATTATCAGCATAAGGCCGCACTATGTGGCCTTTTTCTGTAAAAATTTTTTTACTTTTAATTGGAGGAGTTTTAACAAGGAAGGATGGAAATTTGTAGATGAAGGCTGCCAAAAGACTAAAGAAAAATGAAGACTTTCGTAAGGTATATAATAATAAAGATTCCATAGCCAATAGACTACTTATTTTGTATATCAAAAAAAATGATTTGGGATATAATAGGGCAGGCTTCACTGTATCAAAAAAACTAGGTAAAAGTGTAGTTAGAAATAAGATAAAGAGAAGAATGAAGGAAAGTTATAGATTAAATGATGAAAAAATAAAACAAGGTTATGATTTGGTATTTATAGCTAGAGAAAAATGTGTTGATGCAAATTATTGGGAGATTGAAAGTGCGTTAATGCATTTAGTTAAGAAAAAGAATCTATTATTGAAAGAATAATTAGTTGTAAAAATTAAGGGATGAGGAGATATCCCATGTCTAAAATTTGTATATTTATCATATCCATGTATCAAAAGTGGATTTCACCATTAAAAAAACCAACTTGTAGATTTTACCCCAGTTGTTCCCAATATAGTATAGAAGCATATAAGACTTATGGTTTTTTTAAGGGTAGTTATTTATCAATTAAGAGAATATTAAGGTGTAATCCTTTTCACCCAGGGGGTTACGATCCTTTAAAAAAATATAAATAGGGGGTTTTGAGTTTGAGATCTATTTCGCAACCGTTGGGAGCACTATTGAGACTAATTTACCAAGTAGTTGGTAATTATGGATTATCAATCATAATATTTACTATACTTGTAAAATTAGCCTTGATTCCTTTAACAATTAAACAGACAAAATCAATGAAAAAATTGCAGGATGTTCAACCTAAAATAAAAGAAATTCAGAAAAAATATAAAAATGATGCTGAAACCATGAACAGAAAAGTAATGGAAATATATAAAGAAGAAAATATAAATCCATTTGGTGGCTGTTTACCATTATTGATTCAATTTCCCATAATTATCGGTTTATTCAATGTTTTAAGAGATCCTTTAAGCTTTGGTTTTACACAAGAAATTATAGAAGTTGGTTTTTTATGGATACCGAGTCTATCGACTCCTGAACCATTTCCATATATATTACCTTTATTAGCAGCATTTGCAACTTATTTAACAAGTGTTACCATGACTACTACGGCAAATCAACAAGATCCAACACAAAATATGATGAAATATTTTTTCCCTATTATGATATTTTGGATGGGAAGAAGTTTTCCAGCAGGACTTACATTATATTGGGTGATAAGCAACTTGTTCCAGGTTGTTCAACAAATAGTAATAACTAAACCCCATATTAAATTAAAGGAGGGTTCTGATTAATATGAACTCTAATGAATTTACAGGTAAAACTATTGAAGAAGCCATTGAAAACGGACTTTCTGAGTTAAATAAAACTAAAGATGAAGTGGATATAGATATTATAGAAATTCCATCTAAAGGTTTTTTGGGTTTTATTGGGACAAAATTAGCTAAGGTTAGAATTAGTATTGTTGATAATCCTGAAGAAGGTGCAGTGACATTTTTAAATGATTTATTTAGGGAAATGGATTTAGAGGTAAAAATACACACTGAGTTAAATGAAGATATTCTAAATATCAATCTCGAAGGGGACAATATGGGAGTTGTCATTGGTAGAAGGGGTCAGACTTTGGATTCAATCCAATATCTAGTTAGTCTAGTGGTAAATAAAAATAGGAAAAAATATATAAGAGTAATCTTAGATACTGAAAATTATAGACAAAAAAGAGAAGAGACGTTGATTAGACTAGCTAATAAAATGGCCAAAAAAGTTAGAAAAACCGATAAAAAATTAGTATTAGAACCAATGAATCCTTATGAAAGACGAGTAATACACTCTACTTTACAAGGAAATGCTTATGTTCAAACCTATAGTGAGGGTGAAGAACCTTATAGAAAAGTGGCTATTATGCCTAAGAGATAAACCCAGTTAAAAACTGGGTTTTTTTCATAATCTATTTTTTACTGTATTATGAAAAAAATTTTTTGGTATAATAGAGAATGAAAAGATTGAAGAGTATTAAAACCTTTAATTTTAAAAGTTTATATAAAAACAGAGGTGAAAAAAATGTATGTAAATGATACTATAGCTGCCATAGCCACAGCATCGGGAGAAGCTGGTATAGGTATTGTAAGAATTAGTGGTGATGAGTCCATAAAGATTATAGATGAAATATTTAGATCAGTTAAGGATAAAAAACTCAGTGAATATAAAGAGAGAAGAATGACCTATGGACATATAATTGATCCTGACACAGAAGAAAAAATAGATGAAGTCCTTTGTTATTATACAAAAGGTCCATATACCTATACTAGAGAAGATATAGTGGAGATAAATTGCCATGGTGGGACAATACCAGTGAAAAAAATATTACAATTAGTATTGAGAAAAGGTGCCAGATTAGCAGAGCCAGGTGAATTTACCAAGAGGGCATTTTTAAATGGGAGAATAGATTTAGCTCAAGCAGAAGCTGTTATGGACCTTATAAGTGCAAAGACAGATAAAGGTTTTGATGTGGCATTAGATCAACTAGAAGGTAGTCTTTCTAAAAAAGTTAGAGATATAAGGGCGAAATTATTAGACATGATTGCCCATATAGAAGTTTCCATTGACTATTCAGAAGAAGATATAGATGAGGTTACATTAGATTATTTATTAAAAGAAAGTTTAGAAATAAAAAATCAAATAAATAATTTACTAAAAACTGCTGATGCAGGTAAGATTTTAAGAGAAGGTTTAAAAACAGTTATAGTGGGAAAACCCAATGTTGGAAAATCCTCTTTATTAAATGCCTTATTAAAAGAATCTAGGGCTATAGTTACAAATATCCCAGGTACTACTAGAGATATTATAGAAGAACATGTAAATATAAGGGGTATTCCTGTGAGGATTATTGATACAGCTGGTATTAGAGAAACGGATGATGTGGTGGAAAAAATAGGCGTAGAAAGATCTAAAATGTTCTTTAACACAGCTGATTTAATCATATTGGTCATAGATATTTCTACAGAATTAACAGAAGAAGATATTACTATAATGGAATTAATTAAAGATAAAAAAGCTTTGATACTGTTAAACAAAACAGATTTACCTCAAAAAGCTGATTTGGACAAAATTAAAGAGTTGGTAGGAGATAAGAAAATATTAAAGACATCTTTGATTTTAGAAGATGATTTAGAAATAGTAGAAACTGCCATTGAGGAATTGGTATATGAGGGTGAAACCAGAGCAAAGGAAAGTCTATTGGTTACTAATATAAGACATAAGGATTTATTAGAAAAGGCTTTAAACAATATAGAAGATGGAATTAAGGCCATTGAACAAAAAATGCCCTTGGATTTTGTAGAAGTGGATATTAAGAACACTTGGGAAAATCTAGGTGAAATAACAGGTGATGTTGTGGCAGAAGATATTATTGACCATATATTTAAGAATTTCTGTCTAGGAAAATAAATAAAATAATTAAGATTTTGGAGGTGGAAATATGGCATATAGATTTGATGCAGGCCATTATGATGTAATAGTAGTAGGAGCTGGACATGCTGGGTGTGAAGCTGGACTTGCCGCTGCAAGATTGGGCAAAAGAACACTTATACTCACTATGACATTGAATTCTGTTGCTGCCTTAGCTTGTAATCCTTCCATAGGAGGAACTGGAAAAGGCCATTTAGTCAGAGAAGTTGATGCCCTAGGTGGAGAAATGGGGCTTAATATAGATAAAACTTTAGTACAATGTAAAATGCTAAATACTGCAAAGGGTCCAGCAGTACATTCACTTAGAGCACAAGCAGATAAATTTAAATATCATACAGAGATGAAAAAAGTCTTAGAAAATGAAGAAAACCTAAGTTTAAAACAGGGAGAAGTGGTGGATTTAGTAGTTGAAGATAACACTGTAAAGGGAGTTGTTACCAGAACAGGGGCCACATTCTATGGAAAGGCTGTCATACTTGCAACAGGTGTATATTTAAAGAGTAGAATATTCATGGGAGAAATTAACTATGAATCAGGTCCTGATGGATTATACCCAGCCCAATTTTTATCAGAAAGATTAAAGGCTCTAGGTTGTGATATGAGAAGATTTAAAACAGGTACACCGGTGAGAATCCATAGAGATAGTATAGATTTTACAAAAGTAGTACCCCATGAAGGGGATGATGAAATAGTACCTTTTTCATTTTTAAACGATAGAGTTGATAGACCACAAGAACCATGCTGGTTAACTCGTACCACAGAGGAAACACAAAAAATAATACTGGAAAATATCCACAGATCAGCCATGTATAGTGGAGATATAAAAAGTACAGGGGCTAGATATTGTCCATCTATAGAGGATAAAATGGTGAGGTTTAAAGATAAAAAATCCCATCAGATATTTATTGAGCCAGAGGGTATGGATACAAAGGAAATGTATGTTCAAGGATTATCCACAAGTTTACCTGAAGAATTACAGGAAGTTATTGCAAAAACTGTACCAGGTCTAGAAAATGTTCGAATAATGAGATCAGCCTATGCCATAGAATATGATTGTATAAATCCTCTACAATTAAAACCATCATTGGAGTTAAAACATATAAAAAATCTCTTTAGTGCAGGTCAGTTCAATGGTACATCAGGTTATGAGGAGGCAGCAGCCCAAGGTTTAATGGCGGGTATTAATGCAGTATTAAAAATAGATGGAAAACCAGAATTTGTATTGGACAGATCAGAGGCCTATATAGGTGTTTTAATAGATGATCTAGTAACTAAGGGTACAAATGAACCATATAGAATGATGACTTCAAGAGCGGAATATCGTCTAATATTAAGACAGGATAATGCGGATTTAAGATTAACTCAAAAAGGCTATGATATAGGTTTAGTAACAGAGGAAAGATATGACAAATATCTAAAGAAAAAACAACAAATAGAAGAAGAAATGAAAAGATTAGAAAACACATATATATCACCTAGTGATGCCAATGAGCTTTTAGAAAAATTAAATTCAACACCTATTAAAACAGGCATGTCCCTATACAATTTATTGAAAAGACCAGAACTCACTTATGAAAATTTGGCACCAATAGATAAGACAAGACCAGATGATATATTAAGAGATGTGGCAAAACAATGTGAAATATCCATAAAATATGATGGATATATAGATAAACAATTAAAACAAATAGAACAGTTTAAAAAACTAGAAAACAAAAAATTAAGCGAAGACATAGATTATGATAAAATAGAGGGAATTAGAATAGAGGCAAGACAAAAATTAAATCAAATAAAACCCAGATCACTGGGCCAAGCCTCTAGAATTTCAGGAGTTTCACCTGCAGATATTTCAGTTTTACTAGTTTATTTGGAACAACAGAGAAGAAAAAACAAAGAAAGGGATTAAATAATGGAATTAAAAAAACTTTTAATAGAAGGCTCTAAAGAAATAGGTTTAGAGATTGATGATAAAAAAGTAGAACAAATTTTTTTATATAAAGATATATTATTGGAATGGAATGAAAAAATGAATTTAACAGCAATAACAGATGATAAGGAAGTGATTATAAAACACTTCCTTGATTCCATATCATGTATAAAAATGGAACAATTAAAAAATCAAGGTAGTATAATAGATGTAGGTACTGGAGCAGGTTTTCCTGGTATACCACTTAAAATAATATATCCTGAATTAAAATTAACCCTATTGGATTCATTACAAAAAAGGATTAATTTTTTAAAAGAAGTATGTGAGAAATTAGAACTTAAAGAAGTGGAGTTCATCCATGGTAGGGCAGAGGATTATGGACAGGACCAAAATCACAGATCTAAATATGATTATGCAGTGGCAAGGGCTGTGGCACCATTAAATGTATTGGTGGAATACTGTCTACCCTTTGTAAAAACAGGAGGATATTTTATCTGTCAAAAAGGCCCCAGCTTGGATGAAGAAATACTAGATGCAAAAAAAGCAATTGAAGTACTAGGTGGTAAAATTGTAGATAAAAAAGCTGTACAGCTACCCTTCAGCGATATAATTCATCATATATTAGTTATAGAAAAAACAAGAGAAATTTCGACAAAATATCCTAGGAAAGCAGGAAAACCTAGTAAAAATCCTATAAAATAAATAAAAAATAAAATAAATTGTAAAAAGAAAAATCTAATTATTAAAAAATATAGCAGGATTAACAAGATTTAATATAGAATAAAGTAAAAAATATAGAATTCCTTAAAGAAAAGAGGGATAATTGTGAGTGATGCTGAAAAAAAGGTAATAGAAATATCCTTAGATTCAGTTATTTCTAACCCATATCAGCCTAGAAAAACTTTTTCACAGACAAGTTTAGAAGAATTAAGTCAATCTATAAAAACCTATGGTGTACTACAACCCATAAATGTTCGCCCCATGGGAGAAGGTAAATATGAATTAATAGCTGGGGAACGTAGGGTGAAGGCAGCTAGAATAGCCAAATTAAATAAAATACCAGCTATAATTAATCATGAATATAATGATAAAGATTCTGCCATTTTAGCAATTATAGAAAATCTACAAAGAGAAGATCTTAATTTTATAGAAGAGGCAGAAGGTTATCAAAATCTAATAGATGATCATGGATTAACTCAACAAGAATTAGCATTACAAGTGGGTAAAAGTCAGTCAACCATAGCTAATAAATTGCGAATACTTAAATTAGAAGATGATATAAAGAAAGAAATACTTGAACATCAATTAACAGAAAGACATGCTAGGGCTATACTAAAGGTTCCTGACTATGAACTTAGAAAATTAACATTAGAAAAAATAATTAAAAATGATTTTAATGTTAAACAAACAGAGGAATTTATAAAAGATTTATTAGAATCAATTACAAAGGGAGAAAAACCTAAAAAACAAAGAAATATTAGAAGTTTTATGAATTATAGGATATACATAAATACTATAAAACAAGCCTATGATGCAATTAAAGAAAAGGCAAAGGATGCGGAGTTTTCACAAGTTGATAGAGGAGAATTTATAGAGGTAACAGTTAAAATTCCTAAAGTTTGATATGTAAAAGATAATGTTGAAGAAAAGATTACTAGATAAACCTTTAGTAATCTTTTTTTTAAAAGATAATCTAAAAGGGGACGATATAAAGTGGGCAAAGTAATAGCAGTTTTCAATCAAAAAGGCGGTGTTGGCAAAACAACAACAAATGTCAACCTAAGTGCTAGTATTGCCAGTAAAGGAAAAAGAATATGTGTTATTGACATTGACCCCCAAGGAAATACCACCAGTGGTTTTGGTGTAGACAAAAATGAAACAAAATACAATATTTATGATGTTTTAATGGGAGAAATAGATACAAAAGATGTTATAATAAAAACAGAATATGAAAATCTATATTTAATACCTTCAAGTGGTGAATTGGCAGGTGCAGAGATTGAACTTGTGGAAATAGAAAATAGAGAGATGGTTTTAAAAAAATCAGTTGAAGAAATAAGAGATGATTATGATTATATATTCATAGATTGTCCACCTTCATTGGGAATACTCACCATCAATTCACTAACTGCTGCTGATAGTGTATTAATTCCTATTCAATGTGAATATTATGCCCTTGAAGGAGTAAGCCAACTTTTAAATACCATACAATTGGTGAGAGGAAGTTTAAACCCTAATTTAGAAATTCAGGGAGTAGTTTTAAGTATGTTTGATGGAAGGACAAATCTTTCCATACAAGTAGTGGAGGAAGTAAAAAACTATTTTAAAGGTAAGGTTTATACCACTATAATACCTAGAAATGTGAGATTAGCCGAAGCTCCTAGTCATGGAAAACCAGTTATATATTATGATGCTAGATCAAAGGGTGCAGAGGCCTATATGGAGTTGGCAGAAGAATTTATAGAACTTGAGGAGGATGTGATATAAATGACAAGGTCCAACAAAAAAAGAGGATTGGGAAGGGGTCTACAGGCCCTTATACCAGAATTAAAGACAATGGACTTAATAGAAGAAGTTGAAGATGAAGAAAAAATAAAAAAAATCTCCATAAATAAAATATATCCCAATAAACACCAACCTAGAAAAAATTTTAATGAAGAAACATTAAAAGAACTGGCAGATTCTATAAAAATATATGGATTAATACAACCCATTGTAGTAACAGAAAGAGAAGATGGGTTTATGATAATTTCAGGTGAAAGAAGGTGGAGAGCAGCCAGGATAGCAGAATTAAAAGAAATCCCCGCCATTGTAACTGATTATGATGAAAGACAATTGATGGAAATAGCCTTAATTGAAAACATTCAAAGAGATGATTTAAATGCCATAGAAGAAGCCAATGCATATAAATATTTAATGGATACATATAAAGTAAAGCAAGAAGAAATAGCAGAGTCTGTAGGTAAGAGTAGGCCATATATAACCAATATATTGAGATTATTACAATTGGATAGTAGAATTATAGAAATGATAAAAAATGAAGAAATCACTCCTGGTCACGGTAAAGCTTTATTAGGTATAGATGATCATAATATTCAACATCAATTAGCTTTAAAAGTTAAAAAAGAAAAATTAAGTGTTAGACAAGTTGAAGAATTAGTGAGAAACTTAAACAAACCCATAAAAAAAGATAAAAAAGAAAAACCAAAGGATATTTTTCTACTGGAAATAGAAGAAAATTTAAAAAGATTTTTTGGAACAAAAGTTAATATAGTAAAAGGAAAAAAGAAAGGAAAAATTGAAATAGAGTATTATAATGATGAAGATTTAGATAGAATAGTAAATTTATTAGAAGAAATATCTTAATGTTTCATGTGAAACATTAAGATTAAAATAAAAAACAAAAGCATTGGACAAAATTAACTACACATCTGTTGAAGGGAGAAATACTATGCAAGAAATACTTACTATAATTGACAACTATTCCTTGACATTTATATTAGTAGCAATTATTTCAAATATACTTTTATTTTTATTATTAATTTTAAATTTTTATGCCACAACAGATTTAAAAGATAGATATAAAAGATTAGTAAGGGGTACCAGTGGGAAAAATATAGAAGGTATATTGATGGACCATTTGGACAGGGTGGAAGAAATCGAGAGTAAATTTAAAGAGTTGAATATAAAATTAGATATTTTAGAAAATCAATTAAGTTTTTCTATACAGAAAATTGGATTTGTCAGATATAGTGCTTTTGAAGATGTGGGAAGTAATTTAAGTTACTCCATAGCCCTATTAGATGATAATGACAATGGCATAATCCTGACTGGAATCCACAGTAGGACAGAATCTACATCCTATGCAAAATCTGTTATCAATGGACAATCTAATTATCAGTTATCCATTGAAGAAATCCAAGCTCTTGAGAGGGCAAAAGAAAATGAATTGGATGGGATTAAAATTAGAGAAAGTAGATTGAATAAAAACAATTAAAAAATAGGAATAAAAAAAACACCTCTTGGAATAGTAATTCAAGGAGGTGTATTTTGTTGAAAAGAATAGCTGTTCAAGAAAATTTATATGAGATAAAAGAATTTTTAAAAGCCAAAGGTTATGATGTGGTGGGCTTTGATGATAGAGGTTATATCAATGCCATAATATATACAGATGACTATGATGGATTTAGAAATATAAATAATGATTATACAGATGGTAATTTTGGGGCCATACTGATAAATGCTAAAAACAAAACCATTGATGAAATAGAATATATTATAGAAACTAGAAGATATAGCAGTTTGTTTTAAAACTAGGATAATATTTTTCTTTTGTTTTCCTTCCACATGGCAAAGGAAATTCCCTCAGATATTATTTCAGCCATTTGCATAACTAGATTTAATCTAGTGTTTTGTAATACCATGTACTGCATATAACCACCTAAATTAACTACCCCCATAATATGTATATCACCCACTGGGGGTAAATTTCTATTTACACCAGCACCTGGGGATAGAGGACCTTCACCTATGGATATATATCCAACTCTACCAATTCTACCAAGACAAGCATCTATGGCAATTATAAAGGGATTTTTATGATTAGAGTAGATAAGTTCTATATTATTTTCAAGATTTTTAGCATGGACAGGCTCATTTAATGTACCATATATATGAATATTATCATAACTCAATAAAGATTTAGATAATTTATATCCCACTAAGGGCCCAAGGGCATCACCAGTGGAACGGTCTGAACCAATACATAGAAAAACTAAATCTCTATATGTATTAGATGAATGTTTATTGACATGTTGAATAAAGAGATTACTAAAAATACTCCTAGCCATGGGAGTATTAATATTTACAGAATTACTATTGCTATTCAAAAAAATTCCTCCTTTGTGAAATAAAATTCTAAGAACTAATTAAAAAAAGTTTGCCCTAAATGGAGAAATTTAATACAAAGAAAAATATATCTTTTGGAATATATTAAGAATAATGTATAATGGATGGAGGATGGAAAATAAACACTTAGATTTACTAAGAAGGTGGGAAATATGAAAAAAAGCAGATTAATAATATTTATAATAGTATTGTTAGTAATAGCCACAGTAAGTATTAGATTTGTGAAAAATGCAAAAACCACTAATTCATCAGAGGAAGAAGTACAAGAATTAACAAAAATAGAAACCAGCTATAATGAAGAAATATTATATAGAAAATTACAAAAAGGATTAGTTCAATATTGGAATGGTAGTCTGTATTTTTATGATGTACAGGGCAATGAAAAATGGCATAATTATTTAGGTATTACAAATCCATTGATAAAAACCAATAAGAATAATATTTATGTAATTGACAACAATCTAAAACAGTTAATACGAATTGATGAAAAGGGTCAAATCCAATACAGATATACAATGGAAATGCCCCTTAATAATTTTGAAATAAGTGATGACAATTATGTAATCATACAATATCCAAAAGAAAATAATATGGTAAATCTACAGATAATAGATGATGAGGGCAGAAAATACAGTAAAATAGTTTTGACAGAAGGAGATGTAATAAATCTAAGTCTGTCAAAATCCCATGATATAATTGCCATAAATACATTGATAACACAAAATTCATTGGAAAGCAGACTTTTATTATATGATTTAAATGGACAGTTAATAGGATCAAATCATATAGAAGAACAATTGGTCTTAGGATTTGAATATGATAAAAAAGGAAATCTAATTGTAATAGCAGAGGACGAAGTGTTCAGTATAAATAGAAATAATGAAATTTTATGGAGAACATCTGTAAACAGAATCAAAAACTTTAGTAATTACCCAGATGAGTATATGGTGATTTATGGTCATAGAAGTAGTAAAAATCCATTTATACATACTGAGGGAAATGAAGATTTAAATATTCTAAAATACAATGGAAAAATAACAGCTAAAGCACAAGTTGGTGAAGAAATATTAGGATTAGATGTGGATAGAGATGGGATTTTACTATATTCCACAAGAAGTATTTATCTATTAGACATAAATGGGAAAATCATAATGACCAATAAATATTTACATGATATAAAAGATGTATTTATATTCCCTAAGGGACATTTGGTAGTAGCCAGTAAAGAAGATTTATCATTTTTAAAGATAAATTAAGATAAAAAAACAGTCCAAAACATTCATATATGTTATAATAAAGGCTAAAAGATTTTAAGAATTATCAACTTATCTAAAATAAAACGAAGGTGATATTATGACTCATATGGCATTATATAGGAGGTTTAGGCCTCAGGTATTTGAAGATGTAATTGGCCAAGATCCTATTATAATCACATTAAAAAATCAAATAAAATCCAATAATATATTTCATGCCTATCTATTTTCAGGAACAAGGGGTACTGGAAAAACCACTACAGCGAGAATTTTTGCTAGAGCAGTGAATTGTTTAGATCCACAGGATGCTAACCCTTGTAATAAATGTGAAGTTTGTGAAGGAATATTGACAGAAAATATTATAGATATAATAGAAATAGATGCTGCTTCTAATAGAGGAATAGATAATGTAAGAGAATTAAGGGAAAATGTGAAATATCCACCTTCTAGAAGTAAATACAAAGTCTATATTATTGACGAGGCACATATGTTGACACCAGAAGCCTTCAATGCTTTTTTAAAAACATTAGAAGAATCACCAAAACATGTGATATTCATATTAGCTACTACAAATCCACAGGCATTACCAAAAACAATATTATCTAGATGTCAGAGATATAATTTTAAATCCATTGGTACAGAAGATATTATAAAAGAATTAAAAAATATATGTACAGAATTAGATGTGGAAATTGAAAGAGAAGCATTGAGCATAATAGCCCTTAATGCCAAGGGAGCATTAAGAGATGCTCTAAGTATTTTAGAACAATGTATTTCTTTTAATGACAATAACATAACTGCAGATGATGTATTAGAAGTATTGGGAATGGTCAATTATGATATATTATTTAAAATGGCAAAATCCATAGCAGATAGAAATAGTGTAGATACTATTTATACAATACAGGAAATAGTTGCACAGGGTAAAGAAATTCAACAACTAATAAAAGATTTAATAAATCATTTTAGAAGTTTAATGATGATAAAATTAGATGTTCAATTAGAGGATATGTCTAATTTGTCAGAAGAAATATTGAATAAATACAGAGAACAAGCAAAATTATTTTCATCTGAAAGAATTACCAATATCATATATAAATTATCAGATATTGAAACAAGGGCAAAATATTCAGAACAACCTAGAATATTATTAGAAGTAGGAATTATATCCCTATGTCAAGAAGATGAATTAACTACATTAGAAGTTCTGGCAGATAAGGTGAAAGCCTTGGAATCAAGAATAAATGGTGGAAATATTCATATACCTGAAAGTGAAGGAGTAAAAAAATCCATAGAAAATATAAAAGAAGTCCTAGATAAACCTATAAAAAAGACTGAAGAAAAAGATGATGTAAATATAGTCAATATGAAAAATAAAGAAGATATTGATACTTTAGAAGAAAGAGATAATTTAAGTGTAAAAGAAAATATAGAAGAAAAAGAGATAATAAAATCAAATCCATTAGATTTTAAAAAGATAGAAAGTAATTGGGAAGAAATTAGAGATTATATGAAAAAAGATAAAAAAGCATCAATAGAAGCCCTTTTAAAAGAGGGAACTTTAGAAGAGATGAGAAAAGATGTATTAATTATCAGTTTTAAAGATGGCTATGGTTTTCATAGAGAGACCATTGATCAGCCAAGAAACAAAGAATATATTATAGATGTTATAGAAAAGATAACAGGACAGAAAGTGAAAATATCCTTTGTCATGGAATATGAATTAGGAAAATCTGAAGAAAATAAAGAAGATACCGAAATAAAAGAAGTTGTAGAAAAATTACAAGAAACAGTACCCGAAAAATTATTAGAAATAATTGATGAATAATTAATATTTAGGGGAATTATGATATAATAGCAAAAGAGTAAAAATATAAAGGAGGAAAATATTATGGCTAGAAGAGGTTTCCCAGGTGGTGGAATGCCCAATATGAATAATATGCTTAAACAAGCTCAAAAAATGCAAAAACAAATGGAACAAATGCAAGAAGAAATAGAAAAAAGAGAAGTAGAGGCTAGTGCTGGTGGAGGTGCAGTTACTGTAAAAGTAAATGGTAAAAAAGAAATTTTAAGTATTAATATAGAACCTGATGTAGTAGACCCTGATGATGTGGAAATGCTAGAAGATTTAGTAATGGCAGCAGTTAATGAAGCCATGCGTTCAGCAGAAGAAATGGTTGCAAAAGAAATGGCCAAAATCACAGGTGGAATGAATTTACCAGGATTGTTTTAAAATGAAAGATGAAGGTGGGCAAATATGAACTATTATTCAACACCAATAGCTAGATTAATTGACGAATTTAGTAAACTTCCTGGAATAGGTAGAAAAACTGCCCAGAGATTAGCTTTCTATATTATAAATATGCCCATTGAAGAGGCAGAGTTGTTATCACAATCCATTGTAGATGCTAAGAAAAATATTAAATACTGCAAAATATGCACCAATCTAACGGATAAAGATATATGTGATATATGCAGTGATAAGAGAAGAGACAGCTCCATCATATGTGTGGTGGAAGACCCTAGAGATGTGGTGGCCATGGAAAAGACAAAAGAATTCCATGGATATTATCATGTTTTACAGGGAGTAATTTCTCCATTAGATGGAATAGGACCAGATGATATAAAATTAAAAGAATTATTAGCTAGATTAAATACAGATGAAGTAAAAGAAGTAATCTTAGCTACAAATCCCAATATAGAAGGAGAAGCCACAGCAATGTATATCTCCAAATTATTAAAACCCATGGGAATTAAAGTATCCAGAATTGCCTATGGTATTCCAGTAGGTGGAGATTTAGAATATGCAGATGAAGTAACATTATCAAAAGCTTTAGAGGGTAGAAGAGAATTGTAAATAATGTTCTTCAAATTGTCCCCCTAAAATAAAGTTCTTCAACAAGTAAATAAAGTTCTTCAAAGCAGGAGAAATCTTAGATTAAAATCCAAGAAATCTCCTGTTTTTTTATTCCCTTTTTCTTTCCTCTTACCCTTCAACCCATTGAAACTGCTACAATTCTATTGCCTTATTCCCTTACTCCTTCCCACCTTAATCCTGGTTTCTTTTGAAGAACTTTATTTTCATTTGTCTTTTCCCTTTCTTTTTCTTCTTTTTTCTCCTTAATTCCTTTAACCCCTTGAAATTCCTTGATTTCCTTCATCCTTAAACCTTATTTCCTAATTCTTATCCCT
>JAAYNB010000071.1 GCA_012521085.1 Clostridiales bacterium | reverse complement strand
GTGGACACTGTGGTTTTGGTATGGGTGCTACACCAAATGCTATTGCAAACATGCAAGCTATAACTGGTAACTATGGACCATCACCATTGGCATTCTTTGTACTACCTCTAATAGGAAGTTTATTCATTGACTTCTTCAACGCAGGTATAATCACAACATTTATGAATATATTTGGTTAAGGATATAAATTAAGGACTCTGATTTTCAGGGTCCTTTTTTGTATTTTAAAAATTTATATTTTACAATAATACATTATATAATTTATGGCAATGGAATTTTGACAGAATACTTTGACATATAGAAAAAAATATTATATTATAAAGAACAAGCCTTTTACAAAAATTAAATTTAAAATTAATTTTTTTTATTTAATCTAAAGATTTTAATATTAAGGAGAGATAGGTTATGCAAAAAATAAATAAGACCTTTCAAGGTGTAGATAGGTCCCCCCACCGTTCCCTGTTCTATGCCATGGGATATTTACCAGAGGATTTAAGAAAACCATTAATCGGTGTGGTAAATGCCCATAATGAATTAATTCCGGGACATTTTCATCTAAATGATATAGCACAGGCAGTAAAACTAGGGGTTAGCTCTGCTGGTGGTACACCCATGGAGTTTCCTGTCATTGGAATTTGTGATGGTATTGCCATGAATCATGATGGTATGAACTATCCTCTTTCCACTAGGGAATTAATTGCTGACTCCATAGAAGCAGTAACCATTGGTCACCAATTAGATGGATTAGTACTTATTGGAAATTGTGATAAAATTGTACCAGGAATGATGATGGCAGCAGCCAGATTGAATATTCCTGCCATTTATGTAAGCGGTGGGCCTATGCTTACAGGAAATAATAAGGGTCAAGCAGTAGATTTAATTCGTGGACCTTTTGAAGCAGTAGGTGCATTTGCAGAAGGAAATATAACTGAAGAAGAATTAGAAGAAATCGAGCTTTCTTCATGTCCAAGCTGTGGATCTTGTGCTGGTATGTTTACTGCAAATACCATGAACTGTCTGGCAGAGGCTTTAGGAATAGGATTACCCGGTAATGGAACTATACCTGCCCCCTATGGTAGAAGGAGACAATTGGCTAGAAAAGCTGGAATGCAGATTATGGAATTGGTTGAAAAAAACATACGTCCTAGAGATATACTGACTCTAAATGCCTTTAAAAATGCTGTTACACTGGACATGGCCATTGGCGGCTCATCTAATACAGTACTACATCTAATGGCAATAGCCCATGAAGCTAAGGTAAAATTAGATTTAGAAGAATTTGACAGAATAAGCAAGGAAATTCCTAATATTACCAAGTTAAGTCCTGCTGGTTCTGATAGTATAACAGATTTAGATGTGGCAGGAGGCATATCTGCTGTATTGGCTCGATTACTAGAGGCCGGTAAAATTTATCCTGATGAGATGACTGTTACAGGTAAGACCATTGGTGAGAATGTAAAAAATGCTAAGGTTTGGAATCCTCAAGTTATAAGGCCTTTAGATAATCCATATAGTTATGAAGGTGGTATTGCCATATTAAAGGGAAATTTAGCACCAGAATGTGCAGTGGTAAAACAATCTGCTGTAGAACCTGAAATGATGAAACATAGAGGTCCTGCCAGAGTATTTGATTCGGAAGAAGAAGCCTATAGTGCGATTTTAAATAGAGAAATCAAAGAAGGAGATGTGGTTGTAATACGCTATGAAGGACCAAAGGGCGGACCAGGTATGAAGGAAATGCTTAGTCCCACTGCAGCTATTGTAGGTATGGGATTGGAAAAATCAGTAGCATTAATTACTGATGGTAGATTTTCTGGTGGTACTAGAGGACCTTGTATAGGCCATGTTTCTCCAGAGGCATCTGAGGGTGGACCTATTGCTATAATTCAAGAAGGGGATATTATTGAAATAGATATTCCAAATAGGGTTTTAAAAGTTGATTTAAGTGATGAGGAAATTGAAAATAGATTAAAAAATTGGAAACAACCTCCTATAAAAGCAGAGGAAGGAACATATTTATATAGATATAGTAAATTAGTTACTTCTGCAAGTACGGGAGCAGTATTCAAATATTAATAAAAAATGGATATTTTACAATATACTTCCAAGATAGAAGACCTAATTTAGATTAGTACTTCTACTTGGAAGTATTTTTTTATATATTTAATATAAAAAACTTTTGCAATATTTAGATTTTTAGATTATAATATATAGTATTAGCTTGCATGGACAATCGTTCACTCAGTATAAACAAAACGGTATAATATGACTTAAATGCATAATATAACTGAAGAAATGATGGTAAATGCAAGGTACATAGTAAGACATAAAATAAGAGTAAAATGGAGGGGGATTTTATATGAAAAAATGGCTGTCTATTTTATTAGTTTTAATCTTAGTAGTATCTTTAGGATTGACTGGCTGTGGTGGAACCACTGAGTCTGAAGATACTTCAACAGGTGGCGATGAAGGTAGTGAAGTAACATTAGATGATGATGTAATAAAAATAGGAGTATTTGAGCCAATTACTGGTGCGAATGCTGCTGGAGGAGAATTGGAAGTTGAAGGTATAAAACTGGCTAATGAATTGTATCCAGAAGTTTTAGGTAAGAAAGTAGAACTAGTTATTGCGGATAATAAATCTGATGTTGTGGAGTCTGCTAGTGCTGCTGCTAGATTAGTGGAGAGAGATAAGGTTACAGCTATTATAGGTAGCTGGGGTAGTAGTAACTCCATTGCTGCAGGTGATATTGTAAGGGATGCAAAAATACCTGCTGTAGCACCATCAGCAACAAATCCATTAGTTACTCAAGGAAATGACTATTATTTTAGAGTATGTTTTATAGATCCTTTCCAAGGAACTGTTATGGCCAACTATGCATTTAATAGTTTAGGTGCAAAAAAAGCTGCCATTATACAGGAAGTTTCCAATGACTATGCTGTTGGATTGGCTAAATTCTTCACAGATGCCTTTGTAGAATTGACAGGTGATCCTAATTCCATTGTTGAGGTAGCCAATTATCAAACAGGAGATCAGGATTTCTCATCTCAACTATTAAATATTAGTGAGAAAAACCCAGATGTAATCTTTGCACCTGGTAACTTTACAGAATCAGCTATGGTTATTCAACAGGCTAGACAATTGGGTATTACAACACCTATTATTGGTGGAGACACATGGGAAACACCAGAATTTATTGAAATTGGTAAAGAACATGTAGAAGGGGCTGTACTATCCACATTCTTTACATCTGAAGTACCTATTACTGAAGAATCAGAAAAGTTCTTAAAAGCATATAGAGAAAAATACAATAGAGAACCTGCTGCTGTTACAGCTCTAGGTTATGATGCATATATCTTAATTTTAGATGCTATTGAAAGAGCTGGTTCAACTGATCCAGTGGCAATTAGGGATGAAATTGCTAAGACTGAAGGTTTTGAAGGTGCAGCTGGTATCATCACCCTAGATGAAAATGGAGATGCTATTAAGAGTGCAGTTATTAAGACTGTGAAAAATGGTGAGTTCGTATACTTAGAAACCATTGAACCTTATTAATTTTAGAATTTAAACTGCGGTTTCCCCTGTTTTAGGGGGAACCGCAGTTATATAACTAGTATTAATGGCAATATAAAACTTATTAGGTGGTGACGGTATGACTTTTTCTTTATTTATGCAGTATTTGACAAATGCTATATCATTAGGAAGCTTATATGCTCTCATTGCCATTGGTTATACAATGGTCTATGGAATATTAAGATTAATTAACTTTGCCCATGGGGAAATTTTTATGATGTCTTTATACTTTGCATTTTATGGAGTTACCCTATTTACTCTACCCTGGTATATAGCTTTTATTCTGTCAATTATCTTGACTTCAATATTGGGTATGATGATAGAAAGGGCAGCATATAAACCACTTAGGGAGTCTCCTAGAATTACTATAATGGTTTCTGCCATAGGGGCTTCTTTCTTTGTACAAAATTTAGCCATTGTTCTTTTTGGTGGAAGACCAAGTACATTCCCAAATATTGGAGCATTTACAGATGTTATAAAAATAGGCTCTGTATCATTACAAAAATTGACATTGATTATTCCTATAACCACTTTAATTTTATTATCAGGTCTAGTGACTTTAATTAATAAGACTAAGACAGGGATGGCCATGAGGGCAGTGTCTAAGGATTATGAAACTGCTAAACTCATGGGTGTAAATGTAAACAAAACCATTACCATTACCTTTGGTATTGGGTCCATATTGGCAGCTATTGGTGGAATCATGTGGGGTGCTAAATTCCCTGCTATTATACCTACAACAGGGGTTATGCCTGGTTTGAAGTGTTTTATTGCTGCAGTTGTAGGAGGTATTGGTAATGTTACAGGAGCAGTAATTGGAGGTTTTATACTAGGTGTGGGTGAAGTTATGTTAGTGGCATATCTACCTAGTTTGACAGGCTATAGAGATGCATTTGCCTTTATCTTATTAATAATAATTCTCTTATTTAAACCAACGGGTATTATGGGAGAAAAAATAGCAGAGAAGGTGTAGACTATGAAAAGAAGAGATGTAATGTTAAATGTTTTTATAATCGCCATATTATTTTTATTTATATGGTATGCAGATAAGAACTTTGATTCATATCAGGTAAGGATATTAAATCTATGTGCCATATATACTGTATTGGGATTAAGTATGAATCTTATTAATGGATTTACAGGACTATTTTCCCTAGGACATGCAGGTTTTATGGCTGTGGGAGCATATACAACTGCATTATTGACCATGACCCCACAGGCTAAGGTACAGACTTTTTTTCTAGAACCTATTTATGAACCTCTACTTAATTTGAATCTACCTTTTTTTATAGCTTTACTCATAGGAGGTATATTATCAGCAGTAATAGCATTTTTAATAGGTGCACCTACATTAAGATTAAAGGGTGATTATTTGGCTATTGCTACCCTAGGATTTTCGGAGATTATTCGTATTATATTTACAAATACACAGAATATTACCAATGGACCACTGGGATTAAAGGGTATACCCAATACTACTAATCTTTGGTGGAGTTTTGGAACCATGTTATTTACTTTGATGTTTATGGTTGCGTTGATTAATAGTAGTTATGGCAAGGCTTTCAAAGCAATTAGAGAAGATGAAATTGCTGCAGAGAGTATGGGAATTAATTTGTTTAAGCATAAGTCAATGGCTTTTGTAATAGGTGCTTTTTTTGCTGGAATTGGTGGAGGTCTATTAGGAAACTTATTAGGAGCTATTAATCCTAATATGTTTAGATTTATTCTGACCTTTAATGTACTACTTATAATTGTTCTAGGTGGTATGGGAAGTATTACAGGGACAGTCATATCTGCTTTTGTGGTAACAGCAGGATTGGAATATTTGAGATTTTTAGATGAGAGTATTAATTTAGGTTTTGTAACATTACCTGGAGTATCAGGTCTTAGGATGGTAGTCTTTTCTGCATTACTTATGATTGTGGTTATATTCTTTAGAAATGGTTTGATGGGAAATAATGAATTTAGTTGGGACAAATTTTT
>JAAYNB010000070.1 GCA_012521085.1 Clostridiales bacterium | reverse complement strand
TTTTATTGACTCACATTTAATATTTCCTTTGACATATTTAAATCATTACTTTGATTTTCTAATTTTATATCTTGATTTTTAAATTCTTCAATAGCTTCTATTATTGGATAATAATTTTCATAAAATATGACTATTATATCTCCAGGTTTAGCATTGGCCATGGCCTTTTTTAATGCTTTTATTTCACATAGTTCTATTTCAATATTTATGTCACTTAAACCACCTAAATTACAACCTTTTTTAATTAATCCAGCAATCTCACCTTTTTTTCTACCTCTGAGATCACTATCCTCTTTTATATAGGCATAATCAAAATTTTTTCCAGCAAGCTCTGCTACTTTTAAAATACTTATATCACTTCTATCACCTGGTAAACCTATTATCCCAACTAAACGATTCTTTTTTATTTTATTTAAACCTTTTAATACTTTATTATATCCATCAATATTATGTGCATAATCTATTACCACTTTAAAATCTTTAACATCAAAAATATTAAATCGACCTAGATTATTTTTTACATCTGTAGCAAAATCTTTTAATGCTCTATATATTACATCGATTTCAACGCCCATTGCAAAACTTCCAGCTATGGCAGCCATACTATTTTCTATATTATGTTCTAGTATACTGTTCATAGTAGCAGGTATTTCATGGGTTTTTATAACAAAAATTTCTTTTTTACCATCAAATATATATATATCATCATTTTTTGTATATACAGCTTTATTACCCATTTGTATATGCTCTTTAACAATCTTATTTAATGGATCTTTACTAAAATAGATAATATTACATTTTGTTATCTTAGATAATTTTTCTGTATATTTATCATCTGCATTTAAAACTACATGGCCGTCTTTCTTTACAGCTTTTATTATCAAAGATTTTACCTCTGCCATTTCATCTAATGTATTAATACCATCAATCCCCAAATGGTCATCACCTACATTGGTCACTATACCTACATCGGCTAGTTCATATCCTAAACCCTTATTAATTATGCCTCCTCTAGCCGTTTCCAAAACTGCCAACTCAACCCTATTATCCATTAGCAAAGCTTGAGCACTTCTAGGACCTGTGGTATCACCTCTCATTATTTCTTCCTCACCTATATATATACCTCCTGTAGTGGTCATTCCTACCAGTTTATTGTTTTCTTTAAAAATTTTAACCAACATTCTTACTGTAGTTGTCTTACCATTTGTCCCTGTAACTGATATTATAGGTATGGAATGTTCTACTCCAACGGGAAATAGGCTATCTATAATTTCACCAGCAACATTTCTACTCTTACCGCTGGAAGGATAATGATGCATTCTAATGCCAGGAGCTGCATTTATCTCAATAATAGCACCACCATAATCTAATATGGATTTTTCTATATCATCAGTTGTCATATCTACACCAGCTACATCTAATCCCACTGCCCTAGCAGCATTTATAGCTAATCTGGCATTGTCAGGATGAATTTTATCCGTTACATCTATGGCTATGCCCCCTGTGCTTAAATTATCATTTCCCCTTAAATATACTTTTTCACCTTTTTGGGGTATATAATCTAATCTTTTTCCTGTTTTCTTTAAAAATGATAGGACAATATTATCTATTTTAATTTTAGTCAATGGCTTTTCATGACATTCTCCCCTTAAAGGGTTTTGATTTTCAATATTTATTAATTCCCTTATATTATTTATTCCATCTCCAATAACATGGGCTGCAATACGCTCTGCCACTGCAATGACTTTTTGGTTTATAACCGTAATGCGATAATTCTTTCCAGATATATATTCTTCTACTAATATTTTATCACTATATTGCCTTGCAATATTATATGCATTTCTTACTTCATGAAAACTTTGTAAATTTAATGATACACCTCTTCCCTGATTACCATTATATGGTTTTATTACTACTGGAAAACCTAATTTTTTTACTGCTTTCATAACTTCATCATAGGTACTAACTGTTTCACCTTGTGGTACAGGTAAACCATGGATTCGTAATATACTATTAGTAAGCCCCTTATCACATACTGTGTCCACTGCAATACATCTAGTATTATCCGTAATTGTTCCTTGTATTCTTCTAGAATACTTTCCATACCCTAGTTGTATTAAACTATTATTTCCTATCCTAGTTACAGGTATTTGTCTCTTTCTAGCTTCATTTACAATAGCAGCTGTACTGGTGCCTAATTCATTTATACTAACTAATTTTTTTATTTTTTCTAGTCTCTGAATAATATTCAAATTTTTCTTTTCTAAAATACTGGATATTATATCTACTGCTAATTCTGCTGATTGTAATCCCAATACTTCATCTTTATATTCATATATAATACTATATACATCCTTATTTTCTAGATATTTAGTTTTTATAAATGTTAAATCATCACCTAATATTTTCTGTATTTCTAATATGGTAGATTCTATAATTGGGATAATATATCTATCCATTTTTATCTTCTTTGAAAAACCTTGGTATATATGATCATTAAATTTATAACCTTTTAATCTACTCCACAATTTTAAATATCTTTTGTTAAAATCTTCTATATCAGATATGAACTCACCTATAGTTTTATCAATACAAATATCAGCCCTAATCACTGGAAAATCAGCATATATATTTTTTCCCTTAAGTGCTTTTACTGCCAATAACCTCATTCAGGATCCTCCTCTTATTTAACTAGTTATTTCTTCTTTAACTATAACCTTTCTATTTTTTAAATCGTATTTATAATTCATTGGTAAAATATGAACCTTTACATCAGTAATGGCTAAAGGTTCATGGGGATATTGTTCTGAAATATTGGTATAACTTATATCCTTACCATCTACTATTGTCAAAACTCCAGATCCTATTACATCTATTTCATTCCTATGGTTTACAATAATAGCTGTATTTTCATCAATTCCTAACCCCAGAGTTGAAGGGTTTTGTGCAACTGCTCCTAATAATCTGCCTATTCTACCTCTTTGATTGAAATGTTGATCAATTATAACTCCTTCTAAAAAACCCATACCTGGAGCCATTGTAATATTTGATTTTTTTGGTGCTTCATCTTCATCTCCTTCTACCACCATAACTTCACTCATCATAGAAGCACCTGCACTAGTACCAGCAATAATCAAACCCTCTCTTAATTGATTATGTATATATTTATGAAATTCTGTACCTCCTAATATACTAGATATCCTCAATTGATCTCCTCCTACAAAAAAAATACAATTTATATCTTCTAAATTATTTATCAACTGTTTCTTATTTGCATCTTTTCTGTCTACAATATGAATTATTTCTACTCTATTAACATCTAAATCATAAAAAATTTTTTTATATTCTTCACCTACTTCTAGGGGATAATTAGTTGCAGTTGTAACCACTGCTATATTAGCACTACGATCCCCAGATAGATTTACAAGATGACTTAAAATCTCTTTATCTGTATTTTTATCTTCTCCTCCACCAATAATTATTAAACGAATGCCTTTTTCATTTTTCATAATAAACACCTACCTATTAAACTCTTTTTATTTTGTCCTTTATATTTGTAAATATTCAATTTTATTATTTATTTAAATTTTTTTCTAATACAAAAAAAATAAAAAAACATCAATTCTCTAGAAATTGATGTTTTTTATAACTTATCTTTTACTATTCTATTTTTCTCTATCTAAAACCATTAAAGCTATATTAGCAGAATGGTCTGTAATTCTTTCTAAATTACTAATGGCATCTAAAAATATTACAGCAGATTCTGCCATACATTCTTTACAGTTTAGCCTGTCAATATGGTTATACCTAAATTCTTTTTCCATTGCATCTACTTTATTTTCTATGTCTAATACTTCTCTAGCAGTATCCATATTTAATGTTGCCATGGCGTCTAATGCTTTAGTATATGCCTCTAATGTAAGATCTCCCATTTCTTTAATTTCTCCCAATGCCTCACCAGTAAAGGAAATTTTATTGTCTATTTTTTGTTGTGCCAACTCAGCTATATTTTCTGCATGGTCTCCTACTCTTTCAATATCATTGATGGTACTAAATAATTCATTGGTTATTCTTCTATTTTCTGAAGATATATTTGTACTAGATAATTTTACTAGATATTCTGCCATTTCCCTTTCAATTTCATCGATAACTCCTTCTAATTTATATGAATCTTCTATTTTTTTACTATCATTTTCCATATATCCCTCTAATGCATTTTGAACAGATTCCTTTGCTATATTCCCCATATGTAGAGTCTCTTTAATTGCACTGACTACTGCAATTGATGGTGTCTCTAATATGCGATTGTCTATATATTTTATACCGAAAAATTCCTCTTCCATACCAGGAATAGTACGATTGGCTACTTTTATTAATAAATTTGAAAATGGTAATAAGATTATAGTTGTTATCAGATTAAATATTGTATGGGCCAATGCAACTTGTTTTGCTACATTAATAGGAATTAAATATGAAATAACCTTAAGTGTAAGGGTTCTAAATAAAGTTATAAATATTATAGTTCCTATAAAATTAAAGAGAAAGTGAAATAGTGCTGCCCTTTTAGCAGATAAATTAGCACCTATACTAGATAATAAAGCTGTAGTGGTTGT
>JAAYNB010000069.1 GCA_012521085.1 Clostridiales bacterium | reverse complement strand
TTTTCACATAAGAATTTATGGCAGGTTCTGTCAAGGATGTTTTTCCCCTTTACAGGTTCTGACAGAAATTCTATAATTCCAAAGGCAAAATAAATTAAATTATCTATTGACATTTAATAGCTGGTCTTCACAGTTAAAATAATTATTAATTACTATGCCACTTCTCCTTGGCTGAAAATTTGGCACCATAACCATCAGCTGTTCTATTCCCTCCAATGAAGTGCCATACATAAATAATTTTGACATTGTTCTCAATCCTTTCTTTCTGTTTTTAGACATAAAAAAAGAGGCTAAGTCTATTTGGTCATTTAAGTTGACCTAAAAACTTAGCCTCTTTTATTTTCTGCTTTTAGTTTTTATTAAAAAAATAAATGCATAAGATTTTTATGAATCTCAATGCATTTATGATTTGATTAATTTAATTTTTCATATGACATTTTATAACAGTTAATTTTTTTCTTATTTGCTAGATGAACCATAGATTAATAATGTGTCATACAAGCACTCAAGATTATCCTAATAACTTCTCCTAAAATTAAATTTAATTCTTTTTCAGCAAGTATTTTATAATAAATTGATAAGAAATCAAGGTTAAAATAGGTGTAACCAATAAATAAGAAATAATATTAAATAGAGTAAAATTCACTATATTTGACACCTCACCATATTCTAAAAAATATCTACATATCATCCCAAATCCAGTTAAAATAAAACTTGCTATGTATACGAATTTTTCTTTATTTATTCCATAAATTCCTGCAAATCCTAATCCGATAATTCCATAGGAAGCAATCACTAAATATGCCTTATCGAAATCAAAAGAAGAACGCTCATTTGCAAAAGGAAATATAAGGCAACCAGCAAATATAATATATTCTAATATGATTTTTTTTGGTACCTTTGGGTGATTATCTAAATATAATCTTAATTTTTTCATAATGTCCTCCAATCTAAATGCCAGATTATCTTAACGCTATATAAATATACAACTACGACCCATCGTATAAATTAAATAGCTTACTTACTTAAATTTATTTAATATAATCCATACCAGATTTCTTCCATTATCATCATACACAAAAGAGGCTTCTAGTTTATTTTCTGAATCTATATATTTATTTTCTTTTAGGCTTTGTTCCCTATTATACCAACCATTTTTATAATTTTCTCCTAGTACAGATGTTATCTCACCTATACTGTTAACTACCTCTCTGTCATCTATAAGTACTCTAGTGTCGTGAATATTAGCCTTAATTTGTATAATTATGCCGTCATCATCAGTTTCAATTTTAATCTCTTCAAAATTATAAGTATTTTCCTTTTCTATGAAGCGGTCTGATTCAGTGTATTTTCCCAATTCTATATCAGATAAAGGCTCACCGACTTCAATATCATCAATTTTTATTGAAGTTAAATCTGTACTGGGAATATTACGATTGCAAGCAGTTAAACTGAAAACTATGCTTAATAAAATTAGAATAACTACAAAATTATTTTTCAATATGCTCTCTCCCTTATATACTTCCCTTATAAAGTTATAATTCATTTTTCTGTATCGCATAAAATTACGAGTATCCACTACAGTCTATCATTTTACAGATTACTCTTCTGATAAGGAATTAAAAACTGAATTATATTGATTATTCTTTTAATACTTTTAGAACAAATGGTTTTAAAACAAGAAAAATAATAAATCCTATTAGTCCACCAAATGTATTTGTAATTAAATCGGTGACATCAAATGATCTAGATGATAAACCCCCCCACCATGCACTCAATAACTGAGCACATTCAATTGATAAACTGAAAACCAAAGTCATATTAACTGTTTTTAATAAACTTTTTTTATTGATAATAGGATATAAAACCCCAAAAGGCATCATCATAATAACATTTAAAACTGCTTCTCTAATTGCTCCGCTATGATTTAATCTTAAATCTCTAAAAGGAATAAAATTAGCCGTTTTCATAAATAAATTATTTGTTCCGCCAAGTGGTATAGTAAAAGGCATTAGTGTAACAAATAGAACCATCGCAACATAAATATACATAAGTGTATTGATTATCAATATCTTTTTCGACTTTCTATTCCATTTTCTATAAAAGAATAGAAAATAAATCAATGCTAATAAAATAAAGTTAATTATATAATCCAATTTAAATCCTCCTTGGTATAAAACTAATAATACTAAATTTCATATCTTTAACCTTGTTTTAAAAACTGACTGATTTAAACTCTCATCCAAATCAGCCCCTTTACTTGATTTTATTCTAAGGTTCACCTTTAATTTTCTACCTGATGTTGTTTAAAGCTAAAATATGCCCCAATTACCATTAATATTGATAGTATACCAGCAACAGCCATCGCAGCAGAAGGCAGCATAATTACA
>JAAYNB010000068.1 GCA_012521085.1 Clostridiales bacterium | reverse complement strand
GTTTTTTTTCAGTTGCTCTTTCTATAGCTCTAGTAATCTTTTCCCCCACTACTGAGCCCATACTTCCCATCATAAAATTAGGATCCATAACAGCTATAATACAGGCCTGACCTTTAATCTTTCCTTCACCTGTAATAACCCCTTCACTTTCCTGGCTTTTTTCCATGGCATTATTTAATTTATTATTGTAATCTGGAAAATCTAAAGGATTAGCTGATTTTAAATCCTTATCATATTCTATAAAACTTCCTTCATCTAATATTGCATTTATTCTATCCCTTGCACAAATACGTGCAGATATTTCTTTTTTGTTTATCTTTATATCTTTATCTTTCATATCTATAATCTTTTTATTTTTTTCTTCATCTTTATACATCTTTATAGTAGTATATTTTTTTCTACCAAAGAGGTCCTTTAACATATTCTCACTCCTTTCTATTTCAATTATCTATTTAATATCTCCCTATCTATAAAAGAAGTGTGTATTTCATTTTTTAAGAAATTTTTATTATTTAATATTTCTTTATGAAAATTTATATTTGTATTAATCCCGGTGATTACTATCTCATCTAATACTCTTTTCATCCTATTTATGGCTTCATACCTATTTTTTCCCCATACAATTAATTTTCCTATCATAGAATCATAGGTAGGCGGAATAGTATATCCATCATATATATGGCTATCTATCCTAACTCCATATCCACCTGGAGAAAAATATCCTTCAATTTCTCCCGGTGATGGTCTAAAATTATTATTTACATCCTCAGCATTTATCCTACATTCTATGGAATGACCATTGATATTTATATCCTCTTGACATATGTCTAATTTTTTACCATAGGCAATATTTATCTGTTCCTTTATTAAATCTACACCTGTTATCATTTCTGTAATGGGATGTTCCACTTGAATTCTGGTATTCATTTCTATAAAATAGAAATTATTGTATTTATCTAATAAAAATTCTACTGTTCCAGCATTGACATAATCTACAGCTTTAGCCGCCCTAAGGGCCATTTCCCCCATTTTTCTTCTCAATTCCTCATCTATAATGGCACATGGGGCCTCTTCTAAGACTTTTTGATTCCTTCTCTGTAAGGAACAATCCCTTTCTCCCAAGTGGATGGTATTACCATAATCATCTGCTAAGATTTGAAATTCTATATGTCTCGGTTCTTCAATAAACTTCTCTATATACATTAAATCATCATTAAAGGCTATTTTTGCTTCTGATTTAGCTGTATTAAAATTATCTTCAAAATCTTCTTCCAAATATACTATTCTCATTCCTCTACCGCCACCACCGCTGACAGCTTTAATCATCACTGGAAATCCAATTTCTCTAGCTATTTTTATAGCTTCTTCTGCCTTATTAGTGCTTTCTTTAGATCCCGGAACCACAGGCACGCCGGCCTGAACCATGGTCTTTCTGGCTTCGGATTTGTTACCCATTTTTTCCATATGTTCTTTTTTAGGACCAATAAATTTTATTCCATTGGATATACAAGCATCTACAAATTTTGAATTCTCTGATAAAAAACCATAGCCTGGATGTATGGCCTCAGCCTTTGTTACAATTGCAGCGCTAATTATATTATCTATATTTAGATAGCTCTTTTGTGAAGGTCCAGGACCTATGCATATTGCCTCATCAGCCATATGTACATGTACGGAATTTTC
>JAAYNB010000007.1 GCA_012521085.1 Clostridiales bacterium | reverse complement strand
TTACACATTATTCAAAATAAATTTAATCAAAAGACATTTTTAGATAAACATAATTTACCTGTGGGAGAATTTAAAAAAATAAATACATTGGATGAATTATATAAGATATCGGATATATATGGATTTCCACTATTACTTAAGAGTTGTAGAGGTGGATATGATGGTAAAGGAAATTATTTTATAAAAAGTAGAGAAGATATTCCACTTGCCTATGAGGAATTAGGTGGAGGAAAATTAGAAATAATGGCAGAGACATATATAGATTTTAAAAAAGAGGTCTCTGTAATTGCTGCCAGGGGAATGTCTGGAGAAATTAAGATATATCCCCTTGGGGAAAATATTCATGAGAATAATATATTAAAGACCACCATTGTACCTGCTAGGGTATCTGAAGAAATAGTAAAAAAAGCAGAGGATTTAGCTTTTAAAACAATGGATGTATTAAAAGGTGTAGGGATATTTTGTATAGAGATGTTTTTAGACCAAAATGATGAATTACTAATCAATGAAATTGCACCTAGAACTCATAATTCAGGTCATTATACTATAGAAGCAAGTAGTACATCACAGTTTAACCAGCATATAAGGGCGATTTTAGGACTATCACTGGGTTCTACCTCATTAATTAGACCAGCAGTAATGATTAATCTTTTAGGAGAAGAAGGTTATGAAGGAAATGCCAAGTTAGTAGGAATGACTAAGGCATTAAAAATTCCAGATTTATATATACATTTTTACGGCAAAACTATAACTAAACCTGAGAGAAAAATGGGTCATATTACTGTTTTAGGAAATGATATCAAAGAAATTTTAGAAAAAACTAAGGATATAAATAAAATTGTAAAAGTAATTGCTGTAGATTGATAAAAATAAATTTGGGGTAAATATGATATATGGATTTAAAAGTAATTGTATTTATGTAAAACATAATAAAATGCAACGTTCACGGTTTCGTCGCATAAAATTCTAAAGTTGGTTTCGTGGAGAAATATTACAGTATTAAAATTCACTTTGCTTAAATATAAGACTTTGATGACACACGTTGGATTTTAATTATATTTCAACTATATCAAACTATATCAAATATTGAATTTCTAATTACATTTCAAATAAAAAATACTTAACATTTAAAATATAAATCATAATTAAAATTAAAAATGAATGGAGGTAAATAAGTGGATAAGCCATTAGTCAGTATTATTATGGGAAGCGATTCAGATCTTCTAGTAATGCAAGAAGTTGCAAAAATATTAGAAAAACTAGAAGTTCCTTATGAAATCAGTGTAGTATCAGCCCATAGAACACCGGATAGAATGTTTGAATTTGCAAAAAAAGCTGATACAAGGGGAATACAGGTGATAATTGCAGGAGCAGGAGGAGCGGCCCATTTACCTGGTATGGTAGCATCACTTACCCATTTACCAGTAATAGGAGTACCTATTAAAACCAGTACATTACAAGGAGTAGATTCTCTTTATTCCATTGTTCAAATGCCTAGAGGAGTTCCTGTAGCAACTATGGCTATAAATGGAGCTCAAAATGCAGGGATTTTGGCAGCAGAGATTATAGCACTACAGGATGAAAATATCAAATCAAATCTTATAGAATATAGAGAAAGTCTTAAAAAAGAAGTGGAAATAAAGGCAGCTAAATTAGAAGATATGGGACATAAATCCTATTTATCTGAAATGAAATAATATAATAAAAAACAAGGTTCACAGTTTCGTCGCATAAGAATTCTAAAGTTTATTCCATATAAAATTGTTTTAATTCTATTTTATGCACTCTAAAAAGTTAAAAATCAAAAACAAAGGAGGAAATGATAATGGGTAGATATGAAGAAGTTGGCCTAACAAAGGCAGAATATGAGAGAATTTTAGATTTATTAGGCAGAGAACCTAATGATTTAGAACTAAATATGTATGGTGCTATGTGGTCGGAACATTGTAGTTATAAACATTCCAGAGCACTTTTTAAACATTTTCCAACATCTAATAAAAGAGTATTACAAGGACCTGGTGAAAATGCAGGTATTGTAGATATTGGTGATAATTTGGCCGTTGTAATGAAGATAGAAAGCCATAACTCTCCATCTGCAGTAGCACCTTTTGATGGAGCTGCTACAGGGGTAGGTGGAATTATTAGAGATATATTTGCCATGGGGGCCAGACCCGTTGCATTACTTAACTCTTTACGTTTTGGTGATATAGAGCATAATGAAAGAGTGAAATTTCTCCTTGAAGGTGTAGTTGATGGTATTGCATACTATGGTGAAGGTATGGAACTACCTACTATTGGCGGAGAAATATATTTTAACAGTGCATATAACAACAATCCACTGGTAAATGCCATGTGTATAGGGCTAATAGAGCATGATAAAATCTATAGAGCAAATGCTAAAGGACTTGGAAATCCTGTTGTATATGTAGGTAATCCCACAAATAGAGATGGTGTAGGTGGTGCTAGTTTTTCATCAATGGAATTATCAGAAGAAGCAGAACAGAGATCAACATCAGTACCAAAGGGAAATCCAGAACTAGAAAAAAGATTAATGGAAGCATGTTTAGAATTATTAAAAACAGGTTATGTAGTAGGATTACAAGATATGGGAGCTGCTGGACTTTTATCTGCGTCCTGTGAAACAGCTACATCTGGTGAAGGTGGTATGGAAATAGATGTATTAAAAGTACCTAGAAGTGAAGAAAATATGACTCCTAGAGAAATTATGTTATCTGAAACTCAAGAAAGAATGTTGTTAATTGTACAAAAAGGTAGAGAAGAACAGGTTAACGAGATAATGGAAAAATGGGGCCTGAAATCCATTGTAATAGGTAGAGTTACAAATGATGGAATGTTAAGAGTTATGGAAGGAGAAAAAGTAGTAGGAGAAGTACCTGCCACTAGCTTAGACTCAGATGGTGCACCAAGATATTATAGTGATTATGCTATACCTAAATATATTAAAGAAGTAAAGGATTTTGACAATAACCATATTGAAGAGCCAACAGATTATAATGAAACCATGATGGAGTTATTAAGGTCACCAAATATTGCCAGCAAGGAATGGGCATATAACCAATATAATCAGACTTATGGCGGGAATATTATTGTAAAACCAGGATCCAATGCGGGAGTAATTAAAGTAGAGGGAACGAAAAAAGGTGTTGCTGTAACAACAGATTGTAATAGTAGATTTTGTTATCTAGATCCAAGGGAAGGTAGTAAGATAGCAGTTGCTGAGGCAGCTAGAAATATTATATGCAGTGGAGCTAAGCCTTTAGCTATAACTGATGGTCTAAACTTTGCAAGTCCTGAAAGACCAGAGAGTTTTTGGCAGTTTAGAGAAAGTGTTATAGGTATTAGTGAAGCTTGTAGAGAATTGGATACTCCAGTTATTAGTGGTAATGTGAGTTTATATAATGAAACAGAAGAGGGTAGTATTTACCCAACACCTATTATAGGAATGGTAGGAGTATTGGAAGATGTGGACAAGGTTTGTACCATGGATTTTAAATCTGAGGGAGATAATATTATACTATTAGGTAAAAATACAGATGAAATTGGTGGAAGTGAGTATTTATCTAGAATCCATGGTTTAGAAAAGGGTGAAGTTCCATTTATAAACTTTGCTCTGGAGACTAAATTACAAAATATAGTATTAGAATCCATAGAAAAGGGTCTAGTTCAATCTGCCCATGATATTAGTGAAGGTGGTCTAGCCATAGCATTGGCCAAATCAGCCATAAATGGCAGATTAGGAGCAAAGGTAAATATAAATAGTTCCATGAGAAAGGATTTATTATTATTCTCAGAAGGACAATCCAGATTTATATTAACAATAAAAGATGAAGATATGGATGAATTTATAAGAGAAATAGATAAATTAGAACTACCCTATGAAATATTAGGAAAAGTAACAGGAGATAAATTAGAGATAAGTGTTAATGATGATTTAGTTGTAGATTTGACCAATGATGAAATGGAGGAAGTTTGGAGAGGGGCATTGAAATGGATCATGGGATAAATCCTGATAAATTAAGAGAAGAATGTGGTGTATTGGGGATTTATACTAAAAGTAGGGAAGATACTGCAAAACTTCTGTATTATGGACTATATGCTCTACAACATCGTGGACAAGAAAGTGCAGGAATTGCTGTAAATGATGGTCTTAGAAGTAATTATCATAAGGGCATAGGATTAGTACCAGATGTTTTTAATGAAAAAAATTTAGAAGAGCTAATAGGAGAAATAGGTATAGGTCATGTAAGATATTCATCAGAAGGCATGGGGCATTTAGAAAATGCACAGCCTCTGGTGGCTCGTTACAGAAGGGGTAGTCTATCTCTAGCCCATAATGGAAGCTTGATAAATGCAGATATAATTAGAGAAAGATTAGAAGATGATGGTGTTATATTCCAAACTTCTATAGATAGTGAAGTTATAGTAAATTTAATTGCCAGATATAGTAATGATGGTATTATTCCAGCCATTGAAAGAACCATGGATTTGATTAAAGGTG
>JAAYNB010000067.1 GCA_012521085.1 Clostridiales bacterium | reverse complement strand
TAGTTTATAAAAGATTTTTAAAGCAGATAATATATAGACAGAATGGAGGATTATATTGAAAAAATTATTACCATATATGAAAAATTACATAAACTATGCCATTTTAAGTCCCATATTTATGATTTTAGAAGTGTTTACAGATATTGGTGTACCATATCTTATGTCTAAAATAGTTGATATTGGTATAGCAAATAAAGATATCCAATATGTATTTAAAATAGGAGTTTTAATGGTATTGGTATCACTTATAGGAATTGTATTTGGAATATTGAGTGCTCATTGTGGAGCTAGAGCAGGTTATGGCTTTGCCTCAGAAATCAGGTATGAAACATTTAAAAAAGTAGAAAGTTTTTCATTTGCCAATTTAGATAAATTTAGTGTTTCATCCCTTGTAACCAGATTGACAAATGATTGTAATACATTGGGTCAAGTAACAATGATGAGTTTGCGAATGGGTGTTAGAGCACCCTTTATGATGATATTTGCTCTAATAATGTCAATTAGAATTAACTCATCCCTTGCAATGATATTTGCAGTTGTAATACCCCTTACTGCAGTTGTAATTACAATACTACTAAGTAAAGCTAGACCTTTATTTTTAGAAATACAAAATAAGGTTGATAGAGTGAATTCAATTATCAAAGAAAATTTAGCTGGAATTAGGGTTATAAAGTCATTTAATAGACAGGATCATGAAGAAAAAAGATTTAAAGAAAGAAATACAGCTTTAAGAGACACAGCTCTAGAGGCAATTTCCATAATTATATTTATAATGCCCATATTAAATCTAATAATTTATGGTACCATTATGGCAGTATTATGGTATGGTGGTCAAATGATTACAGTTGGTGAATTAGGCAGTGGTGAATTAATATTATTTATTACATATATTACACAGATTATGGTGGCACTTATGATGATGTCCATGTTTTTTATGCAGTTATTAAGAGGGATAGCATCTAAAGATAGGATATTAGAAGTCTGGAATACTGATTCGGAAATTATTGAAGTAGATGAACCAATATTTGAACTAAGTGATGGATCAGTTAAATTTGAAAATGTAAATTTCCGTTATCCAGGAAGTAAATATAATGTATTGAATGATATTAATTTAGATATTAAATCAGGAGAAGTAGTGGGAATTATTGGCTCCACTGGTTCCTCAAAATCCACATTAGTACAGTTAATTCCAAGATTATATGATGTAGTAGATGGCGCAGTATTAGTTGGTGGTAAGAATGTAAAAGAATATGATATTAAAGCACTTAGAGATCAAGTAGCATTTGTATTACAAAAAAACACATTATTTTCTGGAACCATTCGTGAAAATATGCAATGGGGAAGGGAAGATGCTACTGATGAAGAAATCATCCAAATACTAAAACAGGCCCAAGCTTGGGAATTTGTTTCTAAATATGAAGATGGGTTAGATCATTGGGTAGAACAAGGCGGCAGTAATTTTTCTGGAGGTCAAAAACAGAGATTGACCATTGCTAGGGCTTTAATAAAGAATCCAAAGATTATTATATTAGATGATTCAACTTCTGCAGTGGATATGACAACTGATGCAAAAATTCAAAAAATATTTAAAGAAGAATTAACAGATGTGACAACAATAATAATTGGTCAAAGGATATCATCCATAAAACATGCAGATAAAATTTTAGTAATGCATGAAGGTAGGATTGAGTCAATAGGTAATCATGATACATTGTTAAAAGAATCTTCAGTGTATAGAGAAATCTACGAATCACAGGAAAGAGGGGTGGTAGGACAGTGAAAAAGAAAAATATACAAAGTCAATTTCGCCCACGTAATATGAAAGGAACATTAATAAAATTATTTAGTTATTTTAAATATAATAGAGGATTATTCTATGGAGGACTATTTTTTATTATAATAAGTGCTATTGCAAAAATATTATCAAATAGTATGCTCAGTCCTATTATAGATGCCTTAGTTACATACAATGATATGAATCGGTTTATTAGATATCTGATTTTAATGGGAATAATAGTTATAATAATATCTATTGGTGAATATCTTGGGAATCTATTTATGGCAAAGTTGGCCCAACGAACCATATTTAAAATCCGAGAAGAAATGTTTGCACATATGGAAAAACTACCTATTTCTTTCTTTGACAGACACTCACATGGTGAGTTAATGTCTACATTTACCAATGATGTGGATATACTAAATCAATCATTAGAACAAAGTGTATCTCAAATAGTAATTTCACTAATTACAGTAGTAGGTACTTTTATCATAATGTTATTTTTAAGTGTACAACTTACATTGATTGTAGTGGCAATGCTTATAATAATGCTTTTGACTACTAGATATATAGGAAAGAAATCATCCAAAAACTTTAGAGCACAACAAGGTCAATTGGCAGATATGAATGGTTTTATAGAAGAAATAATGACAGGTCAAAAAGTTGTAAAAGTATTTAATTATGAAGATAGAGCTATAGAAACCTTTAAGGAAAAAAATGAAAAACTAAGACAGTCCAGTACAAATGCTTCTACCTATGGTGTTATGATAATGCCTATAATTGGAAGTTTATCCTTTGTCTTATATGCTCTAGTGTCTATGGTTGGTGGATATTTTGCTATTTTAGGTAGTATTAGTATTGGTAATATTGCTGCATTCCTTCAATTGACAAGAACTTTTTTTAGACCCATTACCCATGTAGCCAATCAAGTAAATACATTATTAGCAGCCATAGCAGGGGCAGAAAGAATTTTCAATGTTTTAGAAGAAGAAATAGAAATTGATGATGGTGATGTAAGACTTGTAAAGAATTGTACAGGAAGAGATAATCTATGCTGGAGAGTTCCAACAGAAGATGGAAAATATGAAGATATCCCTCTTAGAGGAGATATAGTCTTTAAAAATGTTGACTTTGGCTATGAACCAGGACAAAAAATCTTAAAAAATATAAATCTGTATGCAAAACCTGGTCAAAAAATAGCCTTCGTAGGTTCTACAGGTGCAGGAAAGACAACAATTACTAATTTAATAAATAGATTCTATGAGATAGATAAAGGCACTATATTATATGATGGAATAGATATAAGAAGAATTAATAAATATGATTTAAGAAGTACAATGAGTGTTGTACTTCAAGATGTAAATTTATTTGAAGGAACCATAGCAGATAATATCAGATATGGAAGATTAGATGCCACGTATGAAGAGGTAATAGAAGCTGCTAAACTTGCCAATGCACATTATTTTATTAAAAATTTAGCTCAAGGATATGAAACAATGCTTTCAGCAAGTGCTGAAAATCTATCACAGGGTGAGAGACAACTTCTGTCCATAGCAAGGGCAGCTGTTGCAAATCCCACAATTTTAATTTTAGATGAGGCAACATCTTCTGTAGATACTAGAACAGAAAAATTAATTTCTGAGGGTATGGATAAGTTAATGGAAGGAAGAACCACCTTTGTAATAGCCCATAGATTATCTACAGTAAGAGATTCAAATGCCATAATGGTATTAGAGCAGGGAGAGATTATAGAACGTGGAGATCATGATGATTTGATGGAACAAAAAGGTAGATATTATGCATTAAATACAGGTGTGGTGGAATTACAGTAAAGATATGTTATAATCCATATATAGTATAAAAATAAACCAGGGGAGTGAGATTATGGAAAAAACCTTTGTAATGATTAAACCAGACGGAGTTAGAAGAGGTCTAATGGGGGACATAATATCTAGAATTGAGAAAAAGGGATTTAAAATAACTAAGGCAAAACTAGTAGAGCCAGGCAGAAAGATGTTTGAAAAACATTATATAGAACATATTGAAAAACCCTTTTTTGAAGAGTTATTAACTTATATCTTAACAGGACCTGTCATGGCTATGGAAGTAGAAGGTAATTATGTAATTGAAATAATGCGATTGATGATAGGAAATCGGGACCCCAAATTAGCAGCTCCAGGTACAATAAGAGGTGATTATGCCAGTTCAATCAATGAAAATGTGATCCATGCTTCAGATTCTCCTAGTAGTGCCAAACGTGAATTAGAACTATGGTTTGATTAAAAATAAAAATCTCTTTCTAGTAAAAAACAATATTCTAACTAGAAAGAGATTTTTTATTTAAAAATATATTTTATAAGATTTATATATTTTAGATTGTTAAAAAATAGTGAATTTACAAATTGAATACTATATAATAATGTCAAGAAAATATAAAATATATAATATATTTCAAAGAGGTGTATGTAGATGTATTTTTATAAGAAAAACAATAAAGGCTTGACATTATTAGAAGTTATTATTTCCATTGCCATAATAGGCATTATTAGCACTGTAACAATACCACTATTTACTATGGCAATAAAAAGTAATTCCATGTCTAAATCAAGGCTTGAATCTACATACACAGGTATGGAAGCTATGGAGTTAGCTTATCATTTAAGTAAAAAAATTGATTTTAATGATTTAGAAAAAGAATTGACGGAAAACTATGACTATACAAAAGATTCCTTAAACAACAGATATATATATAAATATGATGATAAAAATTATGTAGATATTAAATTCATAGAAGAGGGAAATTTAATAAGAGTTATTGTCAATGTATATGAAAATGAAAAATCCATAAAAAAATATGAAACTTTATACTCCTGGATTGGAAGGGGAATATTGGATGAATAATAATGAAGGAATTAGCTTAGTAGAATTAATAATAATAGTTGGAATTATGGGATTATTATTGACAATAATCTTCTCAACTACAATTTTTTCCTATAATAGTTTTAGTATTCAGAATGAAGAAAAGAATATAAATGCTAGTACAAGAGATACAATGGATTATTTAATTAGACAGATAAGAAAATCAAATGAAATCCAAGTAATAGATAATACTCTAATATTAGATGGTGATATTTATAAATTAGAGGATGGGTCCATATTTCAAAATGATTTAGAAATTATTCAAGGTATTGATGAATTATATATAAGCCAGAAAGATGATGTCATACATATAGAAATTATTATAAGAGATAGTAGAAATAGGGATCATGAATTATCATGCAAGGTAAATATACGTTAGTGGAGGAAAATGGTAATGAAACATATTCTTAAAGAGAATAATGGTTTTGTTTTAGCTGTAACAATGTTGCTCTTTGGATTAATTTCAATTTTAGGATTTGGAATTATTGGAGTAAGTGTGTCTAATTTAAAAAGTACAATGGTAAGTAGTATTAGCCAAAGTGCATATTATATTGCAGAAGCAGGAGCAAATAAAGCAGTAGATCAGATTGGAAGTAAGGTAGAAGAACTTTCAAATAAAGTATTAAGTCATGATGAATTTTTTAAACAATTAGATGAATATATCAATAAGCATTTAGAGCTTGTAATAAATGATTTTGAAGAAAATTATAATACCATTCCCATGGCTGAGATTAAAGTATATGGAAAGAAAGTCAGTGAAGATGTAAATATAGGTAGTTATAGTAAAAGAACTGTAAATTATCATATAGATTCCATAGGTCAAATAGGTCAAACTAAGCGAACTATAACCACTACTATAAAAATCAGTCATGGAATTGAAAATGAAAAGAGTGATTTACATCCTGGTTTTAATTATGTTTTATATAATGGTGGTGACAATACTATCAGTAATCCAGGAGGGGCGATAATTCATGGTTCCATATACGGTTATGATTTAAAATTTGCTGCAACAGGTACCCAAATAAATGGTTCTTTAGTATCAGAAAAGGCAGTTGAAATAAAGGATAAAGCTGAAATTGATGGAAATATTTATGCCATGGATGGTGGAGTGAAACTTTTAAGTACAAATATAAAGATGAATGGAGATATTCATGCAACAGATGATGTGAAACTTGAATCTGCTGTAACTTACAATGGAAATATTTATTCATTAAATGGTGGTGTAGAACTTTTAAATAGTAATATAAAAATGAATGGAGATATCCATGCTGGAAACAATGTAATCTTAAGTTCAGGCTCAACTTTAAATGGAGATATATTTACCAAAGGAGGAGTTATTCTTAAAAGTGCTAATACCAGTGTAGCAGGGGATATTCATTCAATAGGAAATGTGGAATTTGGCTCAGGTTCAAAAGGAAAAAACATATATACTGATGGAGATTTAACCTTTGTCAGTAATAATGCTGTTATTAGTGGTGAAATACACAATGGAGGAAATATTGATTTTGGTTCAGGTACAAAGGTAGGACAGATTTATACAGAGGGTAATATTAAATTTGCCAGTAATAATACCATTGAAGGTGATATTAATGCAGGTGGGTATATTGGTGATACAAAAACTGGGAACAATATAAAAATAATTGGAAATATAATTTCTGATGGAGATGTAATTACCAGGTCGAATCAAAGCTATATTATAAATGGTCATGTCCATTCAAAGGGAAAAATTATAAACGGAACTGGTAATTACATCAATGGTGATGCAGTATCAAAAGAAAATATTGAAAATCATGGTGAAATAAGAGGTAATATTATAGAAAATAGTGATAATGGTAATATTTTCACAAGGATAACACCCCAAAGACCTAAGTCACCTCAAGGACCTGATTTGGAAAATATTAAAATAGATAATAGGAAAATTCCATTAAATACATATGAAATTGGAAATGAGGATATTAAAAGCAATAAAAATTCTCAGACATATGATATTGAGCCAGGAGAATACAATAATATAGAATTAAAATGGAATGATACCATTGAATTATCAAGTGGTAATTACTATATTAACAATATCTCTGCCAATTATTCTGCAATAAAATTAAAGTTAGATATATCTGACGGACCTATAAATATATATTCAAAAGGAAATATAACCTTTGGCAGTGGTTTAGAATTATATGTATCTGAAAATGGAAAGGATTTTATTAAAATAGATGAAAGTTTTATCAAAAATAATTTAAAAAAGTTAAT
>JAAYNB010000066.1 GCA_012521085.1 Clostridiales bacterium | reverse complement strand
GCAGGTACAATATTAGTTAAAACTAGACAGGTTGCTAATATGATTAATGTTGTTCTTCTAAGTTTTTTCATTTTATTCTCCCCCTTGTTTTTAAATAGTAATATTTTAAGTATCTTTATTTAAATATGGGTTTTAATACTATATCCTGTGTCAATTCTATATTTAAGGTATTGTCTTTCACTTCTGAACCTTCCCAACCTAGGAATTTATGTCCTTCCTGCGGGATGGCTGTTATCTGTATTGGTACTCCTTGATAATATACTCCCTGCCATCTATTCCCCTCTGCATTGGCTATATCTATGACAGTTGTATTGATTTGGATTTTTCCTACTTCTGGATTTGGTAATTCTATTATTACATTGGCCATACCATCTAGGTCAAAATGTTCTACAATATATTGTTTCATATATTCTGGTCTTTCTTTGGCAAATCTCCTTAAAACTTCTATATTTTCATGCCATTCCTCCATACTTCCAAAGTTAGGCCAACGCTGAATATTGTACTGCATTTCATGCCTTAGATGGCTTTGTATTTCATCTATTTTTTTTAGCACATTTTCACTGCCAAAGGCTGTATTCATATGGTCTGCAAATCTATTTATAAATTGATTTCTAAACTCTTCATTAGTAAGCAGGGATCTTAATAAAAATGTATACTCTGGAGCATTTCTACCTTCTCCCTCATGAGTAGTTGCCCATTCTAAGGTATTATGTGCATACATACCTGTATTATCAAAGTCAAAGGCCATATCTGTATCATATAATGCCCAACGCCATCTGCCATCATGGCCATAGGGGCTATTTGGCTTATATTCATCTGTCTTTAATCTCCAAAACTGCACATTGTTCTCTAGCCAGTCTGTATTGGCTATATATATACCTGTAATATGATAGTCTATGAAGTTTTCAATGTCCATTTGAGTTTTGATATATTCATAATGCTCTTTTTGGGTAATGTCATTTTCTTTAATATAGTTAATCATATTTATATAATGGAGACTGTCTTCTAATGGGGCCTTATCTAACTCTCTAATCTCTATTATGGACACATTGTCCCTATCTAGATTATAATGAGTGGCTAGGTAATCCTTGTCCAGTCTTTCTCGAATATTGTGTATTCCCCAGTATTCTCCATTGATATAGACTACTGCTGGTCTATAGGCTTGGGTATCCATTTTAAAATCCTTTACTAATTCATGGACCAACCCATCCCTAAAAAGGGTATAGGACCAGTCATTCCCAGATGCTCTTAATATTAGACGTTTAAATTGCTGTAAAGTTTCATTACTTCCAGGTATTTTTAATCCTGGAAATATTTCATGATGGAAATAACTATCCTCATCATATATTCTTCTAGCATATATTCTCAGGGCTTTCTGTGCCCAGCCCCTGGTGAATCCTCCATGGGTACGGAGTCCAGCAGATTGTGAAAATGCCAAACTTCCATCTACTTCATAAAATTCTATATTTATGGCTTTTTCAGTCTCTGAACCTTCTCTATTGTAGTTAGCAGGAGCATTACCTAAAACATTTTCATCAGGATTTTTTCTACGCCAGTTGTCATATCTCCTGCCTAATATATATATTCCCTCATCATAGTCAAATAAGTTTTTCATATCTGTAGATATGGATATGACAGGCATATTAAATCTATTTTGGATATCTTCATCTACAAAATAGGTATTTGTGGCTATTTCACTTGGTAGGGAGCCTTCCTTTATGGCTATGGCCCTAACCACTGTACCCTTTAGGGAATTACCTGTTGGAGGATGCCATTTGTATCTATCATAACCCCAGCCTTCATATAAATCTGGGGAGGCAGTTTCTATAAAGGATATGGGACTTTGGGGAGGATTATCTGCTGTAATCCTCTGTATAGGATGGT
>JAAYNB010000065.1 GCA_012521085.1 Clostridiales bacterium | reverse complement strand
TTCTCTACATCTATATTAACATTCTCATCTGGAGCATTCCTACCTATACAGCCTGATAGTATAAGGCTTGTAATAATTAATGTAAGTAATAAAAACATCATCTTCTTTTTCATATTTATCACTCCTAGTATTTATTATTAAATTCATTATATCATAATAAATACTAATGGAATACAATATTAAAACAGCTTCCTTTAAATAAAAGAAAGCTGTTTTAATATTAAATACTTAAATTATAGGGCAAAATATAGTATAACTATAATTCCTAATATAATTCTATAATAGCCAAAGGCCTTAAAATCATTTCTTTTAATATATCCTAATAAAAATTTAATAGCTAAAATAGATACTAAAAATGATACAATAGTCCCTATGGATAATATAACAAGTTCTGGACTTGTAAATGCTAAACCAAATTTTAATAATTTTAATAAACTTGCTCCAAACATGACTGGAATAGCTAGGAAAAACGTGAATTCTGCTGCTACAAATCTGGAAGTACCTACTAACATGGCACCTACTATGGTAGCTCCTGACCTGGATGTACCAGGAATTAATGATAGTACTTGAAACAATCCAATTATAAATGCTGTTTTATATGTGAGTTCTGATAAGGTATTTATTTTTGGTCTGTTATTTTTACCTCTATTTTCCACCAGAATAAATAATATACCATAAACTATCAACATAATGGCCACAGTTTTATAATTATAAAACATATCATTAATTATATCATCAAATAAAACTCCTACAACTCCTGCTGGTATTATTGCTACTAAAACTTTAAACCATAAAATCCATGTATCTCTTTTTTCAGCCTTTGATTTTTTAGGTGAAAATGGATTTAGTTTGTTGAAATAAAGTAAAACCACTGCCATTATGGCTCCTAATTGAATTACTACAAAGAACATCTCCATAAAAGCATCTGACATATTCAGCTTTATAAATTCATCTACTAATATCATATGTCCTGTACTACTGACAGGCAGCCATTCTGTAATACCTTCTACAATTCCTAAAATAATAACTTTTATAATTTCAATAAATTCCATAATGCCCTCCTACTGTCATGTTATTTTACCCCTGCTGCAATACCAATCTTTTACCATTTAATTTAATATTTGAATTAATATATTTAAAATATATTTTATATTAATTCTATGTTTAGATGCAGATATTATTATATAATAAAATAACAAAGTTGAAAACCTTTAAATTCCCAATAAATATTTTGAGATAGTTAAACCCCCCAAGTCCATATGTGGATTTAGAGGGTAATATCACTGTATATTTTTTTACCTGTTCTAAAATTATCTACTATTATAATGTTTATCTATATCCCAAAGAAGATTTATATCTGATATTAAATCAAAAATATTTTCTCTGAAGTCATCTGATTTAAATTTATTTAAATTAGGTATTAGAGAATTATCAATATATTCTTCTATGGCCTTAATGTACATTGGAAAGATTTTGTATTTCTTCTATGGGCAGACCTTCTTTTACCAATTGAACTTCCATTTCAGATATTTCTCTGGCTGTAACTCCCTGTATGGCTTTGGCAAACTTTGGTTTTACCTTTTCTACAGTTTTCCCTGCATGTATTTCTCTTATAACTTCTTTTAATATTTTTTGTCTATATTCCCTATTATTAATTAATTCACTCATAATTATATTCTCTCCTTTATAAGATGTATGCTTAGATATGATACCCATTAAAATTAGTAATATATAAAAATACAATAATTTTTTATTTTAAATCTAAAATTTATAATAATATAAAAAGGCTGTATCAAATTATACATAGCTTTTATCATAAATAGATTAATGCTCCTTATTAGGTAAATGTCCAATTTATATTGACAATATTTTTTAAATAATCTATAATTAAGAAAAAGCTATATATACAAATAAGGGAATTGGGTTAGAATCCCAAACGGTCTCGCCGCTGTGATAGTCGTTTTTACTCCACATGCCACTGAACATGTACATGTTTGGGAAGGCGGAGTAAATGCTAAGACTTAAGTCAGAACACCTTCATCTATAAATAATTTACGAGTCATGAATTATTTATAACTTTTTTGTATTTACTTTTTAAAAATTATAAAATTCTGACTCAGTCAGAATTTTTTTATTTAGGAGAATAAATATGAACTATTATTTGAAGAAAAATAAAATAAGTCCTGAATATACTATGATAAGTCTTTTTATAATGCTTTTTTTTATATCTTTCATACAGTCCTTTAGACTATTGGCTCTAACTAGTATATTTATAATAGTATTTACCATAGTAGTTTATGAAAATAAATCCTTTATAAAATTAACTAAGCCAGTACTACCCTTTGTAATATTAATGCTGCTACCTATTTTACTTAAATTTATAATAAATGGTACTGTGGAAAATCTTGATTTTACAATGATGATTATATGTAAAATACTTCTTTCATCTATAGTATTAGGTGGAGTTGTTTCAAAACATTCTCCTCTTTATTTAATAGAAGGAATATTAAATATTGGTTTTCCTCAAATTTTTAATAAAATACTAGTACTTACATTTAGATATTTCCACATGATTAATGAAGATGTAAAAAAGGGTAGACAGGCATTAACCAGTAGAGGAATAAATGAAAGAAAAGGTTTTTCATCCCTTAACATATTTGGAGAATGGATTGGTGGTTTCTTTCTAAAAAGTAGTGTTCATAGTGAAATGGTATTCAATGCAATGAAATCTAGAGGTTTTGAAGGACAATCAAGAAATAAGGAAGTGAAAGATAAAGAATTGATTTTTAAATCCTTCATATTAATAACAGTTTTAATATTAATACTAATAGTTGATGGGAAGGTGTAAAATGGCGGTTAAAATTGAAAACTTAAATTACAGTTACCCTAATGATAGAAAAGCCTTAATAGATATAAATTTAAACATTAAATTTGGTAGAAAGACTGCCATTTTAGGTGTAAATGGTAGTGGTAAATCAACACTTCTCTATCATTTAAATGGTATAATATCGCCTCAAACTGGATCAGTAGAAATTTTGGGCATGAATGTGGAAAAAAAGAATCTTAGCAATATTAGGAGACGTGTTGGTTTTTTATTTGATTTTCCTGATCATCAATTGTTTTCTACCACAGTATATCAGGATATACAATTTGGTTTAGATAACTATAGATTTCCAGCTGATGAAAAAGACCAGCTTATACGAAAAGTGGCTAAAGATTTACAAATTGAGGAGCTTTTAGAGTATCCACCCTATCAACTAAGTCTAGGACAAAAGAAAAAAGTGGCCATAGCAGGTTTAATGGTCTTAGAACCAGATATTATAGTATGTGATGAACCTTTTTCTGGTTTAGATGGATATGCTCTAATATATTTTAAGAAGTTACTTGAAAAATGGATTGATAAAGGAAAAACAATAATTTTTTCTACCCATGATGTGGATTTAACCTATGAATGGGCTGATGATGTAATCATATTAAAAGAAGGTGAAATTCTAAAAGTAGGTTCTGTTGATGAAGTGCTAACAGATGATAATATCTACTCTCAAGCAGGTTTAGTGAAACCAATGCTATATGAATTATTTAAAGACTGTGATTTTAAACCTAAAAACTTAAAAGAGGCTAAAAAATATTTTAACTTATGATTTCTATGGCATTATGCTATGAAATATATAAAATTTATTTAGGAGGAATGTAAAATGAAGAAAAGAAGTTTAAGTGTATTATTATCACTATTGTTATCCTTAGTATTAGTAGCATGTGGTACTAGTACTAATACAGGTAGTGAGCAGAATGTAGTACAAACTGATCATGAACATGATCATGAACATGGAGAGTTCGAATGGATTGGAGAGTTTGAATTTGTAGCTGGTGAATATTTATTTCATTTTGGAGAATGTGAAGATGAGACAATGGATGTTGGTTTTATAAAAATGGGAGATAATATTACAGATTTAGAACATCATGCATCACATTTAATGCTAACTGACAAGGAAATAATTAAACAAGATAGTAATTTTGTAGCCAAGCCTGATTATGCCTATACATTTGAAATGAATGAAGATCATGGACATATTCATTTTACTATTGAAGAAGATGGTAGATATGCTATTGTAACAGAGCATATGCCCTTTGAAAGTTCAATGCAAATTTTTGATGAAAATAATGTGGAAATATTACCAGAAGTAGAACATGAAGCTAACCATGACCATGAACATTAAAATATAGGAGGTGCTATTTAATGCATTTAGCTGATGGTGTATTAAGTACCCCTGTCATTGCCACTACATATGCTGGAGCAATTGCCAGTATGGTTTTT
>JAAYNB010000064.1 GCA_012521085.1 Clostridiales bacterium | reverse complement strand
GGAAAGATTTGTCCTAGAAATCCTAGATAAAAAAACCATTACCTTAAGTCTAATAGGTTTTTTATTAGGCAGAGCAGAAATATTACAGGGCCTCCAGCCCTTTGGCATAGGTTTTCTTGGTAGTGTCCGAAATAGAGACAAGAGAAATATATTGATAATTGGCAGTATATTTTTAGGAATATTGAGCCAACAGGGCCTGTTAGGTAGCATACCCTATGGTATTAGTCTGATTATGGTTCACTTACTTTTTCAAAACATAATAGATCCAAGACATACTAGTATATTTAAAAAATCTTTTCTAACTAGTTTTATCTACTTAACGATATCAATAATATTCCAAAGTTTTACAGAGTTTTATCTCTATGACATAGCCATAATAATATTTGAATCCATAGTCATATTCACCATGGTATATATTTCATCATATTCACTACCATTAATTTTAGAACATAAAAATAGACGAATCTTTTCAACAGAAGAAATAATATGTATGGCCATATTAATGGCATTGGCCCTCAGCGGGATAAATGAGATTTACATATTAGAACTGTCAATTAGAAATATTTTAGCCATATTTATAACCCTATTATTTGCATACAATGGAGGCAGTGCTATTGGTGCCACAGTGGGAATAACCCTAGGATTGATTACCAGCATATCTACAGCCACTACACCACCAGTTATTATAGGCATATTTGGGTTTTGCGGACTATTGGCAGGAGTATTTAAGGATTTAGGCAGAATTACCTCTACACTGGGATTTATAATGGGTAATGCCATACTCACATTCTATATCAGTGGATATTATGAGGTATTTATACAGTTTCAAGAAATACTCCTAGCATCAGGACTATTTTTTATAGTACCAAAGACATTTATAGATGAATTAGAGAAGTTTTGTAATACTCAATCCATAACAATCCTTAACAATTCCCATAGTCATAGAGTACAAAAACTTAATTATAAAAAACTACAGCAGTTTTCCAATGTATTTAGAGAATTAGCCATAACCTTTGAAAAGATTTCAGATAAACAGTGTATATTTGAAACAGATGAACTGACAAATATGATTCAAGAAATATATAATTACGCCTGTAGTAATTGTGGTATGCATAGAAGTTGTTGGGAAAAAAATCTACATGCCACATATAGAGATATGTCAGACCTTTTAGTACTCATAGAACATCGTGGTAATATATATAAGGATCAATTACCCATAGAATTTAAGAAAAGATGTATACATCCTAAAAGAGTATTGGAAAAAATGAAACATCTATATGAATTAAGCTATCTAGACATGACTTGGAGGAAAAGATTTGCAGAAAGCAGAGAACTCATATCGGAACAATTTTTAGGAATATCCCAGTCCATTTATGCAATAGCCAATGATTTAGAAAAAAGTAATACATTTGACTTAGCTTTAGAAAGAGAAATCCATATAGCATTAGATAGGGCAGGATTGACAGCAAAAAATATCATAGCCACTAGAAATTCAGAGGGAGATTTAGAAATAAATATAGAAAAAGACCCCTGTTATTGTAGAGAAGACTGTGGACATAAATTTATACCTGTAATTTCTCAGGTAGTAGGTAAACAACTTGTAAAAAAATTAAATACATGTAATTATCAGAGATTAGGAGGAGAATGTAATTTTTCTCTGGTGGAAAATAATAATTATAAATCCATGACAAAAATAGCCCAAATAAATAAAGATGGAAATATCCTCTCAGGAGATAATTACACTTATATGGATATAGACGAACATCAATATATGATAGCTCTTAGTGATGGTATGGGCTCAGGAGATGAAGCCTATTTAGAATCCAATGCAGCCATTACCATATTAGAAAAAATGATGGAAGCAGGTATGGACAAAGAAGTCATTATGAAAACCATTAATAATATCCTAATGCTTAAATCCTCAGATGAGATATTTTCAAGTATGGACATAGCCTTAGTAAATTTAAGACATGGTAATGTGGAATTTATAAAATCTGGGGCAGCACCTGGATATATTAAGAGAAATAAAACAGAAATAATAAAAATCAACTCAAATACATTACCCATAGGTATAGTCAGTAATTTAGAATATAGAAAGGAAATCCAAGACATTCAAGATGGAGACTTTATCATAATGGTATCTGATGGAGTACTAGAAATTCCAGGTACAGAGCCAGATTGGCTCCCAAGATTTTTAGCTAAAACCCATAGTTATAATCCACAGGAATTGGCAGATAAGATTTTGAATCAGGCCCTACAATACAGTAAAAATCAAATTCATGATGATATGACAGTAATGGTAACAAAGGTCTGGAGAACCATAGAATTCTAAAGTAATATTTTTAATAAGTCAATATATTTTCCACTTATTTTGAGGGTAGTTTATAATTATTTTACTCCATATTCTGTATACTTTGTACGAAAAAGTGCAAAAAATCACGTTTTTTTGCAAATACAATATCATGAATTTGTCCTATAATAACAAATGAATGACAAAACAATAACAAACAGGAGGAAGATTCATGAGAAACTTGAAAAAAATCAGTATATTATTCTTAGTAATGATTCTGGCCCTTTCTCTAATAGCATGTGGAGAAAAAGCACCAGAGACAAATGAAGAAGAAAATACAACAGCAGGAAATGTTGAAGTTCAAGAAGAGACCTATGATGTAGTAGTAATAGGTGGTGGAGGAGCAGGACTTTCAGCAGCAATAGAATTAAAATCATTAGGAGCAGATGTAGTATTATTAGAAAAAATGCCCTTCCTAGGTGGAAACACAATTATTTCCGGAGGAGAATTAAATGCTCCAGAAACATGGATTCAAGAAAAATTAGGTATAGAAGATAGTATAGAGCAATATAAAGAAGATACCTTAAAAGGTGGAGACAATATAGCAGACGAAGCTCTAGTAGATGTACTGGCAAACAAGGCACGTGAAGCTGTAGAATGGTTAAGAGATGAAGTAAAAGTTTCCTTTAGAGAAGATTACTTAATGCAATTTGGTGGACATTCAGTACCAAGAGCTGCATATCCACAAGGTGGTTCTGGTGATGAATTAATTGGTAAATTAGCTCAAAAAGCAGAAGAACTAGAAATTCCAATTAAGAAAGAAACAAAAGCAGAAGAATTATTAACAGATGGTGAAGGTAGAGTTAATGGAGTTAAAGCAGTTGATAAAGATGGAAATGAAATTACATTCCATGCAAACAAAGGAGTTATCATAGCTACAGGTGGATTTGGTGCCAATGTGGAAATGAGAACAAAATACAATGCAGAATATGACGATAGATACATGATTACTGTTCAACCAGGTAGCATGGGTGATGGTATCATCATGGCAGAAAAATTAGGTGCTGATTTAGTAGATATGGAACATATCCAAACATATCCTACTTGTAACCCAGCAACAGGTATTTTATCATATGTTGCAGATACAAGATTTGATGGAGCAATATTAGTTAATAAAGAAGGACAAAGATTTGTTGAAGAATTAGATAGAAGAGACGTTATATCTAAAGCTATATTAGCACAGACAGATGGAATGGCATATCTGGTATGGGATGAAACCATCAAAGAAAACAGCCAAATGCACAACTTTATGGACGAATTTGAGCAATTAGTAAATCAAGAAATGATTATAAAAGCTGATACATTAGAAGAAGCAGCAGCATTCTTCGATATAGACATAACAGAATTAGAAAAGACAATAGGAAGATACAATGAATATGCTGAAAAAGGTAAAGACGAAGAATTTAACCGTAGAGGAGATATTATAGGTCTGACAAAAGCACCATATTATATCCAAAAAGTTACACCAGCAATTCACCATACTATGGGTGGATTAAAAATTGATACAGAAGCAAGAGTAATTGATACAAATGGCAATCCAATTCCAGGATTATATGCTGCAGGAGAGGTAACAGGTGGTATCCATGGAGCTAATAGACTTGGTGGAAATGCTATTACTGACATTGTAGTATTTGGTAGAGTTGCAGCACAAAGTATAATGAAGTAGATAATATAAATAACAAACCCCTTTTATGTTATATCCCCATAAATATCTAATATTTATGGGGATTATATATTTATAAGACTTTTGTGGTATTATTGTAGAGGTCATCATTTTAAGATACTATTAGTTATAAAAATACTATAGACTTACAAGAAAGGTTATTGATGGATAATATGAAAACCCTTAGAAAAAAGATACTCCTATATTTTACAAGTATTACCACCATAATGATAATAGTACTCATATTTTTGGTTAGAAATCAGATAAAAAACACCAATATACCATTGACTATGAATTTAAACCAACAGATAATCACATCCAAATCAGGTGAGGTGGGTGCTTGGTTAAAGCAAAGGATAGATGAGCTAAAAGTACTTACGGAAAATGAAACCCTCATCTCCATGGACATGGACAAGATAAAAGAATATATGAGAGGTTTTGATGAAAGTCATAAAGAAGATTTTGAATCATTTGCTGTTATTTATCCCAATGGTCATGCATGGGTGAGTAATGACACCTATATAGATGTGAGTAATAGACCATATTTTCAAAAAATCACATCAGAGGATTTAGATTATATAGTTAGTGAACCTATTATATCCTTATCCAATGGAGAACCCATAGTTGTGGTTACCCATGCCATTAGAGATGAAAGAGGAAAAGCAGTAGGCTATGTAAATGGTGCCATATATATTTCCAAACTTTCATCCATAGCCTCAGAAATACAAATGTATGGTGGGGTAGCTTGGATATCTGATGAAAAGGGACAGATATTTACTAAATGTCAAAGGGATATAGACAAATTTATCAGCCTATTTCAAAGAGTCAAATATCCCATGGGACAGAGATTAAAAGAAGGATACCATGTGGCAAAGGATGAACATGGAAATAATATAGTAGTTTTACATGCACCTATTCCCCATGCAAAGGGCTGGACCTTGGGAATACATTTCCATGAAAAAGAAATGACTAAGGATACAGACAGATTATTACAAATGATACTGGCCTTTGGATTATTGATTAATGTTAGTTTAATAATTATCTCCCTATTTTTATCCTCCTCCATAGTAAAACCAGTGAAAGAACTCCAATCCCTTATGAAAGATGTGGAAAAGGGTAATCTAGATATTAGATATGATGATGAGAGAGAAGATGAGATAGGACAACTGGGCCAAAGTTTTAATAAAATGATAGAGCAAATTAAAAATTTAATAGATAAAGTATATATGGGAGAGAAAAGCAAAAGAGAAGCAGAGCTTAGAGCCCTTCAAACCCAGATACAACCCCATTTTCTCTATAATACATTGGATACAATCCATTGGATGGCATTGGAACATGAGGCAAATGATATAGTGGATATGGTAGAGGCTCTTACCAATTTATTTAGAATATCCATCAGTAGAGGAGAAGAAATTATTCCGTATTTAGAAGAAATGAAACATATAGAAAGCTATCTACTGGTGCAAAAAGTCCGATATGAAGAAAAATTATCCTATGAGATTTTATGGGATGAAAGATTAAAAGAATATAAAGTTTTAAAATTAATAATACAACCCCTAGTAGAAAATGGCATATACCATGGTATTAGGAAAAAAAGGGGACAGGGAAAGATATTAATAAAAATAGAGATTATAGATAATGAAATAATAATTAGAGTGAAAGACAATGGAATTGGAATAAAACCAGAAAAGTTGACAGAGATAAGAGAAATATTAAAGGGTAATAAAGAAAATACAGGAATAGGCTATGGAATGTTCAATGTACATGAGAGAATGAAATTGATGTTTGGAGATGAATATGGTATAGAAATAAAAAGCAAATATAAAGAAGGTACAGAAATAATCTTAAACCATCCATTAATCATTATAGATGATACCAATTAAAAATCCTTTTCCTGTTATTCTGAGCGAAGCGAAGAATCTTGTATTTAAAAAAGGAGGTACTATCAATGTGGAAGGTACTAATTGCAGATGATGAACCCAAAATCAGAAAAGGATTAAAAAAACTCACCCAATCCCTTGATTTAAAATTAGAAATAGTAGGAGAAGCAGAAGATGGAGAAATAGCATTACAATTAGCCAAAGATTTAAAACCCCATATTCTCTTAGTGGATATAAATATGCCTTTTATAAATGGATTAGAATTTATAGAAGAAGTATATAAATTTTTACCCCATGCCATTGTAATCATCATCAGTGGATATAGCCAATTTGATTATGCCCAAAAAGCCATAAAACTCCGAGTCTTTGATTATCTTTTAAAACCTGTAAAACCCAGTGAACTAAAAGATATTCTATCACAGGCCATAGAAAACCTAGAAAAATCACCTAATATCACCAAAACAGATGATGATTCAACAGAGGATACAGAAAATTATAGTCCCATTGTAAATTTGATTAAGAAATATATAGATGATAATTATATGAAAGAGGACATATCCCTAAAAGAAGTGGCAGAAAACTTCGATATTAGCCCTTCCTATCTAGGAAAACTCATGAAACAAGAACTGGACAAAACCTTTATTGAGTACTTGACAAATATTAGAATAAAAAACGCTAAAAAGATGCTAGAGGAAGAAAATATCAATATAAAAATCTATGAAGTTGCACAATTAGTGGGCTATGGCAGCCAGCATTATTTTAGCAGAGTTTTTAAAAAAGAAGTGGGAGTAACTCCTTTGGAATATAAGCAAAATCTTAAATTAGAATAAAAAAGATCCTTTGCTTGAATCTAAACATAAAGACTATTTTTATATACAATAAAAATCCACAAGTGTACCTTTGCAGGAGCATTTTATGCGACGAAACCGTACACGGTGGATTTTTTATTGTATTTCATATTTTTTATATTTTTATAAGTAAAGAATCTTCCATTAACATAAAGATTCTTCGAGGGTGATGCTAATACTGAAGTTCTCAGGATGACTAAATAAAGAGATGTCGTTCTGAGCGAAGCGAAGAATCTTTCACTATTTAATAACCAATGATGAGAAAGCCTTATCCACTACTTCAACTTTAACATCAATACTCCAGAAATCCTCAACAAAACCCTTAACATCTACTACAAAATCCTCAAACTCATCTAATCTACCTTCATTATCAGCAATTCTTCTCCAAGAATCTTCCTCCTTGAAGAAATCACCTTCCATTATAATATCTAGAGAATTGGATTTTTCATGGATAGTATATTTAAAATTCAAATCTCCATGGGAATATTCTCCATAATTATTATTTAAATACTTTTCAGTTTCTATTAGAAGATCATAGGATAGTATTTTACCATCTTCAATACTAAATCTAAACACATCATTTGGTCTATCTGCATCGTATATTCTACCATTTACATTAATATTATTATAAACATCATATATTTCTTCTCTTATTTCCTTTAGATAATCCATCTTATCTTCTAAATCCCATCTATAGAATCGGTCATTGGTACATCTGATATTTAAGTCCACATCCCTACGATTTACTACTACCTCATAGCTGAAATTAACTCCCATATATCTTCTTAAATAACGTTCCAATACCCTTTCTATTTCTCGAGCTTCTATATTTTTAGATGTATTAATTATATTGCCATGATCTTCAAAATCAAAGATTAATCTATCCCTACTATCTGTGTCAAAGGTAATATAGGTTAGATTACTGCTGGAACTATTGCGGATATATCCGCTAATAGTAGCATTGGCATCATACAAGTCTTTAATAGCTTGATACATTGCATCAATCCAACCTTCAATAACACTGCTCTTAATATCATCAAATTTATCATAATCCTCTCTAGGATAGGAGATATGCAGACGATAGTGATTATCCCTAGAAT
>JAAYNB010000063.1 GCA_012521085.1 Clostridiales bacterium | reverse complement strand
TTTTCTTACCTAGGACATTTTTAGTTGCAAAAGTCTTTATATTTTCTCCAGGAAGATGATGATCCGAACCAATACCAACATGAGCAAGGATTTCAGAACCTTTAGTAATAGCCACAGCATCCACCTTTGCCAATGAATATATTATATTGCAAGTAGCTAGGGCTGTATCAATGTTAATACCTTTTCTTAAAATTGCCTGTGTTTTATCTGCAATTCTTAAAGCTAATTCTGATTGAAGAGCTGCTTCTCTTTGCTGTTCCTTATAAATACTTTCTAATAGTAAAATAAATAATGCAGTACCCATGGAATTTATTAATGTCATAGGAATAGCTATCTTACTGACTAAATTCACAGCTGCATCATAGGGTCTAGATACACTAATTATAATTAGCATTTGCAATATCTCTGCTATTATGGTTATATAAAAGCCCAGTACCCATTTTCTCTTTACCTTATTTCTATATTTATATGCAATACTTCCCATTATACCTTCACATATTGTAGATAACATACAGGCAAAAGCAGTGAATCCACCAATATCAATGGTCCATCTATGTATACCTGCAATAAGTCCCGCTCCAATCCCTACAAAGGGACCTCCAAATAAACCTGCCACAACAACCCCTATTGCCCTGGAATTTGCAATGGCCCCATCTATATGAAAACCATAATATGTGCCAAAAATACCAAAGAGTCCAAAAATTATTGTTAAAAATATTTTATTGTCAAAACTATTCTTTTCATTTAAAACTAAATTCTTAAATGAAGAAGTTTTGGATAATAAAAATGTTATAACAAACATTAAAGATAGACTATTAACAAGACCTTGTGCAATTTTAAATATTTCCATCATTCCACCTCCAATCTACAGCATTAGCCATAGATGTGTTAAAAGTTTAAAATATATTATTTAGCAATTCATGGAATAATTATTTATAATTATATCATTCTTTAATTGTATTTTTAACCCTTTTTTCTAAATTTACTGAAATATTGTAATGAGTTTATATAATGGAAACTATCATATTTTAAAACTATATTGTAAATTAATCTATACTTTATATTTAAATTAAAGGATTTATTTTCTATCATTATTATATTTTTTTATTATTTCAGTGCCATCCCATATAACCTGATGAACTCCATGTATTTTATTAATTTCTTCATATATTTTTAATTTATTATATTTCAATGGAAGTCTAATTAAAAAATTTATTTCCATATCCTTATTATCATTTTCATCTATTATATAGTTTCTTATTTGAATATTTCTTATGGAAATATTAAATTTCTCAAATAATGAGCCTATATCAACTATAAAACCAGAACCTTCTACACCTATAATTTTTACTTTTGAATATTTTCCAAATCTGGTATTTTTTCTTTCTATTAATCTTATACCAACTAAAGAAAATAATGCAATTAATGTTGTAATCAATGCAGCAAAATAAAAACCAGCTCCTATTGCTAATCCAATTCCACCACAAATCCATATGCTGGCAGCTGTGGTCAAACCCGATACGGTGGAACCTTCCCGCATAATAGTTCCTGCTCCTAAAAATCCAATACCACTTACTACTTGGGCTGCTAATCTGGCTGGTTCTCCATTTCCACCATTAGGGCCTAAGCCAGTAAATCCATATATTGACAATATCATGACTAGACATGAACCTACAGTAACTAAAATATGGGTTCTAAGGCCTGCTGGTCTATTAGTCAATTCCCTTTCATAACCTATTAAACCACCTAATATCATTGATAAAACTAGTCTTATGGTTAAATCAATATTTGAAATCATATTTTATCGCCACCATTCTCCATATATTATATAAATTATTTATATTTATATATAACAAAATGAATGCCTGGGCATTCATTTTTAGTTTTTTATTTCCTATTCTAGATTTTCTAAAATATCCTATAGCTTTTTGTAAATATATCATGTTATTAATACTAATACCTTTATAATTAGATAAAATTTTCATCATAATATATAGTAAAAATAACATGGTATATAAAATATATACCATGTTATTTTATTTTTATTCAATTTTAAACTTATTTACTTCATCTAACATATTATTAATAAGTGAGTCTAAATTTTGTGCTGATGAACTGACTTCTTCACTAGACGCAGTTATTTCTTCACTAGAGGCAGCAATTTCTTCTGAAGAAGCTGATACCTCTTCTGCCACTGCCGATGCATCTGATACATTGGATAATATCTGATTTTTATCATTATCTATCTCAATGGCTGATTCATTAATTGCCTCTATTCTATTTGACATATTGTGTATGGAATTTACAATATCTTTATAATTTTCTATGGTCATATTTATAATATTAATCTCTTTTTCTAATTCTTCATTTAATTCATTTGTTGTTTCTAAAATCATTTCTCCATCATTTGTTATATCATTGATTAAATTATTGATATTTTGTGAGGACTCCTGAGATTGTTCTGCTAGTTTTCTAATTTCTTCAGCAACTACTGCAAATCCTCTACCTACTTCTCCTGCCCTTGCTGCTTCAATGGCTGCATTTAATGCTAATAAATTTGTCTGCTCTGCAATACCATTGATTACATTCGTAATATCTGTAATTTGTAATATATTTTGATTGAATCCATTAATTTTTTGTACAAAATCCTTAAAAGCTTCTTCTATTATATCCACAGATTTCATAAGTAATTCCATATCCGAACTGCCCTTTTCTGACATTCTTTCAACTTCACTACTAGCCTTGTCCATATCTTCAATGTCTTTAACAATACCTTCCAGCTTTTCTCCAAAGCTATCTAGAGCCATATTTATATTAGATAGTCCTTCTGCCTGTGATGCAATTCCCTGTGCTGTATCCTGTGTAGCTATGGACACATTTTCAGATGCGGAAGCCATACCCTCTGCAATCATACTGAGATTTGCAGAGTCCTGTTGTACTATTAAAGCTGCTTTTTTTATTCCTCTTATCATATTACTAATTGACTCTCTCATAATCTCCATGGATCGATAGGCATCTGCAATCTCATCTTTACCTTTTATTACATCAGATCTATCAGTAGTAAAGTCACCATTGGCAATTACTTTTAAACTATTGGACATATTACCAATATCCTTTGCCAATTTACTTACAATTATATATATAATTCCTAGAGCTATTATTAAAAAAGTTATGGATGTGATTATACTTCTAATTCTAAGTAGGTCCAGTGATGATAGAACTTCTGCTTTAGGAACTGTAATGGCTACTGTCCAATCAGTACCTTCTACCTTAGCAAAGGCCACATATCTCTTTACAATATCATAGGTATATTCTACAAATCCACTGTCCTGGGAAATGATTATTTTTCCAGCTTCACTAAGCTCCCTTAAACTCTCATCTTCATCAGCCTTTTTAGTCATATTTACAGCATTTCTAACCTCATCTCTATCATAGTGTGCCACTGATACTCCCTCTGAGTTTACCATGAAAGCTTTTCCTGTCTCACCTAAAACTATATCATCAGTAATACGGCTTAATTCATCTCCATCTCTTGCACCAATTAGTACACCTATTACAGTTCCATCTTTTTCAGTTATGGGTACAGCATAATTTACTATTAAAGAAGTATTATCTTCCCTATTTATTATGGGATCTGTTACTGTAGGTGTGCCATTAAGTGCATTTTGATAATAGGGTCTATCTTTTAAGTCAATTTCAATTTTGTCCATAGTAAGGGTTTTACCATTGGTGTCACCAATACCTAATGACATATATCCAGCTCGTGCTGCTTCTTGTCTTACATATTCTATTTTTTCATCAATAGATATATCCCTACTTACTATCTTTTCTGTATTTGCTATGGCCAACAATTCTCTAAAACTGGTATTTATCCGTTCCTCAACTACTTTAGCTGATTCCATGGCTGTTTTTACAGTTAATTCTTCCGCCATCTCTTCTAATGCCCTTGCTGATGTATAATGAACTACGAATCCTAAACCTAAACATGTAATAGCTAACAAAACACTTAAAATTATTGTGAATTTCTTTTTTATACTATTCATAATAGACCCCCATTTACTTTTTAATATTAACTTTTTAATATTAACTTTCTAATAAATAATAAAGTATGTAGTATGTCACAATATTATAGGTCTTTTAACTGCATTATAACAGACCTATTACTTTAGAGCAATAGGTCTACTTATATATTTTTCCATATTTTATTTAATTTTCACTTCTTCTTAAAAATATTTTTAATATCTCATTTGCTACTAATGGAATCAATGACAGGAATATTACTAATCCCCAATCCATTATACTTAAATTTTGTAATTTAAATATATTAGCAAAGAAAGGTATTGATACAACTCCTATTTGAAGTATAAATCCTCCTACTATGGCCATTATTAAATGTTTATTAGTAAATATACCTACTTGGAATATGGATTTTGTATTACTTCTAATACTTAAGGAATAGAATAATTGTGATGTTGCCAAAACTACAAAAGCCATGGATCTAGCATAATTTAATACTGTTTCAGGCGTATTATTGGAATTTAAAGTATATCCATTTTCATTTAAACCAAGATAAAATGCCACTAAAGTCAATGTCCCTATTAAAGTTCCACCAACTATAGCTCTAAATGCAGTTCCTCCAGCAAAAAAACTTTCCTTTGGATCTCTAGGTTTTTGCTTCATAACATCTTTATCATTTGTATCTACTCCTAGTGCAATAGCAGGTAGACTATCTGTAATTAGATTAACCCATAGTATATGAGTTGGAAGTAATGGTATGGGCCAATAAAATAGTACTGACATTAGTATTGATATTACTTCACCCAAATTACATGATAATAAAAATACAACGGATTTTTTAATATTATTATAGATATTTCTTCCTTCTTCTATGGCATGTACTATTGTAGTAAAATTGTCATCAGTAAGTATCATATCACTTGCTGCCTTTGATACATCTGTACCTGTAATACCCATGGCAACACCTATATCTGCATTTTTCAATGAAGGTGCATCATTCACACCATCTCCCGTCATAGATACTATATTGTCATGGGATTTATAAGCTTTTACTATTTTAACCTTATGTTCTGGTGAAACCCTTGCAAATACCTTGTATTTATTGATATTTTTACTAAATTCTTCATCAGATAACTGGTCTATTTCAAATCCTGTAATACCTTCTTCCATAGATTCAGCTATCCCCAATTCCTTTGCAATGGCCATAGCTGTATTTTTATGGTCCCCGGTAATCATTACAGGTGTTATACCTGCCATTTTTGCCTCACGAATAGAGTCTTTTACTTCTAATCTTGGTGGATCAATCATACCAACTATACCAATGACAGTTAAATCCTTTTCCATATCTTCTGGTTCTATTATTTCATCAGTATTTTTAAAGGCCGCTCCTAAAACCCTTAGAGCTTCATTAGACATTTGTTCTGATATTTTTAAATATTCATCTCTCATCTCATCAGTTAAAGGTACTATTTCCCCATTAACTAAGGCTGTTGTAGAAATCTTTAATATATTATCAATGGCTCCCTTAGTATTAACCTTATATCCATTTTCAAATTTGTTTAAAGTCGACATTAACTTTCTATCAGAATCAAATGGCTTTTCATTAACCCTTTCATGGTTGTTTTCCAATGCTCTTTTAGATAGATTATGTTTATCTCCTAAAACTACTAAGGCTATTTCTGTAGGATCACCTATACTTTCTCCATTTTCAACAACAGCATCTGAAGATAGAATAAATGTCTTAAGCAATTCCTCTTCATCTTTATTTTCTATAGTTAAATTATCATTATCAGGTATCTTTTTTAAATTATTTAAAGTATATAATTGTACCACTGTCATTTTGTTTTGTGTAAGTGTACCTGTTTTATCTGAACAAATAATATTTACAGAACCAAGGGTCTCTACTGCTGGTAATTTTTTTATTATGGCATTCTTCTTAGACATTCTAGTCACACCTAAGGCCAAGACTATGGCAACTATAGCAGCAAGACCTTCTGGTATGGCAGCCACAGCTAAACTTATGGCTAATAAAAACATCTCAAATAAATCTCTTTTTTGAATTAGAGCAATTATAAATATAAGTATACATATGCCCATAGCAATAAATCCTAATGTTTTTCCCAATTCATCTAATCTTATTTGTAAAGGTGTCATATCATCTACATGTTCATCTAGAATTCGGGCAATTTTACCAATTTCTGTGTCCATTCCTGTTTCTACTACAATACCTTCTCCCCTACCATAGGTGACCAATGTAGACATATATGCCATATTTGTTCTATCTCCAATTGGGGTTTTTTCATCAGTCAATACCACATCTACATCTTTTTCTACAGGTACAGATTCTCCTGTAAGTGTAGATTCTTCTATTTGTAGATTAACAGCTTTTATAAGCCTAATATCTGCTGGTACAAATCTACCTGCATCTAAAATCACAATATCCCCTGGTACCAGTTCTTCAGAATTAATCTCCACTACCTCTCCATTTCGTTTCACAAGTGTTTTAATTATAGTCATTTCTTCTAAGGCTTCAACTGCCTTTTCTGCTTTATATTCTTGAAAAACTCCTATAATTGCATTAAGTATTATGACAAATAAAATAATTATTGCATCAATATACTCACCTATAAACATGGTTAATAAGGTGGCCCCTAATAATATGTATATTAACATATCTTTTAATTGTCCAATAAATAATGAAAATATACTTTTGCTAGGTTTTCCCTTTAGCTTATTTTTACCATACTTTTCTTGTCTCTTACTTACTTCTTCTGTTGATAAACCTGTCTCAAAATTTGTATCCAGGTTTTTTAAAACTTCTTCATATGTTTTAATAAACCACATCTTAGCTTATCTCCCTTCGAGTATAATAAACTCAATTACTATTATTAATATGTTTTGATTTAAAATGATTTTTATGTATATATGTATTATTAGATTAAAAATAATTTTTCCCAATACAATCCATTATAGTATTTTACAATATCTCATGTCAATAATTTACCATATATAAATTCAGAATTTCTAATATTTATTTGGTTATTTATTTAAAATAATTTCATATTATATATAAAATTAAATTTTAATATTAAATAAAAAAATTTAACTTGATGTTTATTAAAAGATATGATATTGTATTAAAATATGTTGAATAGTCAGAAGAATCCATATATAGGTATGAAATTTATGAATCAATTATGGGAATATTATTATAATTTTTATTGTTAGAAAATTTAAAAACTATTGACAACATGGTTTTAAAGTGTTATTATTAATAAAATTAGTAATCTATACTATATTTATTTAAATTATAATTAAATTTAAGATCAACTAAAAAGACAATGACGAAGAGAAAACTATCAGGGAACCAATTTCAGAGAGCTAGGATGGCTGGGAACTAGTATTGGTCTGATAGATAATAGATCCCTTTCGAGTCGCATGGCTGAAAGTTTATAATCAATAAATTATTAAGCTATGACGGTGGCCTCCGTTACAGGTTTGGGTTAATTACAACCTGCTAAGGTAATTTCTGTGAAGAAATTACGAAGTAGAGTGGAACCGTGCTAAAAAGCGCCTCTATTATATGTGTTTAATATACATAATTAATGGAGGTATTTTTATTTTAAATTTCTGGAGGTGGTAATTTCATAATTTAAGCATTATTGTTTAAATATTCGATATTTACTGAATTTACTAAATTTTCAATTGTGTTAAAGGAGGAGAAAAAATGAGTAGAAAATTAAGTTTATTTGTAGTTGTTTTATTGACATTAAGTTTAGTTGTAGGTTGTACATCATCAAATGATCCAACTTCAGCAGGTGATTCAGATACTATTAAAGTAGGTTTAAACTATGAGCTTTCAGGTAATGTAGCTACCTATGGTCAAGGATTAACTGAAGGTATTGAATTAGCAATGGAAGAAATCAATGCTAATGGTGGAGTATTAGGTAAGCAAATTGAACCTATTAAAGTAGATAATAAATCAGAAACAGATGAAGCAGCCAATGTATCTACTAGACTTGCTACTAGAGATAAAGTTGTTGCCATATTAGGTCCTGCAACATCTGGTAATACTAAAGCAGCTATACCACCTGCTATGCAAAATAAAATACCTTTAATATCAGCTTCTGCTACTGCTGATGATGTTACTGTTGACTCCAATGGTAATGTAAGAGAATATGTTTTTAAAACTTGTTTTAGTGACTCTTTCCAAGGTGTAACAATGGCAAACTTTGCTTATAGCAATTTAGGATTGAAAAAAGCTGCTATACTTATGGATAACACCAGTGATTATAGTAAAGGCTTAACTAAGAGTTTCGAGGAAACATATACAGGTTTAGGTGGAACTATTTTAACTCAACAAGCTTTCCAAGCAAGTGAAACAGATTTTAGGGCAGTATTAACTGCTATCAAAGCTGCTAATCCTGAAGTATTATATCTTCCAGCTTATTATGAAGAAGTTGGTTTAATTATAAAGCAAGCTAGAGAATTAGGTTTAGATGTGCCAATTTTAGGTGCCGATGGCTATGATTCACCAAAACTTACAGAAATTGCTGGTGCTGAAGCACTAAAAGGTGTATATTATACTAATCACTATTCATCATCTGATGATTCACCAGAAGTAGTAGCTTTCCAAGAAGCTTTCTCTAACAAATATAATAAGCAACCAGATGCTTTCAATGCTTTAGGATATGACCTTGCTTATTTCCTAGTAGATGCAATTGATAGAGCTGGGGTTGCTGAACCAGAAGCTATTAAGGATGCATTAGCTTCAACAGTGGATTTTAAAGGTATTACAGGTACTCTTTCAATAGATGAATTCCATAATCCTGTAAAAGCTGTAACTATTCTTGAGTTAGTTGATGGTGTACCAGAATTCTTGCTTAAATTAGAACCTTAAACTTTCAGGGGGAGTATTACTCCCTCTGATAAAAATTTATTTGATATTAATGGGGTGACAATAAATGGAACAAATTATTCAACAACTTGTAAATGGGTTATCACTTGGTAGTATATATGCATTGATCGCCCTAGGATATACTATGGTTTATGGGATAATCAATTTAATAAATTTTGCCCATGGCGATATTTATATGGTTGGTGCATATATTGGTTTTGCTCTTACTACTTTTTTTAATTTTGGATTTTTCCCTGCAATTATAGTATCCATGCTACTGTGTAGTTTTCTCGGTGTTTTAATTGAAAAAATAGCTTATAAACCCA
>JAAYNB010000062.1 GCA_012521085.1 Clostridiales bacterium | reverse complement strand
GTTTATAGCATGAAAATTCTAATTTTATTATTCTCATTTGTGGAGGTATTTATGAAAATATTAGGTTTAATAACTGAGTATAATCCTTTTCATAATGGACATCTATATCATTTAAATAAATCTAAAGAAATAACTAAAGCTACACATACTATAGCTGTTATGAGCGGAAATTTTTTGCAAAGAGGTGAACCTGCTCTAGTTCATAAATGGGCAAGAGCACAAATGGCAGTCAAATCTGGGGTGGATTTAGTTATAGAATTACCCACTGCTTTTGCTTGTGCTACAGCAGAAATATTTGCCTTTGGTGCCATAAGTCTATTGGATAAACTAAATATAGTAGATTATATATCATTTGGCAGTGAATATGGTCAGTTAGACCTTCTAGAATTAATAGCTGAAACTTTATTAGAATCTCCCAATGATTTTAAAAATAGCCTTAAAAAATATCTTGATGAGGGTTTATCATTTCCCAAAGCTAGGTCTAAGGCCTTAATTGAATATCTTAAAAATACAAATTATATTGATGGAAATTCTCTATATATTATCTCTGAGATAATGGATAATCCAAATAACATTTTAGCCATTGAATATATTAAATCTTTAAAAAAGTTAAATAGCTCTATTAAGCCCTATACCATATCTAGAATAAAAGCTGAATATCATTCTAAGGAGATTAATTCAAATATATGCAGTGCTACTGCTATTAGGGAAGGACTAAAGAAAAATTTGAATTTAAATGCTTTTTATGATGTAATACCTCATTTTACCTATGAAATACTTGAAAATCTTTTTGAAAATAATATAGGTCCTATTTTCAGTAAAGATTTTGAACAGATAATTATTTCATTAATAAGATCAATGGAAGCAAAAGAATTGAAGATGTTTTTTGATGTAGATGGAGGTTTGGAAAATAGAATACTAAATTGTAGTTTACAATCTAATAATCTATTTGAACTATATAATTGTATTAAGAGTAAGCGTCATCCACATACTCGTATCCAAAGGATTTGTATGCATATACTTTTAAAACTTTATAAAAAAGATATACTTGAATTTATTAATTGGGGTGGACCTCAATATGTAAGGGTACTAGCCTTTAATGATAAAGGTCGGGAAATACTAAAATTGTGTAAAGATAAATCAAAATTACCTATTATAAATAAATTAGCTAATTATATTCCTGAAAATGATATTTCAAAAAAAATGCTGACTTTAGATATAAAAGCAACTAATATATATGCACTGGCTATAAAAAATAATTATTATTCCACAAGGGCATTAGACTTTTATATAAGCCCCTATTATGAAAAGGATAGGTTTAATCCTAGGAATATTTAAATAATAGATAAACATATATATAATATATAATACATAGAATTCTATAAAATCCTATGGAGGAATTATATGTTTATAAACTTTATTTTTATTGTATTTATTATATTTAGTATTTTTTTATTTATTTTTTTAAAAAAATATAATGAAATTATTCAAAACTTTTTTTCTGATTCTATACTTATCTTTATTGTTGTATTTTTAGTTGTAGGAATAATTGCTTTTCCAAATGAATCTATTCAATCAGCTAAAAATGGTCTAGATATGTGGTTTACTATAGTAATACCTGCCCTTTTACCCTTTTTTATTGGCTCAGAATTGTTAATGAGATTAGGGGTTGTTTCTTTTGTTGGAACTCTATTAGAACCTGTTATGAGATATGTATTTAATGTGCCTGGGGAAGGGGCTTTTGTTTTTACCATGAGTACCACATCCGGATATCCTGTAGGAGTTAAAATAGTCGCTAAATTAAGAAAAAATAAGCAAATATCCCAAATAGAAGCTCAACGCATTATATCCTTTTGCAGTACATCTGGACCTCTTTTTTTAATTGGTGTAGTTTCCATAGGACTTTATAATTCTTCAGAAGTAGGTCTTTTAATAATAATTTCCCATTATTTGGCTGCATTGTTAGTTGGACTTTTATTTAGATTTTATAAAGCTTCAGCAGTAGATAATTCTTTTACTTGCAATATTCCTATTAAAAAAGAAAATGTTTTTAAAAAAGCATTTAAACAATTAAAAAATAAGAATAAAAAAAATCCTCCCTTTGCCATATTGTTTAGTAATGCGGTAGAGGATTCTGTATATAGTATATTAATGGTAGGGGGATTTATTATTGTATTTTCAGTAATTATAAATATTCTCCATATTACATATTTTATAGAAATACTATCTAAAATATTAATTTTTTTATTAAAACCATTAAATATTAATATAGAGATCATAAAAGCTATTATTAGCGCTTCATTAGAAATTACAATTGGATCAAAATTAATTGCTGATCTACCTAATGTTGATTTTATTAATCGTATTGCATTAACTTCATTTATCATTGCATGGAGTGGTTTTTCTATACATGCCCAATCAATCAGTATTTTAAGTGCTACTGATATTAATTTAAATTTATATTTGCTATCTAAATTATTACATGGTATATTTTCATATGTTCTTGTATTTATATTTTATCCTGTAATTAATATCTTTACTGATTTTACATTACCTGCTTCTATTATTTACGAACATACTTCCCCTGTCATGATTTTATTTAATAATACTATAATTTCAATAGAAATTTTTATCTTTGGACTATTATCATTATTATGTATAGGGGTTTTATTTGCCTTTTGTTCTTTATTTCTTCCTAATAGATGAATTTTATTTCATCCCTTTTAGTTCATCTCTATTTTCTTTTATTGTAGTTATTATTTCACTTAGCACTTCTTCTACATTTGATAATAGTTCATCAGCATAATCTCTGGCACCTAATCTCATTTCTTTAGCACTTATTTGTGCCTGTGTAATTATTTCTTCACTTTGTTTTTGTGCTTGTTTTGTAATTTCATCTTTTTCTATCATAGCACTAATCTGTTTATTTGCATCTTCTATAATAGCTTCTCCTTCTTGTTGAGCTTCAATTAAAATTCTCTGTCTTTCTTCCTTTATCCATTGAGCTTGTTTTATTTCGTCTGGAAGAATTAATCTTATTTCCTTTATAATTTCTAAAATATCTTCTTTATCAACTAATACTTTGTTTGCAAAGGGTATTGAAGACCCATTTTCAACTATTTCTTCTATTTCTTCTAATAATTTTAAAACTTTCATAATATGCCCCCTTATACTTTATATTTTTTTAAATATTGCTGTCTGTACTACTTCTGGTACTAAACCTCTTATACAACCGCCAAATGAAGCTACTTCTTTTACTATACTAGAACTAAGATATGAATACTGACTACTGGTCATTAAAAAAACCGTTTCTATATCTGAAGATAATTTTCTGTTCATTAATGCCATTTGAAATTCATATTCAAAATCTGATACTGCCCTTAGTCCTTTTATTATCACATTGGCATTTTGACTTTTAGCATAATCAATTAATAAGCCTGAGAATGAATCTATTGTTACATTATCATAGGATTTTACTACCTCTTTTATTAATTTTACTCTTTCTTCTAAGGTAAACATAGGGTTTTTATTTGGATTTTGTAATACGGATACTATAAGTTTGTCATATATTCTCGATGCTCTATCTATAATGTCTAAATGACCATTAGTTATGGGGTCAAAACTGCCTGGATAAATTGCTATATTCATTTGTTATTCCTCTCTTTCTTTATAAAAAGAAATACTTGTATTTCCATATTTTTTTTGTCTAAATATAAATAAATTTCCTATATTCTCTGGTAAATCTTCACTACTATCTTCTTCTACAATAATAATGCCATTTGAGCTTAATATATTTGATTTATCTATATGTTCCAATACATTTTCAACTAATCCTTTTTTATAAGGTGGATCCATAAAGATAATATTAGCTTGTACATTATCTTTACTTAATTTTTTTATACCAGAAATAACATTATCATGTATAATATTTGACATATTTGTTGAATCTATTTTTTCTAAATTTTTTTTTATAATACTTATACTTTCTTTATTTTTATCAATAAAATATACCTTGGTAGCTCCTCTTGATAATGCTTCTATTCCTAAATTACCTGTTCCTGAAAATAGATCTATAACCACACTATCATAGATATGATTTTGTATAATATTAAAAATTGATTCTTTTATTCTATCTGTTGTAGGTCTAATATTTAAATTTTTTGGTGCAATTAATTTATGTCCTCTAAATCTACCAGCGATAATACGCATATTTTTGCCTCTCTTTCCAACATGCCTTATTTTTATTTTAACATACTATTTTATTAAATAAAGGTTTTTTATTAAAAGAATAAAAGAAACAACCATGGTTGTCTCTTTATATATTATATGCCCTGAAAATAGCCATATTTCTCCTGAATTTTTGATTTTAATAAAGGATATTTTTCTAAACTCAGGTTAGGATCTTCTTTTAATAATATCTCTACCTGATTTTGTGCTCTTTTTAATATTTTCATATGTCTAAATACATTTGCTATTTTAAAATCTGGTAAACCATGTTGTCTAATACCAAAAAATTCACCTGGTCCTCTTATTTGAAGATCTTTTTCTGAAATAACAAAGCCATCAGTAGTTTCTTCCATGATTTTAATCCGCTCTTTCGCTGTTTCACTTTTATTATTATGTAGTAAAATACAAAAAGATTGAGAATGTCCTCTACCAACACGTCCTCGTAATTGATGTAACTGTGCTAGGCCAAATCTTTCAGCATTTTCTATAATCATTATAGTAGCATTAGGTACATTTACACCTACTTCTATTACGGTTGTAGATACCAATACATGGATTTCATTTTTCAAAAATTTTTTCATTATAGATTCTTTTTCTTTAGGATTCATTTTGCCATGTAGTAATCCTACCTCATAATCTGAAAAATAAGTTGTAGCCAGTTCATCTCTAATGTCTATGGCAGCACTAACATCTAAGTTCTCAGATTCTTCTACCAATGGACATACTATATATACCTGTCGGCCCTGTTCTAATTCTTTTTTAGCAAAATCATAGGCTTGATTTCTTTTATCTAAAGTTAGTCCATAGGTTTTTATAGATTTTCTGCCTGGTGGTAATTCATCAATTATTGATATATCTAGATCACCATATAAAATTAGTGCTAATGTCCTAGGAATAGGGGTAGCTGTCATTACTAAGACATGGGGATTATTCCCTTTATCTGCTAATATTGCCCTTTGTCTAACTCCAAATCGATGTTGTTCATCTGTTACTACCAAACCAAGAGAAGCAAAATGCACAGTCTCCTGAATAAGAGCATGGGTTCCAACTACTATTTGAACTTTCCCATCTTTTATTCCTTGTGAAATCTCTTCCTTTTCTTTTTTTGATAAACTTCCTGTTAATAATCCTATTTTAATACCCATAGGTCTTAAAATTTTAGTCAATGATATATAATGTTGTTCTGCTAATATTTCGGTAGGCGCCATTAATGCTCCTTGACATCCATTAATTACAGCCTTATACAGGGCGATGATGGCTATTATGGTCTTTCCAGAGCCCACATCCCCCTGTACTAATCTATTCATAGGTGTTGCTTTTTCCATATCCTGCATTATTTCTTGCAAAACTTTTATTTGTGCAGCAGTTAATTTAAATGGTAAACTATCTATTAGTAAATCTACACCTTCATTTGATTTTAAAGGAACTGTATTTTTATTATTTATAATTTGATTTTTAAATTGCATAAGTGCTAATTGTAGTAAAAAAAATTCATCAAAAACTAATCTGTATTTTGCCACCCTAAGTGCTTGGACTGAATCGGGAAAGTGAATGTTTTTTAGGGCAAAATTTAAATCACATAATTTATTTTCTTTTTTTATATTTTCAGGCATATAGTCAATAATTTTATTCTTTACCATATCTAATACATTTTGTTGAATTTTAATTAATTGTCCTTGACTAAAGCCTTCTGTTGATGGATAAATTGGATTAATGGAATCTAATTTAGTCTTATATTCCAAGTTGGGGATTATTTCATATGCAGGATTAATTATTTCTAATCCATATGAACTTCCTTTAACCTGTCCATTTAATATTATCTTATCATTAGGTTTAAATTTATTTCTCATATATGGCTGATTAAAAAATGTTATGGTTATAAAGCCAGTATTATCTCTAACTAAATACTTTACTATATTCCTATTTTTATTTATTCTTATATATTGAGAATTTCCTGATATTACTCCTCGTATAGTAGTTTTATCTCCTATTTGTAAATCTTTAATATTTTTATAATGACTACGATTATCGTAATCTCTTGGAAAATGATATATCATATCTTCTATATTGAATATATTTAATCTGTTTAATAAGGTTAATCTTTTAGGACCTACACCTTTTACATATTGTATACTTTTTTTAAGTACTTCCATGAGTTGTTCACTCCTATAAATCTTCCTGTTAAAACCTATTCGATAGATATGATATAGTAATATAATGGCTGTCCTCCATAATATAATTCAACATCACATTCTGTATAAATCTCTTCTATTTTTTCTACTAATTTTTCTGCTTCTTCTTCTTCAATATCTTCACCATAAAAAACTGTAATTATTTCGCTATCTTCAGTTACCATCCTTTCTAAAAGATCAATAGTTGTTTTAAATATATCTTTCCCAACTGATTGAATTTCACTATCACCTATTCCTAATATATCATCTTTTTTAATTTGAATATCATTGAAACTAGTATCTCTTACTGCATAGGTGATTTCACCTGTTTTTACTGTTTTTATTATTTCATTCATTTCTTCTTCATTCTCTTCAGGACTGTTTTCTAAATTGAATGCCATTAAAGCTGCTATACCCTGTGGAATTGTTTTAGTTGGAATAACTATGATATTTTTATCAGAGATTTCCTTTACTTGATTGGCGGCCATTATTATATTACTATTATTTGGTAATATAATAATGGTCTCCGCTTCAATGTCCTCAATTGCCTTTAAGAAATCTTCTGTACTAGGATTCATAGTTTGGCCACCTTCAATAACATGGTCAATATCAAAGTCTTTAAAAATATCTACTAAACCTTTACCTTTTGCCACAGTAATAAATCCATATTTTTTCTTAGGTATATTATATGTGCTTTCTTTATTCTCCATATCTTCTAAATTTCTATGTTGTAATCTCATATTATCTATTTTAATATCTTGAAGATATCCTAATTTTAGTCCTTCCTCTAATACTTGTCCTGGATTATTTGTATGTATATGTACTTTTATTAGCTCATCACTTCCTACTACCAACATGGAATCTCCATATACCTGCATTGTATCCTTTAATTTTTCTATATCTGGATTTTTTATACCTGTATTTATAATAAACTCTGTGCAATAACCAAATTTAATATTACTATCCTCATGTTCATCACTATCAACAACTTTAACATCTCCAGCTACCATATCTAAATCTTCAGCAGATATCATTTGACCACTGATTGCTTCTAGGGCACCTTCAAAAATATATATTAAACCCTTTCCACCAGAATCCACAACACCAGCTTCTTTTAATACCTTTAACATATCTGGTGTTTTTTGCAATGTCTCTTTAGCATGTAATATAACCTGCTCCATGAAAATTAACATATTTTTTTCCTTTTGGGCTATTCTAAGTGCATAATCAGCACTTTCCCTGGCAATAGTCAATATGGTTCCTTCTACTGGTTTCATAACAGCTTTATACGCAGTATCTGAAGCCATTTTAATAGCCTTTGCTAAATCCCTTGTATTAATTTTTTCCTTATCTTTTACACTACTTGCTAAACCTCTTAGTAATTGGGATAGTATAACACCTGAATTTCCCCTTGCGCCCATTAGTGAACCATGGGCTGCTGAACTGGCAATTTCTCCTAAAGAACCATTTTTCATCTTTTTTATTTCTTTTACTGCTGATTGCATTGTAAGGGACATATTTGTACCTGTATCTCCATCTGGTACAGGGAAAACGTTTAAGGAATCTACTATTTCTTTATTTGATTCTAATTTATTAGCCCCTGCTATTAACATTTCTTTAAATAATTGTTGATCTATATATATATATTCAGATTTCAAATTCTGTACCTCCCCAAATTACTTTTGAATCCTAACACCTTGAACATTGATACTTACTTTTTTAACATTCATTCCTGTTAGATTTTCAATATTGTATTTTACCTTTTCTATAATATTATTTGCTACTACTGATATTCTTGTTCCAAATTCTACAATAACAAATAGCTCTATTGTTATTTCATCTTTATCTGTATATACTTTTACACCTTTGCTAGAATGTTCTCTTTTTAATAATTCTACTAAGCCTCCAGCTGGAGATTTAGCTGCCATACCTACTACACCATAACATTCCATAGCAGAGGCACCTGCTATTGATGCTAATACATTATCATCAATTATTATAGTTCCTATATTATTATTTAATTTTCCAGGCATTCATTATCCTCCTTTGATTAATTTCTTTTAACATTAATACTAGTATATAGATAATATATGTAATTTATATTATATATATTAAATATACATAACCATTTTACAATAATAATAACTTAAACTATCAAAATTTTATATTATAAATAAAAAAGAATCAACCATTTCTTGTATTAAATTATTTATATTGTATATTAATATATTAAATAGTTCAATATAAACAATTAATACAGTTTTTAATAACATATTTAAACTTATTTTATATTTATATTTGATATTTTGTGCTTAATACATTGCAATATATCTAAGTTTATGGTAATATAATATTGTTTTTAAAGTCTGATTATAGACTTGAAGGAGGTGTAAATAATGGCAAGAGTATGTAATATATGCCAAAAAGGCAGAGTACATGGAAATAAGGTAAGTCACTCTAACCGTCATAGTAGAAGAGCATGGTTACCTAATTTAAGAAGAGTTAAAGCTATAGTTGATGGTAGTCCTAAAAGAATTAATGTTTGCACAAGATGTCTACGTTCTGGAAAAGTAGAAAGAGCCATATAAATGAAAAAGCCACCTAATTGTTACATATCCAATAGGTAGGCTTTTTTAGCTTTTAACAATAATTATATATCCATATACCTATTAACATACAGATAAAAGCAAATAAAAATATCCACAATGTAGAAGGTATTATATATAAAAAGACTACAAAACCTATTCCAAATATTATTATACCTATAAATTTATTAAGATTTTTTCTCCTCCTCCTTTTGCAGTACATTAAATCACCCACTCATATATTTTATTATTAATATATTATTCATAAAGGAAAAAAATGTCCTTATTTATGTAAAGTTAATTAAACTAACTTCATAATAAAGGACATTTTTAAATCTATTCTTTTGATTTTATTACTAATATTAAACCTTCTTTTATATGAATTTCTGCATTGTTACTAGCAAAAACATTACTTATTCCAAGGCTACTACCTAAATACATATCTCTATTAACCAATTGATACTCTAGACCTTTTAAAGTAACACCTCTAACTATGGTACTTATAGGTATAATAGATAATAAATCACCAATTTCACCTTGGACTTTAATACTTGAATCTGTGATCATAATTTCATTGTTTTTATCTACAATTTTACCTACTATCTTTTGTTTTAATATATTATATAGTAACATGATATTGGCCATACTATGGTCCTGTCTAGAGCCTAAAGCACCAATAATGGTAATAGATTTAGGCTTTGGTGATATATTAAAAGCATATTCTAATGCCAATTCTGTATCTGTTTCATCTTTTTTAGTGGGAAATTTTTTATATTTTACTTCTCCTTTTTTTATCCACTCTAAGTCAATTGTGTCAATTGAGTCTAAATCACCTATTAATACATTTGGTAATACATTAATATATCTTAAATATTTAGCTCCTCCATCAACACAAATAATATACTTATCTTTTAAAATATCTTTAATATAATTTATGTCATCAATATCTCCATTAGCTATAATCACAACATCCATATAACTACCTTCCTAATCCTGCATTTTTTCGCATTTCTTTCACTGTAGCTTCTACATCATCACTTTTGAATATTGCAGATCCTGCTACAATAATATTAGCACCTGCTTCTACTACTAAATTAATGTTATCAGGTTTTATACCTCCATCTACTTGTATATCTATATCTAAATTTCTTTCTGAGATTATTTGTCTTAATTTTTTTATCTTAGGAATCATACCTTCTATAAAATTTTGACCAGCAAAACCTGGGTTTACAGTCATAATTAAAACCATATCTAAATCATCTAATATATATTCAAGGATGTCCAGAGAAGTGGCAGGATTAAGTGATACTCCTACTTTTACTCCCATACTTTTAATATTTTGTATGGTCCTGTGTAGATGCACAGAACTTTCTGCATGTACAGTTATTATATCTGCTCCTGCCTCTACAAAATCTTTAATGTATTTATCAGGATTCTCAATCATTAAATGTACATCAAAGGGTAGATTAGTCTTGCCCTTTATACTTTTAATAACTACTGGACCTATAGTTATATTAGGTACATAATGACCATCCATTACATCTATATGTAATAAATCGCATCCTGCTTCTTCCACCATTTTAATTTCCTCAGCCAATTTTGAGAAATCTGCTGATAATATTGAAGGGGCTATTTTTATCAAGTTTAAAACCTCCTGTTTTTCCTAATTTCATCTATGATTTGTAAATAACTGTTATACCTTTCCTTTTTTATCTTACCCAAATCTAATGCTTTTTTAACACCACATTGAGGTTCTTTTATATGTTTACATGATGTAAACTTACAATTTTCTAGATATGGAATAAAATCTATAAAATACAAACTTAAATCCTCTTCTTCTATAAAGTCCATATTTAATGAACTAAAACCAGGAGTATCTACTACCCAAGTTTCATCTGCAATAGGAATCAATTCTGCATGTCTGGTTGTATGTCTACCTCTTGCAGTTTTTTCACTAATACTCCCAGTTTTAAGTTGCAAATCTGGGTAAATTTTGTTTAGAAGTGTTGATTTACCTACACCTGAAGGACCGGCAAAAACAGTAATCTTATTTAATAAAGTTTTTTCAAGTTCTGATAAACCAACACCTGTTTTGGTACTAGTTAAAATTGTTTTATAACCTATTTTTTTATATATATTTACTAAATCATAATAATCTTCTTCTGGCAACAAGTCAATTTTATTAAAACAAATGACAATATCTAATTTTTGACTTTCTGCCAATACTAAAAATCTATCTAATAATGTTGTATGTGGATCTGGTTGAGAAATTGCGAAAACAATAATAACTTGTTCCACATTACTAACAGTAGGCCTTATTAATTCTGTTTTTCGCTCTAAAATATTTTCTATAACAGCTGTTTTATTTTCTTCATCAATAATAGATATCTCTACATAATCTCCTACCATAGGTTTAAGGCCTTTTTGTCTGAATAAGCCCCTTGGTTTACATTCATATGTTTTTTTATCTGTATATACATAATAAAATCCACCTATACCTTTTATTATACGGCCTTTCTTCATCAATTCACTCCTAAAAGTTTAATATTATATTTGTATCATGTTTCACTCCGTTTATATGCAATTCAAATTCTACAGTTGTACCCTTTGTACCACTAAGACTAACTCTAGTTTTTTCACCATTTCTTTCTATATCATGTTTCTTACTTACTACAACTTCTCCATTGGGTAGTCTTTTTATTAATATATCAACTACTCCACTATGCCCCGGTAGACTAATGTCTATATATTTGGTTACTACATCATCTGATGGAGCTGTATTATCCCCATTAGTATTATTGCTACCATCTGGTGGTAAATTGTTGTTTTCAGGAATTTCAGGTTCTGTAGATTCTAAAGCTCCCTTACTTACAACTAAATTTACAGTAGTATCTTCTGTAATCTGAACTCCAGCAGCTATATTTTGATCCATTACAATTCCTTCTTTATATTCATCACTATAATCTTCTTTAACATTACCCAATTGTAAATTTTGTTGTGCTAATATTTGTTTTGCTGTTTCTATATTTACACCTATAAGATTCGGCATTGGTATAGTAACAGTTTCAGGACCTAAGCTAATGACATAATTCACAGTTGTACCCTTGGCCACTTCTGAACCTGCAACAGGGTCTTGTTCTATTACTACACCAACAGGAAATTCACTATATCTTTCTTGTGGTATTCCTGCCTTGAGTCCATAGTTTTCTAATATATAATCCACTTCTGTTCCTGGTTTATATACTAAATCTGGTACTACTATAGAAGATGTACCTGTACTGACTACTACATCAATTGGAAAACCAGCTTTTACTTTTCTACCATCAGCAGGATTCTGTCTAATAATTCTATTAGCCTCCACTTCGCTACTTTCCTGGGTACTTTCTTTTAATGCTAGACCTAACCTTTCAGCCTCTTCTCTTGCTTCTTCAATATGCATTCCTACAAAATTAGGAACTTCAATTTCCTCTGTGTTAAATAGACTGCTTATATAGAAAAGTCCAAAGGTAAATAATCCTGCAGCAAGTAAAGCTGTTAAAATTGCGGAAATAATAATAGTTTTATTTTTTCTTTTTTTATTTATATTTTCTGTTTCTGGTTCATTCTCTATCTCCATTGGAGAAATTTGATCATAATCTATTCTAGGTATGATTTGTGTTGGAGAATCTTCATAATTAATATTGTTTTGATCATAATCAAAATCTACATCTTCTTTTAATTGTTCTATATCTTCTAATAAGTCTTTTGTATTTTGATATCTCAAACTTTGATCCTTTTGAATTAATTTTAAAATTATTTTTTCTAATTTTCTTGATATATTTGAATTTATTTCTGATGGTAACTTTGGGTTTCCTTGTATATGTTTTAATGCAATGGCTACGGGACTATCACCTTCATATGGCAATTTACCTGTGGCCATTTCGTACATTACTATTCCCAGTGAATATAAATCAGATTTCTCATCTGTATATCCACCTCTAGCTTGTTCTGGTGAAAAATAATGTACTGAACCTATTACATTGCCCATATTGGTAATTGTAGATGAAGTTGCTGCAAGAGCAATGCCAAAATCCGTTACTTTCACCCTATTATCTTCTGTAATCATAATATTATGAGGTTTAATATCCCTATGTATTACATGATTACTATGTGCATGTTGTAAAGCTAAAGCTATTTGTTTAGTATAACTAATAATTTCTTCTGTATCTAATACCTTTTTTTCCTGTATAATCTCTTTTAATGTTTTACCTTTGATATATTCCATTACTATATAATATATCTCACCCTCTTCACCAACATCATATACATTTACGATATTGGGATGAGATAAACTAGCAGCAGCCTGGGATTCTCTTTTAAATTTCTCTATTATATCAGTATCATTGGTAAATTCTGCTCTTAAAACTTTTACTGCCACATACCTATTTAATAGTCGGCATTTAGCTTTATAAACTAATGCCATACCTCCTCCACCAACTTTTTCAACTATTTCATATCTATTGCCTAATATTTTACCAATCACTTATCTCACCTGCTTTCTTTACTTTTAGACTTATTTTCTACAATTAAAGCTGTTACATTATCATAGCCACCCCGTTTGTTAGCTAATGATATCAATTCATTACAAGCATCTATAGGTTCATCCATATTATTTAATATACTTTGTAATTCATATTTATCAACTGAATTAGTTAATCCATCTGTACATAATATTAATATATCTTCCTTTTTAAAATCTAATGAAAAAATATCTACTTTTACATTTTTATCAGTTCCTAATGAGCGGGTAATTATATTTTTTTGTGGATGTCTCATTGCTTCTCTTTCTGTGATAGAACCACTCCTTACTAATTCTGCCACTAATGAATGATCCTGAGTTAGCTGTTCTAAGACTCCATTTCTTAAAATATATCCTCTACTATCTCCCACATGACCAATATATAATTTATTATCTATTAGTAGGGCCATTGTTATGGTAGTCCCCATTCCTTCACAGTCTTTATCTTCAAGGGATTTATTATATATCTCTTTATTTGCTTGATGGAATGCTTGGTATATAATACCTTTTATGGACTGTTCTTCATTTTCATCTTTAAGATATTTTAATAAATGATCTTTTATAGCATTAATTCCAATGGCACTTGCAACTTCTCCACTTTTATGTCCACCCATGCCATCAGCTACTATATAAAATTTTATATCATTTTCATATATATAATAATTATCTTCATTAATCTCTCTTACTTTTCCAACATCTGAAATAGCTGCAACTTTCATTTGTCATCCCTCCCATCAATTTAAACATATTCGACAGAATAGTTATAAAACCTTTTTTATAATCTAGTCTGTTCTATGTAATTATTTCTCAACTGTCCACATGCAGCATTAATGTCTGAACCCATTTCACGTCTAATAGTTGCTTCTATGCCATTTTTCTTAAGTATTGATTGAAAATTTTTAATCCTATCTTTATTTGATTTTTCATATTGTCTTTCATCAACCTCATTAATAGGTATTAAATTCACATGACATAACATTCCATCTAATAATTTGCTTAGTTGATGGGCATGAATCTCTCTATCATTAACATCTTTTATTAGAGCATATTCAAATGTTATTCTTCGATTATTTTTTTCTATATAATATTTACAAGCTTCCATAAGCTCATCAATACTATATTTATTAGCAATGGGCATCATACTTCTTCTTAATGTATCATCTGGAGCATGTAATGATATTGCCAGATTAATTGGTATTTGCAGATTTGCTAATTCTATAATTTTAGGTACTAAACCACATGTAGATAGAGTTATATGTCTATTTCCTATATTTAAACCATTTTCATGATTTACTACTTTTAGGAAGTTTATAACTTCATCATAATTATGTAGTGGTTCGCCACTTCCCATTATAACAATATTGGAAATTCTTTTTCCTAAATCTTTTTCTATTAATATAATCTGATCTACCATTTCGCCTGCACGTAAATTTCTAACAAGACCTCCTATTGTGGAAGCACAAAAATTACAACCCATTAAGCAACCTATTTGAGAAGATATACATATAGTTATACCATGTTTATATGACATTGTCACTGCTTCTATTATATTATTATCTTCTAATTTTAGTAAATATTTTTGTGTACCATCTATATTTGAGACAAGCTTTTTTTCAATTGTTAATTTACTAATATAACTTATCTCTTTCAAATCTTCCTTTAATTTTTTAGGTATATTATTTATCTCATTAAAATCTTTCACACCCTTGTGAAGCCATTGGAATATCTGTCTACCCCTATATCTTTTTTCACCATTTTTCTCTACTAAATCTTCTATTTCATTTATGGTTAAGCTTAATAAATCTATCTTGTTCAAAATCAGACCTCCTAGTCTTTGAAACTACTCCTTCATTAATTTGGCAATAAAAAATCCATCAACATCATGTATATGTGGATATAATTGTACCATTTTTCCCCCATGTTCACCTGGAATAATCTTGCTATATTTACTATTAATATCAATTAATTTAAACTTTGAATTATTTTTCAAAAAGTCCTCTACAATATATTCATTTTCATCTGGAATAATAGTACATGTACTATATACTAATTCTCCATTACTTTTAACATATTGTGAAGCATTTTGCAATATTCGTCTTTGTATCTGAGTAATATCTTTTATGTCATTTTCATCTTTTCGATATTTAATTTCAGGTTTTCTTCTAATAACACCTAAACCTGAACATGGTGCGTCTACCAATACTTTATCAGCTTTGCCTAACAAATTATGGTCCAATTTGGTAGCATCAAAATGCTCCACATTTATAATATTAATCCCTAATCTCTTTGCATTTTGTTTGATTAATTTTAATTTATGTTCATGAATATCTCTAGACAATATCTGTCCTTTATTATTCATTAACTCAGCCATGTAAGTGGATTTACCTCCAGGAGCGCTACATATATCTATTACAAAATTTCCTTCTTGGGGATCTAATATTCTCGATACCAACATAGAACTCAAATCTTGAATATAAATATATCCTTTTTCAAATATTTCTAATTTTTCTAATTGGGTAAAACCACTATTAATAATTAATGCTTCAGGAATAAAAGGGCTCTCTTTTACTTCTATATTAGCTTTATTTAATATTTCCATAACTTCCTTTACATCGGTCTTTAGTCTATTTACCCTTATATAAAACTTTGGTCTTTTATTATTTGCCTTTAAAAGTTCTTCCGTAAAATCCATGGAAAAATATTTTAAAAATCTTTCTACCATCCATTGAGGATGGGAATATTTAATAGATAAATATTTTTTATGTTCATTGTCCATAGTTTTAATTTCTAATTTATCTTTATTTCTAATAATATTTCTTAATACACCATTTACAAATCCTGATGCTTTTTTATTATATTTTTTCGATAAATTAACTGATTCATTAACTATTGCAAAATTAGGAACCTTATCTAAAAAAATTATTTGATAGACTCCTAATCTAATAATATTTAATATCCATGGATTAATATTTTTAATTTTCATTTTAGAAAATTGTTGAATAATATGGTTTATATATATGAGATTTTCTAAAGTACCATATACTAATTCAGTAATGAAATTCTTATCTATTTGAGTATATTTGTTATTCTTCAATTCTTTATTTAATGATATATTTGAATATGCCTTATTCTTTTCTATATCATATAATATTTTTAATGCTCCTTCTCTTGCATTCATGTATTTTATCCTCCTGTTTAAAATTATTATATAACATTATAGTATTTAGATAAATATTTTTATACTTCTAATTATTAATTATATATTATTAACATAAATCAATACAAAAAAGTAAAGGCAAAAAATGCCTTTACTCTCTTCTATTTCTAATAACTAGCAAACGAATTAATTGTGAAACAGCAGCTGCCATTGCTGCTACATATGTTAATGCTGCAGCATTTAAAACTTTTTTAGATCCTCTATACTCATCTCTATCTATAAAACCGTTGGAATCTAATAATTCTAAAGCTCTGTTACTGGCATTAAACTCTACTGGTAATGTGATTATTTGAAATAATACTGCTGTAAAATAAAGTATAATACCTATGTCCAACAGAAAATTTGTAGAACTAAAGAGTAAACCGGCCATAATGAAAAACCAAGCTGCTGATGAACCAAATTTTGCTATAGGAAAAATAGTATTTCTAAAAGTCAATGGTATATATCCTCTGGCATGTTGTATAGCATGACCTACCTCATGTGCAGCTACACTGACTGAAGCTATAGATGTACCATTATATACATCTCGAGATAATCTAAGTATTCTACGTGATGGGTTATAATGGTCTGATAATCTGCCTGGTGACATTTCTATTGGAACATCTCTTAATCCATTTTGATCTAATATGAATCTAGCCACATCATATCCTGTATAACCCTTTCTGGTAGGTACCCTTAAATATCTATTAAATGTTGTCTGAACTTTATTTTGTGCATACATTGTAAAAATAATTGTAGGTATTAAAATCAATATGGTAGTATCATATGGTAAAAACATCTCTTATCACTCCTTTATAAAATGCAATATTGCCTTTTCTACTCTCCTAATATCTACCTGAGTGTTTATACATGGTCCTTGAGGTCTTTCATTTATAATTGCTAATATGGGTATCTTGCTAACATCCATAAGACCGCTGAGTAAATCTCTTTCACAAGCTATTGCAACTATTGCCTTAGGTCTTAATTCTACAATTACTTTTCTAGCTAAGGTTCCACCTGTAACTAAACTAAAATTAATACCATATTTTTCTCTTAAGTCTATAAGTTTGTCTACATCGCATTTACCACATCTCTTACAATTATATATATCATTAGTAATTTTATGAGGACAAAAATCTTTTTGTAGGCAATGGGGAGATAATACCAAAATATCTTCCCCATTAAATTCGTATTTCTCACTTAATATTATTTGGTTATTTAAATTTGTATATGCACTCCTAATGCTATTTTTATTAAATTTAATAATTTTTCCCAATTCCATTACAAATGGTTGCGATATAATCATAAAATATTTCATAATCACTTTCATAATATGAGGTATATCTTTATTAAAATATAACATAGTAATGGCAAATATGGTTAATAGTAACATAATCCCAATTACTATAACTAATATTGCAACTACCAGAAATATGGTTTTATAAAATATAATATTATTTTTATTAAAATATCTAATTAGGGTTGTAGATAATAATAAAAATATACCGAATATGATCAACAGTAGGATTAGAAACTGTTTAGTAGAATCATCTCTTGATATTTTTCTATCTACAGCCATTTTATTTACCTAAAATTATTCCCTGTTCTATAGTATTACCTACTAAATAATCTTTAACATTTAATCGTTTCCCACCACTAAATTGTATTTCGTCTATTATTAGTATATCTTTAGATGTCCCTACATAAATCCTATCATTTGTTACTTTAATAATTTCACCTGGTACATTTTCTTTTATATCTTCTTCTACTCTGCTCTTAAAAATACGCATGGTTTCTCCCTTATATTTGGTACTAGCTACGGGCCATGGTATTGTCCCCCTAATTAGATTATGAATTTCCCTAGCAGATTTTGTCCAATCAATAATCCCTAAATCCTTAGTCAGCATAGGTGCATAAGTAGATTTAGAATCATCTTGTTTTGTCCTTGTAATTTCTCCTGATTTTAGATTATCTAAGGTTTTTTTCAACACCTCTCCACCTAATACCGATAATCTATAATGTAATTCTACTGCTGTTTCATTTTCACCTATATTTATTTCTTCTTTTAATATCATATCTCCTGTATCAAGGCCAACATCCATATACATAGTTGTAATACCTGTTGTTTTTTCACCATTAATAATGGCCCATTGTATAGGTCCTGCTCCCCTGTATTTAGGTAAAAGTGATGCATGTACATTGATACAACCATGTTTAGGTATATCTAAAACTTCCTTTGTTAATATCTGTCCATAAGCTACAACAATAATCAAATCAGGATTTAATTCTTTTATGGTTTCAACTACTTCTGAATCTTTTAATGTCTTGGGCTGATAGACTTTAATATTATGCTCCAAAGCCTTTTCTTTAACCGGAGGCATTACTAATTTTTTACTTCTTCCCCTTGGTCTATCAGGCTGAGTAAATACGGCTAATATATTATAATTTTCCTGTATTAAAGTTTGTAATGATGGTATTGCAAATTCTGGTGTTCCCATAAAAATTATGTTCATTTAACACACCTCTATTCCTCTTTTATTCTATCTATGAATAAAATCCCATTCAAATGATCTATTTCATGGCATAATGCTCTGGCTAATAAACCTTTACCCTCTATTATAACTTCTTCACCTGATCTATTAAGTGCCTTTACTTTAACTTCATTAGGTCTTACAACTTCACCTGATTGTCCTGGAAAACTTAAACAACCTTCTATATCACAATTTTCACCTTTAGTTTCTATAATCTCTGGATTTATTAATTCTATTAAACCCTCTCCTATATCAATAACTATAATTCTTCTTAAAATTCCAACCTGTGGTGCTGCTAATCCTACACCTTCAGCATGATACATGGTTTCTGCCATATCATCTAATATCATATGAATTTTTTCATCTATTTTTTCTATAGGTCTAGAAATTTTTCTTAAAATAGGATCATCTTCTTTTCTAATAATTCTTATTGCCATTTTTTTATTCCTCCTTGAATTACATTATATATAATGGATCAATATCAATTGAAATATAAATAGATTTTGGTATACATTTATCTCTATTATCTATTAATAAGAATTTTACCATGGACTTTAATAGTTTAAATGGTATTTGAGAATCTTTAAGTATTATTTGATATCTATATCTCTGATTAATTTTTGTTATTATGGCTGGATTAGGACCAAATATTATATCACTAAAATCCTTATAACCTCTTGAATTTAAAATGTATTCCATATGTTCTCTAATCTTTTTTGTCGTTAAATATAATTCTTCTAAATCTCTACCACTAAAATTAATATTAATTAATCTTGTAAATGGTGGATACTCAAATTCTTTTCTAAGAAGGATTTCTTCCTCATAAAAACTATTGTAATCATGATTAGCTGCAGCTAAAATACTATAATGTTCAGGCATATAGGTTTGTAGAATTACATGTCCTTTTTCTAAACCTCTCCCTGCTCTACCAGCTACCTGTGTAACCAATTGAAAAGTTCTTTCTGATGCTCTAAAATCCGGTAAATTTAATATAGAATCTGCTGCAATTATTCCAACTAAAGTCACATTTGGAAAATCCAATCCCTTAGAAATCATCTGTGTACCTATTATAATATCAATTTTACCATCTTTAAATTTATTTAAAATTTTCTCATGGGCTCCCTTTACACTGGTGGAGTCCATATCCATTCTTCCAATAACTGCAGTAGGAAAAAGTTCTTGTATAATATCTTCAATTTTTTGTGTACCCATACCTAAGTACCTCATATTTTCACTATTACATGAGGGACAAATCCTAGGTATATCTATTTTATTACCACAATAATGACATTGTAGATTTTTCATATTTTTATGATATGTCATAGTTATATCACAATGTCTACATTTTATGACATCTGAACATTTTCCACAAGATACAAAAGTCGAATGTCCTCTTCTATTTAAAAACAATATGGTCTGTTGTTTTTTATCTATATTCTCCTGTATCAATGTATATAATCTATTACTTAAAATACCTTTATTACCATTATCCAGTTCCTTATGCATATCTATAATTTCTACTTTAGGAAGCATGGAATTTGTAGCTCTTTTATTTAAAGTACATAGGGTATATTCTCCCTCTTTTGTTTTATAATAACTTTCCATAGATGGTGTTGCAGACCCTAATACCACAACGGTTCCTTCTTCTTTACTTCGATAATTTGCAACATCTATTGTATGATATTTAGGATTTATTTCTGATTTATAGGTATTTTCATGTTCCTCATCAATAATAATTATCCCAAGATTTTTTAATGGTGCAAATATTGCAGATCTAGCCCCTATTACAATTTTTGCTTTTCCTTCTGAAATTCTCCTCCACTCATCAAATCTTTCACCTTCAGAAAGATTGCTATGGAGTACAGCTATTCCATCTTTAAAACGTCCAACAAATCTTTCTAAAGTTTGAGGAGTTAATGCAATTTCTGGGACTAATATTATACCCTGTTTTCCTTTTTTTAAAATTTTCTCCATTAATTGTAGATATATTTCTGTTTTTCCACTACCTGTTATACCATGTATTAAAAATGTATTTGCTTCCTGCCTATCTATATAATCAGAAATTTTATTTATTATTTTTTCCTGTTCAGCATTTAGCTTTAATTTAGGAAATGCTTTAAATTCCATATTTTTAAAAGGATCTCTTTTATATTCCTTTTCTACTATACTGACTAATCCTTTATCCACTAAAGCATTTAAAGGCGATCTAGTGGTATCTACAATTTCTAATAATTCACTTACTAGAACCTCCCCATGTTCCTTTAAAAATAATATTATTTCTCTTTGCTTTCTGGCGTTTTTTAAATCAGTTAATATATTTTCTATATCCTGAATTTTGAAATTAAGTAGAGCATATTGTTGTTTTTGTATCTTAACCCTGGAGGAAATAGCATAATCTATTTTTATTGTATTATTTTCCTCAAGAGAGTTTAGTATATTATTAATATTTTTTATGGAAACTCTATTATATATATTTTCTAAATTTGTCCTACCACCTAATTTATTTAAAATATTTAGTACTTCCTGTTGATTTTTAGATAATTTGTCAATATCTCTGTTCCAATCTTGGTTTATTAATGAAACAATCTTTTGTTCTTTATTTATAATTCCT
>JAAYNB010000061.1 GCA_012521085.1 Clostridiales bacterium | reverse complement strand
ATCTTTACCATCACATCCTATATATTATTAAAACAAAAAATAAATATAATAGTATATATAAAAATCCCTATACTAAAAAATACAAAATAATCTATTTTTCTATTTATACTCTCTTCCCTTTTAGCTTTTCTATCTAATATATTTAGATTGTACAATTCTCTTAATTTCATACTAGAATGAAATAGTGAAATATACCCATCTATTAATCCTGAAATAATATATTTTTTTAAATAATCCTCAATAGAACTATTTCTTATTTTTATAATAATATCCTTCATAGACTGTTTTCTAGGATTTATATCCTCAGCCAATATCATCTTTGTAAAGATCATCATAATAGAAAAAATATCATAAGATGGCTCTGCTATCCTATCTCCACATTTCCAACTGGCCCTATCATAGGCAGGAGTAAACTCCTTAATACCACTTCCTTTTTTAACTACACCACCTAAATCTATTATCTTAATATATTTATTTTTCCTATCAATCATAATATTTTCTGGCTTTAAATCAGCAAATATATAACCCTGTCTATGGAATAAATCTATACCTTCCATCAATATAATCATAATACCTATAATAATATTGATATTTATTTTATTTTTTTGAATATAATCTTTTAAATTATAACCATCTATATATTCTAGTACAATAAAATAATATATATCACCATTAATATGAAAATCATCTATTTCATGAATATTTACAATCATATCAACAGTAGCAAATTTTTTCAATAGCCTATATTCTCTATTGATGGATAAATTATCCTTACTGATTTTCAGTGCATAAAGACAATTGGTTTTAGTATCTTCCACCAGATATACAGATGCAATTCCACCAAAACCAATTTGTTTTTTTATCCTATATTTTTTATTACCCCATTTTCCAACAATAACACTACCGGATTCAAAATTAATTGAATTCATCATATCACCTTTAACTATATAAAAGGGGCAGGCCCCTTTTATATAGTAACTTCCTCTAACTCTAGTATATCTCTACCAGCTTTAATTATTTCTATACCATGGTAAATGGCAGGACCAGTAGGAGTAGCCCCTCGAGTCTTTACATCATATAATTTTTTCTCCAAATTATTTATATAATCTCCAAAACCATGGATTAATTCATAATCCTTCCCATTACTTCCAGGGTAAACTATGACTGCCAGATCCACCCTACCTTTTCTAGTCTTAAAAGAATCTACTAAATCTAATATACTATGTCTAGCCACCATTATTTTACTAGCCATACTTCCACTTACATCTAGTAAAATACAGCATTGTAATAATACTTCATCAGTAAATTTATCTACATATTGCAGAAATTTTCCCCTAGAATCCGGTGTCATATTATCCATATCTTCACCAATTAGCTCTTTTAATTGTCTATTTACAGTTTCTTTTAAGGTTTTATTAACAGTCCTATAGGTTACGCTTTGAAGGGTTTGATGCAAGTTATCAATATATGTATACTCATATATTCCTCCACCGGCTTCAGCTATCTTTACAATCTCCACTAGAGAATCTTCATTTTTTGTATCCTCATTTACAATACCAATGGTATTTACTATAATGCCCTGATTAAATGCATCCTTTGCTGCAATCTGAGGGTCAACTCCCACATTAGATTGTCCATCAGTAACGATAAGCATTTCTTTTATGGCAACTTCTTTTACATCCATTTAAAATACCTCCTTTCTTTTCTGAAAGTATTGCCATTTGCCGGCTTAATATACCTTTCATCCAGAAAAGAGATAAAAAAAGTATGAAATATTTATCATCCCATACTCTAAATAAATCATTAAAATATCCTGTTAATTAAGTTTATTACTCATTTTCTTCCTGTCTTGGTGGTCTTGGTCCATAATATTGATAATAATTACATTGAATTCTACCATTATAGAGTTTGCGTTTTCTATCAGATTTTTTACCAAATAAATCTTCAAATTTAGGATGAGAAGTAATTATATAATGTGACCAAGTATCCATTTGATTAAAAACCCTACCCATGGTTTTATATAACTCTTCAACCTGCTTTCTTTCACCTAAACGTTCTCCATAGGGAGGATTACATATGATACAACCATAATCAAATCTAGATTTCAATTCCTTTACATCTAATTTTTGCACATATATATCATCTTCCAAAAATGCCTCTCTTATGTGATATCTGGCTAAACTCAAAACTTCACCATCAATATCAGAACCATAAATTCTCAACGGTCTATCAAAATCCGCCAAATCATGGGTTTCCTTCCTAGCTTCCCCCCACAGGTCTTTAGAAATTGTTGACCAATCTTCAGCAGCAAATTCTCTATTCATACCAGGAGCAATATTCTTACCTATTAATGCAGCTTCAATGGGAATAGTTCCAGAACCACAAAAAGGATCTATAAACACCCTATCAGGATTCCAAAAACTCAATTTGATAAGACCTGCTGCTAGAGTTTCCTTTAATGGAGCTATATTAGATAATTTCCTATATCCCCTCTTATGTAGACCAGCACCACTAGTATCAATGGTTAAAGTAGCTATATCCTTTAATAAAGATACTTCTATGGTATATTGACCCTTTTCTTCTTTAAACCAAGAGGTTTTATATTTCTTTTTCAAACTTTCTACTACAGCTTTTTTTACAATGGCCTGACAATCAGATACACTGAATAATTTAGATTTAACAGATTTACCATTGACAGGAAAAATACCATCCACAGGTATCCAGTCTCCCCACGGTAGAGCTTTTGTCTTTTCAAATAATTCTTCAAAACTAAGGGCTTTAAACTCACCTATTTTTAATAATACCCTATCTGCTGTCCTAAGCCATAGATTACAACGGGCAATAGCACTTTCATCAGCTATAAAACTAACCCTACCATTTTCCACTTTAACATCCTCATAGCCTAACTCCCTAACTTCCCTGGCCACAACTGCCTCTAATCCAAATGCTGCTGTAGCTATTAGTTCCACTTTTCTCACTATATTTTCCACTCCCACCTTACTATTTTCAATATCCTTTATTGTACCACAATCCCCAATATAAACTCATACTTTTTTTTAAAAGTTTATTAAAGAATATTTTTCCCAAATATTTTATATGTTTATAAGTTTTTGTGGATAATGTGTATAATTTTGTTGATAACATGTATTTATAAGGGACGAGCCTAGGGGTGTATCTGTGAATTATAGATATTTTATCCACAGATACTATATTTTTAGCTCCCAATCTTCTTTTAATACTAAGCTTATTACCTTTACAAAGGACTTTTTATCATATTTTACTTAAAAACTAATTTAATTTAAAGAATATATAAAAAAATCCACAAGTGTACCTTTGCAGGAGTATTGAAAATTCTTAGTGAATGAAGATATAAAATCCGTTAAACAGTGAATTTTTTATATAATTACACGATAAAAGTTTTTAGTACATTGATTTTTATGTGGTAATATATAAATATATTAAAAATTAAAACATGGAGGAATAAAAATGTATACAATTCCCTTCACAGATATTGATGAAATCAAACTTGGACATGAAGAAGATTTAGAAAACCTTACAGGTTGTACAGTACTTCTATGTGAATCCGGCGCTGTAGCCGGTGTAGACGTGAGAGGAGGAGCCCCTGGAACACGAGAAACAGACTTATTAAATCCCATGAACCTTATAGATAAAATCCATGCCATACTACTATCCGGTGGCAGCGCCTTCGGATTAGACGCAGCAGGAGGAGTGATGCAATATCTAGAAGAAAAAGATATAGGCTTTGATGTGGGAGTGGCAAAAGTACCCATAGTCACAGGAGCAGTATTATTTGATTTAGCAGTAGGAAACCCTAAAATACGCCCTGATAAAGACATGGGCTATAGAGCCTGCATAAATGCCAACAATCAAACTTGCCCAGAAGGAAATATTGGTGCTGGAACAGGAGCAACAGTTGGTAAATTCCTAGGATTAGAATATGCTATGAAGGGTGGTTTAGGTTGTTATGCTCTTCAAGTAGGAGATCTAAAAGTAGGAGCAGTAGTGGCAGTAAACGCCTTTGGAGATGTAATCAATCCAAAGACAGGTGAAATTATAGCAGGTACCCTCAATGCTGATAAAACATCTTTTGCCAATACCAGCAAATCCTTCTTATCCCTTATAGATAAAAACCAACATAACTTGCTCACAGGTAATACTACCATAGGTATTATTGCAACAAATGCTAAAATAAACAAATCACAGGCCAATAAAATTGCCTCTATGACCCATGATGCATATGCCAGAACCATTAGACCAGTTCATACAATGGCCGATGGAGATACAATATTTGCATTGGGTACAGGAAAAGTTACAGCGGATATAAATGTCATAGGGGTCTTAGCCAATGAAGTTATGGAAATGGCCATATTACGAGCTATAAAATCCGCCAATTCCGTATTAGGGATTAAAGCATATGAGGATATACATAAAGCATAAATATCTAAAATATTCATTTAAAACAGTAATAAATTTAAAATTAATAATAGAATTAAAATAATAATATAACACAATGTTCATGGTCTAGTTAAAAGATAATAAAACACAACGTTCACGGTTTCGTCGCATAAAATTCTAAAGTTCATTCTGATATAAAATCCTACAGCGCCAAATCTCACTTCGCTCAAGCGGTTGGACGCTGTTTAACGGATTTTATACCTTCATTCACTAAGAATTTTTCATGCTCTTGAAAAGGTGAACTTATGTGTTTTTATTATCTCTTTTACATATGAAAGTAATCAAAATTAAAAAGATATCCAATATTATATAGTATTGAATATCCTTTACATTTTAAATAAACTCTATCTTCAACTCATTCCATGTATTAACCAAACCCTTAATCTCCATATCATAATGAATTTCTAAACTCTCACCCTTTTCCCCATGAACCATAGCTATATCCAACTTCTTTGTAAATATATCTAACTCAAAGTTACCAAATTCTGTGCAATATTGAGAACTATAATTTTTTCCTTCTTCAAATACTAATTTTGACGCCATGGTTCCAAAACGCTGCATAGAAACCTTATTTTTACCTTCGATTTTTAAAGTTGTAGTAGAACCCTCCATACCAGAAAGTTCAGATTCTTCATAGACTAAATAATAACAGTTATTTTTTTTATAATACTTTCCCTCTGTTATTAATTCTATTTCATTTTTCTCTCCCTCAGCATTGCTTTGGGTGCCTAATACCTTAATCATCTTTTGCATCTTCACATTCATCACCTTCAATCTAAAATAATAAACAAATCTAATTCATACTCAGATTTTAAAATCTATAATTTATCATCCTTATAAAAAACTTACCACAGACATTAAGCCAAATTTAGACTTATCCCTTCTATAGGAATGAAGATATTCTGTGGAATAGGTAGATAAATTTATTGAGATTATATTTTCATCTAAAATTCCTCTATCTCTTAATAATACTCTATATATTCCCTTTAAATCTATAAGATATTTAATTTCATTTTTTTGCGTTATTACTTGATTATAAAATTCAAAGATAGTTTTAAACATCTCCATTACATCACTTTCCACTTCAAAGTCCTCTTTACTTATAGATGGTCCTAAAACTGCTATTAAATCCTCTGGTCTAGAATTAAATTTGCTTATTAATAAGTCTATTCCTTTGATTCCAATACCGCCTAATGTACCCTTCCAACCTGAATGGATGTTAGCATGTACTTTTTTTACTGGATCGTAGATTAGAATTGGAATACAATCTGCAAATCTACTTATCAATGCTATATTCTTTTTATCTGTTATTAAACCATCTGTATCAGGTATATATTGTCCCAATTCATTTGTCATACCTTGTGATATATCCTTAATTATTTCTATATTACTTGAATGTACCTGTTTACCTGAAAATAATATCTTAGGTTTTTCACCTAGAAAATCATATATATGATTTAAATTTTGTTTTAAACTCTCTATGGAACCATTGGTGTTTATACCCATATCCATATCTATAGTAGTAAAACAATGATTTAATCCTAATTCCATAATCCTTGGTACTATTATATATCTTTTATTGTCCTTATTAACTAATTTATACTCCATGGTTTCATCCTTTTTCTATTTAAATTATATTTTAAAGTTTCAAATTCAATATATAAAGCTACTCACAAATTAAGTATGAATATAAATTAATATGACTAATAAATATATAACCATTTAATATAAGAAAACCACATCTTTTAAAATTATTAGCCATAATTTTTATTTTAATAGTTCATTTATGAGTAGCTATTGTATGAAATTATATAGATTAATCAATATCTTAAATTTCAAATTTTAAAGTTTTAAATTTATTTAAATCTCTTTATACCTAAATCTATTAGCTTATCAATTAAATCTTTATATTTAATACCTGTAGCCTCCCACATTTTAGGATACATACTAATCTGTGTAAATCCTGGCATAGTGTTGATTTCATTAAAATAAATTTTATTAGTTACTTTTTCCACAAAAAAATCTACCCTGGCTAATCCTGTACAATTTAATAATTTATATACCTTTATAGCCAAATTTTGTATTTCTACTGTAATTTCCTTTGGAATATTTGCAGGGATTTCAAATCTACTATTTCCATCTATATATTTATCTTCATAATCATAAAATTCTTTACCAGGTATAATTTCAGCCAATACAGATGCCTTTGGTTCATCATTACCTAGAACTGAACACTCTATTTCCCTTGCATTTATACCTTCTTCTACAACTATTTTTCTATCATATTCAAAAGCTAGTTCAATTGCTTCAATTAGTTCTTCTCTATTTTTAGCTTTAGATATACCCACACTGGAACCTAAATTTGCTGGTTTTACAAATACAGGATAACCCAACTGAGTTTCTATATTCGTTATAACCTCTTTAATGTTTTCTCTATAGTCATTTTCAATTGTATCAATGTATTTAGCCTGGGGAATATTAGCAAAGGAGGCCAATTGTTTAGTAACTACCTTATCCATTCCAACAGATGAAGCAAGTACTCCTGCTCCCACATATGGAAGATTTAACATCTCCAATAGACCTTGGAGTCTACCATCCTCTCCAAAGGGTCCATGTAGTACTGGAAATACTATATCTACCTTTTCCCTATTGTCCTTGGATAACGAGAATAAATCCATATCTTCTCCTAATTCTTCCCACTTACCTGTAACTATTTCCTCTATTGGTCCATTGTATAACTTCCAAATACCATCTTTAGTAATTCCTACTGGTATAATATTGTATTTGTCT
>JAAYNB010000060.1 GCA_012521085.1 Clostridiales bacterium | reverse complement strand
TATTAAAGGAAAATTTAAATAAAGAGGATTTATTTAAATTATTCAAAATAGCTGGTGAAAACGGTGCCCATGAAGTTAAGTTATTAGAGCCTATATTAAGTGGAGATTTACTAAATAAAGAAAATCTAGAGAATATTTTTTATACTAGAGAGGATAGGGAAAAGTTAATAGCCATACAGCATGAGGCCAATAAAATCAGCAGATTTCCTAAGATAACAAGTTTTGCCTATACTGAAAGTCAGGAGAAATTTGGTTGTGGTGCTGGAACACAACATTCCTATATAAGTGCTACTGGAGATTTATATCCCTGTGATTTTCTACCCATGGAATTCGGGAATGTAAGGGATAAAAGTATAAAAGAAATATGGAAGGAAATGAATGAGGTCATAGGCATACCTAAGATAGGATGTTTTGCACAAAGGATTAATACTTTAGTTTATGAAAAATCTAAGGGAAATTTACCTTTAAATAAAATGGATTCAATAGAGATATGTAAAAACAATAAAAATAAAATATTTCCCAAGTATTATAGAGATTTACAATAAGCTTTGCAAATAAATTAGAGTTGCAAACCTTTAACTAGTTTTTAATCAGGGATGCAACTCTTTTTAATTTAATCTACATAGGAAACTTTAGACATGTCTATTTCACGTTGTCTCCCTGGTTCATCTCCATAACCAACAGCTACAGAAATTCCATAGACATGATTTTCTGGGAATTTCAATGTTTTATACCACTTTCCTTCATATTTAGGATCAAATGATACCCTAGGAAGGCCAAGGATTACACTATCGATCCCCATGCCTTTGGCTGCTAGAGCTATACTTTGGGCCATGATTCCCACATCTATTCCCTTACCGTCTTCCATTGAAATTACAAAGACAACTGGAGCATCATAAAAGATTTTATTTCCACGGGCCTTATTATGTTCCACCATTTTTTCATTTTTTGTATCTACAAAATACTGAACAATTTCCTTTTCCCATTCTAAAATTATGGATTTGTTAGTAAGTACTGTAATATGCCATGGTTGTCTGTTCATTGCACTAGGTGATATTAGGGCAGCATCTAATAGAGCTTTTATTTGCTCCTGGCTTAAAGCTTTATCTTTATATTTTCTTATGGAACGCCGACTGTGAATTGCTTGTAGTACTGAATTGTTTTCCATATTATTCTCCTCCTTATTCTTTACTTTATAAGTTTAATATTATCATTTGTGTATTTAAAAGTCAAAATATTAATAATAATCTTTCAAATACTTTAGAGCAATTGCTCCAGGATTTAGTATTGGAATATCGATCTCTTTTCCCAAGATATCCATAAGATATGGAAAATGGGTACAACCTAAAAGTATTGCTTCAACTTTAAGATTTTTTGCCCACTTTAATATGTACTTTAAATTACAATTTTCAAATATATCATCAGGTGGAATATCTTTTTCTATTTCCTCAACTAGGGGCAGAGCTGATATGCTCCACATTTGAATATTCTCATTTACTTCTTCAAGTATGGTTTCTATTTTAGCACAGGATTGTCCATTTGCTGCTAAAATCAATAGGGAAGAATATTCTTTACCTAATTTTTTATATGCTGTAAAGGGAGTGATGATGGGAATATTCATTTTTATTTCAATTTCTTTCATATCTATAGCTGCACTTAGAGAATTGCAATAGACAAATATGGCTTTAGCCCCATCTTCTTTTGCTCTATTAACTAAATCCATTACTTTTTTAAATAATATATCTTTACCCAATAATTGTAATCTACTTTGTTCCTTAGGTGTATTAGATACCGGATAGCCTTTGGCCTGTATATTATTTTGTATTAAAAAATCCACACCCATTTGTGTATCAACTAATGTACCTGCAATAACTCCTACTAACATATGGTTTATCTCCTTTAATGTATTTATAATTTGTTTCAATATTTAGAATATATATTATCTATAATAATTATATACTAAAAAAGCAATGGAATATATTATGTCCACTGCTTTTTTATAATATAAAATTTGTTTTGGGTTTTATAATAACTGTGATTTATACCCACAGCCTATGTGCTTTTTACAATTATCACATATGGCCTCGCATTCCACAAGGGAATCTGTTTCGCCACTGACCTGAATATCATTGGATTTTACAGTTTTTAATATATCTAAAATCTTTTCATATTCTCCCTCATTAGGACAGTGAATTTCTAAGGTACAGCTACCCTGTGCACCACCTAATCCTCCTGCACCTATGGGAAAGCAATCTACATGGGCTAAGGTTTTAATAGCTTCTATTTCAGTGAAAATCTCACCATTTAAGAGCATTAGGCCCACTGACATACCCCAGGATATGGATTTACCACGTCTTTTTGATTTTTTAATTATATGATTTAAATTTCCTGGGATCATTTTTTCTAATCCAATGGGTATAATGATTTGGGCACCTTCTGTATGCCAAGCTGATATAGACTGGCCTATTAGGCCACCTCCAGCACTTCCTGCCATTATTGCAGCATTACCGTAATAATCAAAGGCATTGGCACTACAGATGATTAAATCATTAGTACCAAATTTTAATGTTTCTGATACAATGTGATCATCCACATTTCTCCATTCTCCCTTATGATATATAATGGAGTGAGGATGGTCAATGGTATGCATACTAGCCACAGTTCCACGAGGACTTATCCTACCACTGATTCTAAGAGGAAGTCCTAATAACTTTTCCGTAATTCTGGAAACTGTAGTTCCACCTTTAAAGAGGATTTTACCATTTTCTATACTGTCTTTTAAAGCTGGATGGTTTAACATTCCAAGGGATATTATCTCTTTACCTTCTTCTACAGTTAAAGTAATTTGTATTTTTTTCATTAAACCACTCCATTTCCCATTAACTATCACATGAGCATTTAATATTAAATTACAACTTTACCTTCATCAAGGACTAATACATCATCTAGATATAATGTGGGATTCATTATAACCCCATCTAAATGACAATCAGCTTTATTTACTCCACCAAAGGATGTATTGGTACCAAAAGCTATATGGACAGTACCATAGATTTTTTCATCCTCTAGGATAACACCAGTAAGTCTGGCAGCAGGATTGGTTCCAATACCCAACTCAGCCACTGTAGAGTTATTGGGATTTTCAAAAAGTATTTGTAATTTATATGCATCTTCACCTTCAAGTTTAACTAATTTTCCATCCTGAATTTCCACATAGAGGGGAGATTCAAGTTTACCTACTCCTACCATACTACCATCAATAATCATGGTACCATTTACTGCATTTTCCAGTGGAGCAATATAGGCTTCACCTGATGGTAGATTACCAGATTCACCAGGACTTCTATACACTCCTGGACTGGGAATTCCATCTCTACCTTCCAATGACATTTCAAGGGTATGTTCATCTTTGATTATTTTTGCTGTTTTAGCTTTAGTAAGTAGTTCTGTAAATTTTAATGTGAGTTTTTCTACTTCATCATAGTCAGCAGTAATTCCACCTTCTTCAAACATATCTTCTGTAATACCTGGCATACTGGCTAATCTAGCACCATTTTTCACAGCATTTATCTTTGCATTTGTATGAGTAATAGAGGTGGAAGTGGGGCAAATGATTACATCAAAGTTTTTCATTGCCTCTGCCACAACTTCCGGTGGTTCTTCACCACTGACCTTTCTAGGTTCCATCACCATTAATACTGCTTCCTTTGCATATTGCTTTGCCACTTCATATAATTTGTTACCAATTTCCATCTTGTTATCATCTGTTAAAATAAGCACAGTCTCATGTTTTTTTACAGCCATACAGTCTTTTATGGCTACTTCATATCCTGATTTAGAACTCAAAATTTTTCACCTCTTTTTATGGGTTTAGTATTTCACCAATTACTCTTGCTACTATACTTCTGGCCAGGACAACGGGTATATTTGTTTCTTTTACAATTCTATTTTTCATTTCTTCAGTATATCCTATACAGTCCATGGCCACTACATCAATATTATCATATTCTTTGAGTTTTGTAATGGCCATAGCTATTTCATCTTCTTCAGAGTAGGGTGAGGCATTAATAACTAAAGGCTCTATACCTGTTGTTTCCTTCCATTTATCTCTAGCTTGAACTATCTGATCCTCATCAGGAGTTATGACAACTAATTTGCTTTTGTCAATTAAACTGGGAGTTGTACCATGTAATATCTTTTGGGGATATAATATGGGCTTTTTTGACTTAAATATATCAGGAAATGCACCAGTACAAATAAATAAAATAACATCTGCACCTTGGGATTCTAATTTATCTATACAATCTTGTAATCTAGGTAATATATATCTTTCAGCAAATTTTACACTTCTGCCGTCCTGTAGTTTAGATACTAATACATAATCATCTGCCTCTGGTTTGAATTCCAATATTTCTTCATAGCTTAGTCCATCTAAAGCACCAGCTTGTATAACCTCCACATTATCACCTAGATATGGTAACATTTCAGGTATTACATCATTTCTAGGTGATTGACCTATGGTTATAGCACCTAATTTTCGTTTCATAATATACCTCCTATTTACCCAGTGTTTGTAAATGATGCATACTTCCATATAATTTGGTTATTCTATCAAATTCTTCTCCATCATAGAAATGACAATCTCCCTTGCCAAAGGCTTTGGCCACTTCCAATGTAAATCTAGCTGCTTGTTCCATATCAAAGGGATGACTAGCTCCTGTGGCACAGCCTGGTACAGGTACTTCTGCAGTAATGGCAATACCCACTACAGGTGCATCTGTGGCAGTTGCTGGTTGTAATATACTATTTATATGATAGATATCATTTCCATAGGGAGTAATGTCTTGAGTTGTAATAGGGAATACTACTGGCAATTTACCTGTAGTAATTTGCATTATATCTAGTAAATCATCACTGGTCTTTAGTATATATCCTTCTTTTACTGTAGGGGAGATGGCAAAACCTCTATGGTTAATAACTCTATTTCCTTTAGTTGTGTCAATGGATAATATGGCGTCTAATTCACCATCTACTTCTTCTCTATTTACTGTGGGCATATCAACTGGTGATCCCATAAATGGAACTGGTTTATGAGGTTGGGTAGGTGCATCAGGACATATGTGGGTAGATACAACCACATCACCTTCTAAAAAATCTCCTTTGTTTTGCATATCTAATAATTTGGCAGCAACAGCTAGGGCAACCACTGCACCATCAGCATCGGATACCATACCAATCATCTCTGGTCTAGCTCCTATACCACCTAATCTACCTAGTACACCTAGGGTAGGGGCATCCATTCCTTTGCTTTTGCCCTTTAGACCAGGAATTCTTATTCTGATAAAATCTGTACTTCCCTTTGCGCCTTCAATGGTCTTTACTTCCACATCTTTGGCACCAAGGGATTCCATATATTCTTTCATTTCATATCCATTGGCATCTGCCTTATCAATATATTCATAGATTTCCAATACCTGTCTTAATAACATATTTAAAACCTCCCATATAAAATTTATATTTTTATAAGAGACCACTAAAAGTTTACTGAGAAACTCTTGGTGGTCTACATTATAAAAGCTTTAGATTATAAATATTTTACAATATCTTTTTTAACAATTGGTTCAATTTCTTTCATTAGATTCATATCAAACATTCCGGCACCAAGTTTAATATTTTCTTTTTTAGTTGCCATGATGACAATATCCATATCATTTTTAATATTTGCGCTGGTAATGGGCATACCAGTGTTTTTGTCAAAGGACATAATCAAGTCTGGGAATGTATATAATCTTTCATTATTTTTTTCAAGGGTCATATATTCATTCCAAAATGTCATTTCCAATCCACTGACCATTAATTTTCCAACATCAAATCCGCCTTCTGTAATTAATTCAAATTCTGATACCTGTCCTTCTACAATTATCTCTCCATTTAAAAACTCCACAACACATTCAATAGCTTTCATTGGAGATGTTTCAAGACCTTTATAAAAATATTTACCTGTCTCAATGGCATGACTAATCCCATTAATGGCTGCATGTTCTTTTACGTATTTAGCCTCTATTACATTTCTAGCAACAGCTACTAAACCTCCTGCATGTACTGCAGCTTGTCTAACTGTTGTGGATGCAGTGGCGAGATTTCCACTTACAAATCCTTCTACTTTTTTGCCTAGTTCTGGATTACCACCGCAATAGGCTTGTTTTGATATAAAACCTTCCACATTATTTAATCCCATACTACCCATGGTTCCTGTGGGATGGGCCCTACCATTACAGGGAGCATCTATTAGGGGAATACCTAAAATAGCTGATTGAATCCAACCATTGACAGTGGCAACACCACCATTTTCATTGGTGATAATACCTGCTATTTTTTCTCCAGTATTATCCTCTAATATTTCTATACATCTGACATAATCTCTAGGGGTTACATACTGGTCTGGAGCAGCAGGGGCACCAACTGCTGAAGCTGTAACAATTAGCGCATTATCATCTATGGTGGATATATCCACTAGTTCTAAATCACCATATTGTAGAGCGATTTCTCCAGCTATTTTTCCCTGTTCTGCGGAGCCACCTCCCCCTCCTCCAAGTATGGTACCGCCTATTAGGGCATATTTTAGCTTTTCACTATCTAATTTCATATTATATACCTCCATTAATAAGCTCTTCTTATACATTCAAAGTAAGCTATGAGACCTTCGGCCATTACAGGGTCTATAACGGGTATTTTACATATTTCCTCCAATTGTTTTGCTATACCTATGGTTGCCATACCAGTACATGCTAGGGCAATTACTTGAGCACCTAAACCCTTCAATTGCAATGCTTTTTTCACCACTTTTTCTCTACCCACTGGCGACATAAGGTCTAAAGTAGATATGATATCAGGTATATTACATGTACCTACAATATTTTCTCCCAATATCCTTTTATAAGCAGGTGGAATATCTTCAGTGATACCTAGTACACCAAAGGTATCTCCATAGTTGCTAGCCAATATTGCAGTACTTTCACCTGCTCCAATTACTGGTATGTCTAGGATTTCTCTCAATTTTTTTACAGCAGGATCTCCTGCACAGCTAATTACTAGGGCATCAATATTTTTCCAGTTCTTTGCTAATTCAATTATTTTAGGAACTGCTATTTTTTCAGTTTCATCATCATGTATTCCATCAGGTTGATCTGGTATGGCTTTTGAAGTTACTTTTAACATGGGATAATACTTTTCTATTAATTCACCATGGAGATTCAATAATTTTTCATCTTTAAAGCTGACTACCCTAACCAGACCAATATTGTAACTTGATTTCATATATTGCACCTCACTTTTTTATAATAATGCCCTAATTAATGCATCAAAGAAACCATATAGACCATCACCAGCAATTAGTCCAGCATCTCTTATTTCCATAAATTCTGTACCAAAGATAAGTCTAACAATTACAGATGCCAATACACCTATACCATAAATAGGATTATTGATTAATAATCCAGTAGCAAATAATACACCAACCATTCTAGATGGACCAAAGATTAGTTGTAAAAGCAGGCCTGGTACTGACCAGATTAATAGAGTTTTGATTAAGGCTGTATCTGCTCCTGCTGCTACAGTGGTGGCAAAAACCCTACTTACAGGAGGTAATAAATCTGCTTCAAAATATAGATTCATAGTTAGTAGTACTACTAAAATACCAATAGCTCCACCAAAAATTTCAGTTATAACCTGTTGTTTTCTACCATACATTTCATACTCAACATCTTCACCTTTACCTCTTAGTATCCAACCAGCTTTTAAGTCATATCCCATATCAGCAAAACATGGTCCTACAGAACTTACATAACCAGTAAGTAATGCCAATGGAACAACTGGGAAACCAAAGAATATACCTATGGTCATAAATATGGTGGTAATAGCAAAGGCAGGGAACCATCCTGAGTGCATTGCTGCCATACCTACTAATAGCATTGCAGCAGTAGCAGAGAAGGTGGCCCATATTAACCAAAGAATTAATTTACCAAACCCTAATTCACTAATTATTCCAGATACAAGGGCAAGCATGAAAGCTCCTGCTAGGAATAAGCCTACACCCATTACCAAATTCTTTTTGGTCTCTTCATCAGAGCGAGTAACTTTCACTATTTCAACAGCATCAATTTCAGTATCATCTTTCTTTTCTAAAATAATCTTTAATGATTGAATAAGGGCCATAACACCAGCACCAATCATAATACCATGGGGTATATAGGTCTCTCCCAGATTAAATCCATTAAATAAGGTGGTAGAATATCCTCTGATAATAAGACCTATACCTAGGGCTGCCATGGAAAATATATTAGCTATGAACACAATACCAATACCTGCAGCAGGTAATTTGAAATAACTACCTATGGCACCTAAAATAACGCCTTGTAATAAACGCTTTCCTTTTTCGCCACCTTCATCACCGGCTTCTATGGCTTGAGCAGTGGCTACACCTGGAGGCCAGGAAGCTGAAGCAGGGAAAATACTACTATCAAATATTCTTCCTACAACAAAAATAGATATGATTACACCCAATAGTGAGCCTATTGCCATGGGGAAAATAAATTTTGTCTCACCCATTACATAGAATATAGCTATTGTCAAGAAACCACAGTTGGCAGCAGCAAAACCTGCACCAGAGACAGCGGTTTGTATTAAGTTTTGTCTTTCTAAAGATCTAAACTTAGTAAAGACCTCTATGGGTATTCTTGCAATAACCATGGCGATTATAGCACCAATTAGAGAAGTGTTTGGAGTAACTCCAACTTTACCAATGATTTGCATACAAATGATTGCAGATAATACAGCTAGGATCATTCCAAGTATAAAAGTCTGTGGTTCAAAAGCACTGATTTTTTCTTTTACATGTTTTCTTTCATTATTAAGATTGTCTGTCATTTTTTTCTCCTCCTTCTTTAATATTTTTAGCATTTTATTTCACTAAAGTATTTGCTAAATATTATATAAATTTAATCAATTATTCACAATCATATAAAATCATGAAAAAAACTAGAAATATTTATGCAAACTCATAAATACCTCTAGTTATGTAAGTTATTGGATTTTAATTAATTTTTTTAGTTTAAGTCCCATTTGAAGTGCAAAAATACCCTCACTATCATCTAAGGAATAGCCTGTAATTTCTTCTATTCTATTAAGTCTATAACGTAATGTTTCCACATGTATAAATAGTTTTTCTGCCACCAATGTCTTTTTAAAATTATATTTAAAATAATATTCTAGGGTTTTCATAAGATTGGTATTGGAATTGGCATCATACTTTTCAAGGGCTTTAATAGTTTTTTCATAATAATTTTGAATTTCATTATCTTCTTTTAAAGGATATAGTAATTTGATAGTATCTAGAGAATCATAAAATACAATATCATTATTACTAAATAGGGCAGCTAGTTTAGATTCTTCATAGAGTTTTTTTATATCTCTAATATCCCTATAAGTTTTTGCCACACCTATGGCAATAGTAAATAAGTGTTTGTAATCTTCCATACTTTTTACTAATCTAGATAAAAGGTCATGGAAGTCATCTGTGGAATTGTATTTTATAAATATATAAAATTCATTATCCCTATGAGTGGATAAGTAATTTTGATTATCAAAAATATTTTTAAAAATATTAGAAAGTATAAAATTAGATTTAGATATATGATAATTTTCATTGGAATCATAATCTTTATTGGGATATAATTTTATGCAGATACCAAAGATATAATCGTATTTCTTCCAATCTAGATTAAATTCCACATTTTCATAAAATTCATTGGGTAATTCACTACTATTTAACATGATATCCACTAATGTTTTATTAATATTAGTTTGGATTATATTTTTATGCTGATCCTGTTCTAGTTTTAGGGCAATAATAGAGATACCATATTCAATAGATCTTTGAGCCAATCTATCTAATGGAGTTTTCTTTACTATGTAAACATATGCAATATGTTGATTTTTAACCATTATAGGATATAGACTGATAAAATAATCATCTCTTTTCATATTATATACAGGTCCTTTTAATTCTTTAATAAAATCAATACCTGTTTTATTGAAGGGACTAATATTTGCCGATCTATTAAAAGCACATGAATTTATGATATTATAGCATATTAAATCAAAGGAATTATCTAATAAAAATACACTGGAATTCAGTAAATTAGATAGGGAGTATATAATTCCATCAATATCTTTATTTTCAAAGGATAGATTTAATAATTTTTCATATATTTCATTTAATTTTAATATATATTCATGTTTTCTAAAGAATAACATATCGTAAAAACTAGATATTGTGCTGGTGTAGATAACTTCATAGGGTATTTGTATTAAAGGTATTCTAAATTCATTGGCTTGCTGGATTAATTCTTCACTTATTTCTCCAAAATATCTATCTTTTTTAATTGCTATGGCAGATACTCTTTTTTTCTTTGCGTCTATTAGCATATTTTTTTTATGATTTTCATTATGTAAAAAAGCATATCCGGCAGTAAGTAGGAATTCACCACCTTGCAACCAGCTAATACCTGTTGGAGTTTCAAGTATTGTAATATGAAGACATCTGTTTTCAAGGCCATTACTACCACCTAAAAGTTTATAACCTTTTAAGGTGGGAAGCTCTAAGACTTCTCTAACAGATAGGGTGTATTCAACATCATGTGAATGGTTGCTTTTTAAATTATTAATGATATTTTCCATATATCTTTTCAATACTTTTAACCTCCAGATAAATTTTTACATTATTAAGTAGTGAATTCTGATTTTTTCAATTTATTTATAAAGAATAATCAAAATAATTTAACTATATTATATCATATCTATGCCCTTTAAAGTTTATTCTTTAACAAAAAAAGGGATAAAAAATCATATATAGATGATCTAATATATTGTGATATAATATTGAACAATATAAAAAAATAGAAAGAATAGAAGTGATTAGCCAATGGTATAAATAAAGAAGGGAGTTTTTATTTTGAAAATAACAAATAATATGAAAGAGAGAATGATTTTTTCCTTTGAGATATTTCCTCCTAAAAGCCATAAGCCTATAGAGCCACTTTTAAAGATTTTAGATGATTTATATGATTTAAAACCGGATTTAATTAGTTGTACCTATGGTGCAGGAGGAAGTAATGCAGGACTTAATATGGAGATATGTAAAGCCATCAAAGATAGTAATAGGATCATACCAATGACCCATTATACATGTATTGGTAATACAAGGGAAAAGATAAAATCTGAGTTAAATCAATATCTTCAAATAGGGGTAAACCACATATTAGCTCTACGGGGAGATTATCCTAAAGGTCAAAGAAGTACAGGTGGGGATTTTAATTATGCCAATGAGTTAATAGCATATATAAGGGAAGAGTTTCCTGAATTTTGTATAGCTGTTTCAGGTAATCCAGAAAAACATTATGAAGCAAATTCCTTTGATTCAGATATAACTTATTTAAGAATGAAACAGGATGCTGGTGGAGATTTTATTATGACCCAATTATGTTATGATATAGATCAATACTCTTGGTGGGTAGAGAGAATTAGAAGAGCAGGGGTAAAATTACCTATTAATGTGGGTATTATGCCTGTATTAAATAAGGACGTTATTATTAAGATGACCTTACAAAATGGCAGTAGTATACCAAGGGATTTAGCAGAGATTATCAGTAGATATGGAGATAATAATGAAGATTTTAAAAAGGCAGGTATTGATTATACAATTAATCAAATACATAAATATATAAATACAGGTGTAAATGGACTACATATATATACATTAAATAATTATGATGATATATTAAAAATCGTAAAAGGTGCAGGTTTGAGATAATATATGACCTGTAAATTTAAAAATTGCATGTCATTATTTATTTGTCATTCCAAAATTAAAATTTGGAATGACAAATAAATTTATAGTTTTATTAAAAGAAATTTATCTCAATAATATAGACTAATATTCCTGCAATAAATGCTGGGATGGTAGTTAATATTGTTGCCCAGACTGCAGATTTTCTATCTATGGCTATAAGTGGGAATAAGGCATCTCCATCTTGAGATATGGCATTGGCCAATAGGGCTGCAAAGGGTAACATACCTCTAGTATAAAGGGAAACAAATATAATCTGTGGCCCACAACCAGGTATCATACCTACTAATACACCTAATATAACTGCAACCAGTCCTGTTTGACTTAGAAAAGCTGTAATTAAATTTTCTCCCATCATATAATTTCCACCGCCAAGGAGTAGGACAAATAATTCATATACAAAATATGCCACAAAGACCCATGTGCCTATAAAAGCTGTTTCCTGAGCATTGTGTACTATGGTTTCTCTTAGGTAGAGGGTTTTTAATTCAGATTCTTCATGGGTATCATCACCAAGAAATTTTTTACTAGCAATCATCATAACTATAGATAAAAGAGTTCCTGCAACACCTATTATACTTCCTAGATTAGGTATAAATAAATCATTTAAATCTATTTGGAATATATCCATTATTCCTAATATAAGACCTATGGCTATGACTATCCAATATAGACTAAATCCTTTATGAGTAATTCTATATCCTAATGTATTACGATCTTGATGACCTTTAATTTGGTGATGTAGAATTAAGTCAATTTCATCTCCCTCTTCATGACCAATATGAGGTATTTCATCATCAGGATTATCTAAAATTTTAGTCTGTATACTATGATCCATATCCTCATGAAGAGATTTGATTTCCTCCATATCTTTTCGCCTTGATTCAATATTAGCTCTAAGTTTATGACCAATATCAAATCGATCTACTATATAACCTGTAATAATAGCAACAACAAAAGAAATAATACTAACTATGACGAATTCAAAGGGCATGACAGACATAAGCACAAAAGCAGAATCTCCCATGGTAGCTATTAGAGTAGCTATAACAGTACCAAAACTAACTGTTCCCTTAGGGAATAGGGGAACTACAAAAATAGCACTTCCACAACCAGGAATTAATCCTAGGAGGGACCCGATAATTGGTTGAACTTTTTTTGATTCTTCAATATTCTCAATCAATCGTCCTGATTGGATATAATTAATATATCCAAAAATTAACAAGACAGCTCCTACAAAAGCAGTTACTTGTATAAATGCATTTTCAGCACTCTCCATAAGGAGCCTAAATATTTCACTAGACAAATTATCACTCTCCTATTCTATAAATTTTTATTTTGCTTTTTATAATATATTAAACTTAAAATATTTATTTAGTCCTTATTTTGCTTAGTCCTTATGATTATATAATATCATAATCATAAAGTAATATATGATGATTATATATACCCATATCTATAGCTGTTAAATATGGAATATTTTTATATTAAGATATATAATATAAAAATTAATATAAATCATTCATACAAATAAATTATGTAATTTAAGACTATACCATGATATAAAATATTATTCTAAACAAAAAAAGAGGTAGATAGTCTAATATATCCACCTCTTTTAAAAAGGAGTAAGAACTTTAGTTCAATTTATTTGTAACCTAATGGGAACTACATCCCAAGTCACTTCTTCAATTTTCATATTATATGGATTGATATCTACTGATATCTTATAATCATATTTATACCTATTATAATTGCCAGTAAAACTAGGCTCTTTACTTTTCATTGATACTAATTGATGTATATCCATTATGAACATATCGCCAACTATTTTTAAATTCTCATCTATAGACTCAATAGTAAAGTCATAATCATTTAAAGCCTGTTTAGAAATGGAAAATTCCCTTCTAAGTTTAGGATATTTATTAAACATCTCTATAATATATGGATCAGTAATTTCTAATAATACTTCCTCATCCCATACTAATAGGGCATCTACAAATTTTTTCCCTATTTCCTCTACTTTATTATGTATATCTTCATCATTAATGTCAATATCTGTTTTCACAACAGGTCTTATGATTTTTGAATTTCTATTGGAGTGCACAATAGTATTCATTGTATCAGTAGCAAAGGTCATTAAGAACAGCGATAATATAAACAAAAATATTAGAAATATTGAAGTGCTAATTTTTTTCATAATTATACCCCCTAATGGATATACCTATACATATTTAATTATATTAGATTTTTCTAAATATTTCAACATATTTAAAAATAATATTTAATTTCATAAGAAATGATAATTCCTTCTTAATAAATTTGTAAGAATTATAATAGAAAAATCTTAGAAAATATATGCTATTATAATCATAGAGATATCTCAAAGGAATATGGAGTGAAACAAATGTATAATATATTGGTCGTGGATGATGAAAAAGAAATAACTGATGCTATTGAAATTTATTTAAAAAATCAAAATTACAATGTTTTTAAAGCCTATGATGGTAAAGAGGCATTGGAAATTTTTGAAAGAGAAGAAATCCATCTGGTATTAATAGACATCATGATGCCTAAATTAGATGGTACCAATGTAACTATTAAAATTAGAGAGACCAGTACAGTTCCCATTATAATGCTGTCTGCTAAATCAGAGGATATTGATAAAATATGGGGATTAAATATAGGTGCAGATGACTATATTACTAAGCCATTTAATCCTATGGAATTACTGGCTAGAATCAACTCTAATCTCAGAAGATATACGGATTATTCAAATGATATGAATTCAAAGGAAAATATAATTAGAATAGGTGGGATTGAGCTAAGGGATGAGAGTAAAGAATTATTAGTTGATGGAGAAAAAATAAAGGTTACTCCATTAGAATATAAAATCCTATACCTATTGATGAGCTATCCCAACAGAGTCTTTTCCATTGAAGAAATTTATGAAAAGGTTTGGAATGAGCCGGCTTATAATCCAGATACAGTAACAGTCCATATTAGACGAATTAGAGAAAAAATTGAAATAAATCCAAAAGAACCAAAATATTTAAAGGTGGTGTGGGGTATTGGATACAAATTCCAAAAATGATAGTAAAATTAATGATGTCAGTGAGGTAAATGGGAATGAAATAAATAATATGAAAGAATCAAATAATAATAAAATCAACGGCACAAATAAATCAAAGGATAATAATACTGGTGAGAAAAAAACTAATACATTTGCTTTAACTATGGCTATAATCTCAATTATACTCTTATTGGCCATAGCTTCCGTATCTAGCTATATGCCCATTAGAGATTATGTTTTTAATACAAATAAGAATATAGAAAATTATCTTCAAAGTGAAGACTTTATACACAGATTGTCTTCTCTAACAGAATATCTATATAAAGCTAAAATTAAAGGAGAAGAATGGTATTTTCATGATTATGAAAATCTAAGAAGTATTAAATATCATATTGGTAGTAGTGATAATAGTATTAATATCACCAATATTCCAGAGTTTACAACAGGCAAGCTAGCAGATGAAATATTAGACAGTCAATTTGATTTAAGGACAAAGATCCATAAAAATGGGGAAGTAGAAGTAGTTACTTCTCTAGGTGATAGGTTTAATACTAGATTATTTATTAATAGTTTAAATCTTGAAACAGAAACAAATGAGGAAGTATCATTACCAGATGAATTTTCTGTAGATACTGAAGAAACCAGTGAGATAATAGAAAATGAAGAGGAAAAT
>JAAYNB010000059.1 GCA_012521085.1 Clostridiales bacterium | reverse complement strand
CACATCTCCCTTTGGCAGGATAAAATATAATCCTAGGAAAAATAGTATTACAATTGTTGTCATTATGTATATCCTTCTGTTTTTCATTTCTTCCTCCTACTATATTGTTTGTCTTTTAACTCTTATTTTTCCCTTCATTTTATTATACCCCTTTTATTATGAGAGTTTCAATATAATATGAAAAATTATCATAGTTAGGAAATTAAACCTAGGATCCTTCACTTCGTTCAGGATGAGGGGAGCAATAAATAAAAAAGGTAGTCATTTGACTACCTTTTTATGATCTGCCAATTCCCTCAAATATGGTATTTACAATATCTTCTGTCCCTATATCCTCTGCTTTAGTCTTTTCTAAAAACATTCTCTGATAGTAGTTTGTCATTATTCCACCCCATATACATAGAAGAAGTGTTTTTTTATCTACATCATCTCTTATCTCTTTTTTTTCAATACCTTCTTCCAATAACTCCATTAAGAAGGTATAGATACTCTCTCTAACATCCATCATACTATCTATGATTTCCTTAGATAAGAGGGCAGAATTTGATAATAATATTTCTGTGGTAGTTGCATGGTTTTGCATAAAGATTCCATGATATTTTGCTATTAATATGATTTTTTTTCTTACTTCTTTTTCATCTTTGATTAATTCCACACAATCATCTATAAATTTTTCTTTTATATATATTATTGATTTCTCAAACAATTGTTTCTTGCTATCAAAGTATTCGTATACTGTACCCTTGCCAATCTGTGCTTCTTTTGCAATTTTTGCAATAGTGGCTTTATAAAATCCATATTCATTAAATACTTTAAGAGCGGCTTCCATAATTTGATGTTCCTTATCTTTCCTATTGGGTTTCACTCTATCACCCCCAGTCTTTATGCAAACCTAGCTCCTATCATTTAAAATAGTCCACTTTTTATAATCAAAGCAAATCTCTGTTAATCAGCTTTTAATTCTTTTTTTCTAATTCTCCTAAATTTGCTTTTAACCTTTATGGATAAATCATCCATTATGGTGTAAATTGTAGGTGTTACAAGTAGGGTTAAAACTGTAGATAGGGATAATCCACCTACAACAACAGCAGCCATAGGTGCTTGCACCTCTGCTCCTTCACCTATACCTAGAGCCATTGGCAACATTCCCAATACCGTAGTAAAGGTAGTCATTAAAATAGGTCTTAGTCTTATGGGACCCGCAGTAGTAACTGCATCTGTTCTATCTTTTCCAGATTCTCTTAAAGTATTTATATAATCCACCAATACAATACCATTATTAATAACTACACCTGATAGCATTAGCAGTCCTATAAATGCAGGTATATTTAAGGTTCTTCCTGTAATAAATAAGGCAAAGAATCCTCCTGAAAAAGCCAGTGGTATGGACATTATAATGGTAAAGGGATGAATTAAGGACTCAAATTGTGCAGCCATAATCATATATACCAATATAATTGCCAATACAATGGCTAAGACCATGTCAGCAAAGGCTTCTTCAATTTGTTCATTTTCTCCCCCTATTTGATAGAAATATCCATCAGGTAATTCATATTCTGCCAGTACGGCTTCAATATCTCGGGTAACACTTACTAAATCCCTTCCACTTAATTCACCAGTTACGGATACAGTTCTTTGCTGATCCTCACGAGTGATTTGAGTAGGACCTTTTACTACTTGGATATTGGCCACTTGGTGTAGGGGAACAGTGCTACCCATAGGAGTAGGAATTTCTATCTGTTGTAAATTGGTTAAATCCCCTCTTATATTTTCATTACCTCTAATGATAATATCAATTTCTTCTCCACCTTGTTTTAACTGGGCCACAGTAGTACCAAAGGCATAACTTCTAACAGTACTGGCCACTTGGGCTGTTGTAAGTCCATAGGTGGATGCAGTATATTTATCAATATGGATTTGCAGTTCTGGAGTTCCTTCAGAAAAACTGGTTTCCACTTCTCTAGTACCTTCTACACTGGCTATGGCTTTTCTAAAATCCTCTGTAATTTCCTCAAGAATTTCTAAATCGTCTCCCTTGATGTTTATCTGAATAGGTGCAGTGGAACCTCCCATCATCATACTATCAGCCACAGATACACCAACCTCAGCTCCAGCTATATCCTTTACTAAAGTCCTTATTTCATCAGCAATTTCCACATCACTTCTATCTCTTTCAGTGGGGCTACCTAACATAATAAGCATACTACCACTATTTTCACTGCCCCCCATCATGCTAAATCCTCCACCTCCCACACTGGTGGATATAATCTCTATTTCTTCTATAGAAGTAATGGCATCTTCTATCTTAAATAGTATTTCATCTGTTTCCTCCAGATGGGATCCCACTGGAAGGGTAACT
>JAAYNB010000058.1 GCA_012521085.1 Clostridiales bacterium | reverse complement strand
ATTTGTAGCTTGCCAAAGCGGAGATTCTAAGGGAAATGACAATGATAATATAGGGAATGCCCAGAATTTCGGTAATTCAGAGGGGGATAGTCAGAATGACACCACAGGCAATGATGAAGATGCCGACAATATTGATAATGGCGAAGATATAATAGAAAACTCAGAAACAATTTACCCACTGATACTGAAAGATTCCAATGGAAATGAAATTATTATAGAAGAAGAACCTACAAGAATAATTTCTGTAGCTCCAAGTATTACTGAGATTATATATGCTTTAGGTAAAGATGATAAGCTAGTGGGTAGAACCGATTACGACGATTATCCTGAACAGGTAAATGAAGTTGAAAGTGTAGGTTCTATAACAAACCCCAATGTAGAGAAAATAATTGAATTAAATCCAGATGTGGTGATTGCATCAGCTCACTTTAAAGAGGATGTGGCAAAGAAGCTGGAGGATTTGGGTATTAAAATTGTTGTTTTTTATGATGCCAATGATATAAGTGGTGCCTATGATGCCATAAATTCAATGGGACAAATCGTTAATGCCCAGGACAGTGCCCAAGAGTTAGTTGATTCTATGAAGATAAAGATAGATGAAATTAAGGAAAAAGTACAGGGTCAAGAAGCACCTAAGGTATATTATGTAGTAGGTTTTGGCCAATATGGAGACTATACAGCTACCGGTGAAACCTTTATAGCTCAAATGATTGAGATAGCAGGGGGCGACAATATAGCAAAAGATGCTAGTGACTGGATGTATAGCCTTGAAAAAATAATTGAACATGATCCTGAATACATTATTGTATCAAAAAATTATGGTATGAAAGATGGCTTCACAACCACTGATGGATATAAGGAGCTAACAGCTGTAAAAAATAATAAGGTAATCGAAATAGATGATAATCTCCTTAATAGACAAGGACCAAGATTGGCTGAGGGTATTGAAACTTTAGCAGAAATCTTTCATCCGGATTTATTTGAATAGGTCTTACTGATGAAAAAGACAATAGTAAGACATAAGGGAAGAGTATTTGTAATACTATTATTAATTTATGTAGTATTGGCAATTATATCGACTTCCTTGGGAGCTGCTGATTTAACACCTTTAAATGTATTAACAACAATATTAAAATCTATACCCTTTGTGGGTAAGTATATAGAAGGAAATGTGTCCAGTACACATTTCCTGATTATATTTAGGGTAAGGCTTCCAAGAATAGTAATGGCCAGCCTTGTAGGGATGGGACTTGCCGTAGTGGGGGCTTCTTATCAATCCTTATTTAAAAACCCCATGGCTGATCCCTATATATTGGGAGTATCATCGGGGGCAGCTTTAGGGGCCGCCCTATCTATTATAATAAGAATACCAGGAACTATAGCATCTTTAAGTTTAACAACTATATTTGCATTTGTTGGGGCCGTAGTCACAACAGTTTTTGTATATTCCATAGCACAGGTGAAAGGGAAGGTAACTACAACTAATCTATTGCTGTCAGGCAGTGCTGTAAGTTTCCTGTTGTCAGCTTTAATATCTATTATTATGGTTTTTAATCAAGAAGATGTAAATAAAATTGTTTTTTGGATGATGGGAAGCTTTAACGCCTCTGGCTGGAAGAACATCCTTGTAGTTGCCCCTGTGGTATTGATTGGTACCCTAGTTATGTATTTTTTCCACAAAGATTTTAACTTAATGCTTACAGGAGAAGATACAGCTAAAACCTTAGGGGTTGATACAGAAAAACTTAAAAAAATAATAATATTATTTTCAGCAGTCATTATTGCCGTAAGTGTTTCTTTTTCGGGAATAATTGGCTTCGTTGGGTTTTTAGTACCCCATATGGTAAGAATTATATTTGGACCCAATAATAAAGCCATGATACCATTTTCAGCCTTGGGAGGAGCCATATTTTTATTATTTGCAGATACCCTTGCAAGAACGGTGGCATCACCAGGAGAATTACCAGTGGGAGCAGTCACTGCATTAATCGGTTCTCCATTTTTCATATATCTGCTTATCAAATTAAAGAGAAGGAGTGGATAGATTGAAAAATCAAGATTTTTCAATCGCAAATTTGTGCCCTTGGCCCAAAGTTTGCAGGTTGCGATGAAAGGCATGGATATTAGGATGAAAAATCATATTAACATAAAAAATCTTAGCTTTGCTTATGATGGCAAAGAAGTTATAAAGAATGTAAGTATTAATTTTCATAAGGGTAAATTTTATTCTATTATAGGTCCTAATGGCTCTGGAAAGTCCACCTTTATTAAAAATATATCAAAAATATTATTGCCAAAGGCTAAAAGTGTATTTATAGAAAAAGATGATATTATGAACATATCCAGTAAAAACCTGGCCAAAAAAATGGCAGTAATACCTCAAAATATATTAATTGATTATGAGTTCACAGTTTTTGATATCGTGATGATGGGAAGAAATCCATATAAGGGAAGATTTCAAGACTTTGATAGGGAAGATGAAAAAATAGTGAAAAAGTATATGGATATTACCAATACATGGCATCTAAAGGATAAGCTTATTACACAGCTAAGTGGCGGTGAGACCCAGAGAGTAATTGCGGCTAGAGCCTTAAGTCAGGAAACGGATATTGTTTTACTGGATGAACCAACCTCCCATTTGGATATACAATATCAGGTGGAGTTTTTAAGTTTATTTAAAAGCTTAAAAAAGGATAAGGTAATTATTTCGGTTCTCCATGACTTAAATTTAGCCTCAATCTACAGTGATGAAATAATAATGATTAATAAAGGTGAAATTGAAGCTATAGGAAACCCTTGGGAAGTTATAAATAAGGAAAATATAAAAAAGGTATATAATCTATCAGTTCAGATTCTTGAAAATCCTATAAGTCACTGTCCTTTTATAATTCCAATACCTACCATGGACTAAAGTTTTTGTTAGGTCTAATGAGCTAAAGATTATTCAGGATAATGATACACAGCTATGAAAGTCTGTAATAAAGGCAATTTGAGAAAGGTGTGATTGAAATATGGCAAAAGTGATTATGATTCAGGGAACAATGTCCAATGCAGGAAAAAGCCTTCTAGTTGCAGGTCTTTGCAGGATAATGAAGCAGGATGGTTATCGGGTAGCTCCCTTTAAATCACAAAATATGGCATTGAATTCATTTATTACAGAGGAAGGACTGGAGATGGGCAGAGCACAGGTT
>JAAYNB010000057.1 GCA_012521085.1 Clostridiales bacterium | reverse complement strand
TCCATATCTTTCATTAGACCAAACATAGGAATATTATTAGCTAATGTAGCTACCATACCTGCTGCTGCCACATCGCCTATACCTAATAAACCACCCATTTTCATTAATGGTTTGCTAAATACTTTAGTTATAAAATGTACCATTGGGAATGCTCCTGCTAACATCAATGCGATTTCTCCAACTGTTTGAATACCATCTGATGCAGGTGCCATACCTGGTATTACAACTATACCTGTTAATGTTTCCACAATAATAGCTGCTGTACCAATGGTAATTATAGCAACTACTCCCTGTGCAAAGACTGTAAAGCCTTTAATCATTTTATCTGGCATTTTCCATAATCCCAATGCCAGTAATAATGCTACTATTACTATAGGAACTAAGTTTCTTACTATCATAACAATATCAAATCCTGCTACAAGGCCACCAATAAAAGTTCCTATTGGAATAGTAACCATACCTGCCATAATACCCATAGCTAAAAATCTATGGTCTTTTTCTTCAATTATACCTAGAGCTACTGGTATAGTAAATACAATTGTAGGACCCATCATTGCTCCTAAAATTAATCCTGCGAAAAGTCCTGCTTCTGTAGTTTGTGCTAATTCCATTGCAAGAGGATATCCTCCCATGTCATTTGCCAATAAAGTAGTAGCAAACATAGCAGGGTCTGCTCCTAATGCAGTATATATAGGTGTTACTATAGGACCTAATATTTTTGCCAGTACAGGTGCTAATGAAACAACCCCTACCATGGCAACAGCTAGTGATCCCATGGCCATAATACCTTCGTCAAATTGCTCTCCTAGTCCATATTTATTTCCTATTATCTTATCTAATGCTCCCAGTACCATAAAGGCTACCATTATATATACAATAATTTCATTTATATCCATTACTTTATTCCCCCTTTTATAGGATTTTTATTGGATTGAATTTAATTTTATTATTCTGCTGCAATTTCCACCTTTGGTAAAATGAATTCTACTTCTTCATGAGGTCTTGGTATTACATGGACAGATATTAATTGTCCAACTCTATCAGCTGCCGCTGCTCCTGCATCTGTTGCTGCTTTAACTGCACCAACATCCCCTCTTACCATTACAGTAACTAATCCACCTCCTATTTGTTCCTTTCCTATTAATGTAACATTTGCTGCTTTTACCATAGCATCAGATGCTTCAATAGCACCTACTAAACCTTTTGTCTCAACCATTCCTAAAGCATTTCTTACAGCCATAATTTTATTCCTCCCTTATAATTTATTTTATATTGACTTTATCCAGTATTAGTTTACATGCTTCGTTTATACTGGCTTTGTCAGTAATATTAAAATCTTTTTCTAAAATTTTTACTATCATATTTTGTAGTGATTCTAAATCTAATGGTTCCACACATTCTTTACAAGTTTCTTTACTTTCTTCAATCTCTGGTTTTTCTCCATATATTATCATTACGCCTCTATTTCTTAATACATCTTTGGCTCCTGGTGTAATTATCATACTGTTAGTAATATATATATTCTTTCCATCTTCAGATATATGTTCATTTACATTTTTTTTAGTTAACAAAATCTTTGCCATATCATCCCTCCTATCACAATAATTTATCAAACAGTTCCTTCCTAGGTGATGGGATAACTACTTTGTTTATAAGCATTCCATTTTCTTGGCCTACTCTAGCCCCTGCTTCAATGGCTGAATTTACAGCACTTACATCTCCACTTAATACTACATAGGATTTTCCACCTATAGCAAATCCTAATCTCACATGGATAAGATCAACTAAGGCAGCCTTTGCAGCGGTATCTGCAGCTACAATTGATGTTGCAATACTAAAGAACTCCATTGCCCCTATGGCATTTAAGTCAGTTACTTCAGTTGCTCCATTTATAGCTTTTATTAATTGGGGATGTACACTGGGTAATATCAAATCATCTACAACATATTCACCACCAATTTCCAAACCTACTGCAATAGATGATTTTACTGCGCCCACATCTCCTGCTATTAATACTATATATTTCCCAGGACATATGGAATTAGATAAAATCAGTTCCACTTCTGCAGCTTTTATCATGGCATCTGTTATTTCTATTCCTCTTACTATACTGTTAAGTTCTATAAGTCCTATGGTTCTTATCATGAAATCACCCCACTATCTTCCCTTTGAATAATGATTTTATCTGATACCTCTATGACTTTACCATCTATTGATGCATGTACATTAGCTCCCATATCGCTTCTTTCAACTGTACCTATCTTTTCACCTTTAGTGACATAATCTCCTACTGATACCATGGCAGTAGCAGGTTTTCCAATATGTTGATGTAGATAGACAGCTACCTTTCTTGGGTTAACTTCTTTAACATCATCTATTTGTTGGTCTTTATATTTCAGTATATCTATTCTGCCCATAATTCTCTCTGTGGGTATTTTTCTATATTCTAACATTTCTCTGTTTTGAATATCTAAACTACCCTTTTCAGCTCGAATTGATTTTTTGGTTAAAAGTCCTTTTATATATATGTTTACAAGTCTTGGGGATAGTCCCATAGGACAAGAATATAATTCACATATACCACATTCGCAACATATTAATGCTTCTTTCATAATATCTTCATCTTGTTCTGACATACCAATATTTCTCATAACCCTATGGGGTCTTAATTTATGACCAAGAAGATATCTATGGCACAGATCTGTACAATATCTACATTGGATACAGGCACTTCTGGTTTCGTTTATGATAATTTCAAGGGGTTTTCTCTTTCTCTCCACAATGTAATGATCTTTTGGGAGAACTATTAAGGAACCATCAACTTTTTTAATGTATTTATTATGGGATTCATCATCATCTATGATGTTACCCATCATAGGACCCCCTATAATTATGCAATATTCTTTAAGATTGGATCCCCCTGCAGCTTCTATGCATTCTGCAATGGAAGTCCCAATGGGTACTTTTAACATAGTAGGATTTTTCACTTCTCCTATTACTGTTATATATTTTTCTATAACAGGTTTATCTTCAAATGAATCATAGACATTGATTAATGTTCCCACATTGGCTACTACAGCTCCCACATCTAGTGGTATACCTGCTTCTGGAATGGATTTGCCCGTTACTTCGTACACTATCATTTGTTCGTCACCTGCAGGGTAGTAATTTTTTAAATAAAATATCTCTACACTTGAATTTAATTCTTTAATAGATTCACGTAATAGCTGGATTTCTTTTGCATATTTTTCTTTAATGGCAATTACTAAATGTTTTGCCCCTACTACTTTTCCTACTTCTTCAAT
>JAAYNB010000056.1 GCA_012521085.1 Clostridiales bacterium | reverse complement strand
CAGCAACATTAGGTTCACATGTCCCCATGTTTCTTTCCATGTTATTAGGACCAAAGGTTGCCATTATGGTGGGGCTAGGATCTGCATTTGGATTTTTCCTTAATCTAGGTCCAATAGTAGGCCTTAGAGCATTTATGCATGTATTTGTAGGATATATGGGTGCTAAGTATATTCATAAAGGTATGTCCTTTGGAAAAGTTTCACTTATTACAGCACCAGTTCATGGCATATTAGAAGCCCTTATAATTGTACCTTTTGTAGGTTTTGATGTATATAATATACTTATAATCACATGTATTGGAACTGTTTTACATCATGGTGCAGATGCTATTATTTCATATGTAATAATCAATGCCTTGGAAAGGTCTAGAGCCTTGGTTTTTTCTAATAATAATTAAAATATATAATTAATTCATTAATATGGAGATTCTATTTATAGGATGCTCCTTTTTTTTAAAAAGGAAAATATAAAATTTTATATAGAAAAATATGATTTTTACAAGATTAAATTTTTATATACAAATAGATATTATAGCTAATACTGTAAAAAAATTATAATTTGGTATAATAGAATTAAGAAAATAAAAACAATTTAAAAGAGGTGTTTATATGGGAAAAATATCAACTTTTTATACAATGCCACATCCACCTATTATAATTCCAGAGATAGGTAAAGGCGAAGAAAAGAAAATTCAAAAGACATCTGATGCATGTGTCCAAGTAGCAAAAGAAATAAAAGATATTAATCCTGACACCATAATAATCATTACACCCCATGGACCATTATTTAATGATGCAGTTTCCATATCTGTAGAAAATAATATAGAAGGGGATTTTCAAAGATTTGGAGCAGGTAATATTTCCTTTAATCAGGAGATAGATATGGATTTAACTAGAAGAATAATACACTATACTCGAGGAGGAAATATTCCAGTAGCAGAGATAAATAAAGATACAGCCAGTAGATATGGAATAAACTACAGTTTAGATCATGGTACTACAGTGCCATTATATTTTATTAATCAGGAAATATCAAATTATAAATTAGTTCATATAACATATGGAATTTTACCAAAGGTAGAATTATATAAATTTGGAATGCTTATTAAAAAAGCAGTAGAAGATAGCGAAAAAAATACTGTACTTATTGCCAGTGCAGATTTATCCCATAGATTAGGCAGAAACGGTCCCTACGAATACAGTCCCTATGGAAAAGAGTTTGATAATGAAGTCATATCATTACTTAAAAAAGGAGATGTTTTAGGAGTATTTAATATGGACGAGACCATGGTAAGAGAGGCAGGAGAATGTGGTCTTAGGTCCTATTATATAATGTTAGGAGCCATGGAAGGGAATGATATAAAAGGAAATCTACTATCATATGAAGATATCTTTGGTGTAGGTTATGCTGTTATGAGTTTTATTAATAAACCAAGTGATATAAGTATATTTAAACAATTATCAAATAAGAAAAGAAAGTTTAAAAATTTAATTGAAGAAAAAAATCCCTATATAAGACTTGCTAGGGAAAGTTTGACTCATTATTTATTAAATAGGGATTATATGGATATACCTTCATATGTCACAAAAAAAATGAGAGAACTTAAAAGAGGAGTTTTTGTAACTTTAAAAAAACATGGTAGATTGAGAGGTTGTATAGGAACAATTTTTCCTGTAACAGAAAATGTTGCTAAAGAAATCATCAGAAATGCAGTGAAGGCTGGATTGGAGGATTATAGATTTACACCTGTGAAAGAAAATGAGCTTGAAGATATTGACTTTTCAGTAGATGTATTAACAGAATCCCAAAAGGCAACTAAAGACGAGTTAGACCCTAAAAAGTTCGGTGTAATAGTCAGAAGTAAAGGTAGAGTAGGGCTGTTATTACCAGATTTAGAAGGGGTAGATACCGTGGAGCAACAACTTAGTATAGCTTTAGAAAAGGCAGGTATATCACCTCATGAAGATTATATAATTGAAAAGTTCGAAGTAATAAGACATACATAAATTTTTAAATTTATAATAAAAAAGTAGGTGATGAACTTGTTAAAGGAAGGATTTTTTTACAAAAAGTATGGAGATAAACTGCAGTGTAATCTATGTCCACATAATTGTGTTTTAGATAATGGACAAAAAGGCATATGTTCTGTAAGGGTAAATGAGGATAATATATTAAAGACAATTAATTATGGTGAAATAACTGCCATGGCCATGGATCCCATAGAAAAGAAACCATTATACCATTTTTATCCTGGGAGTAATATATTATCAGTAGGCAGCTTTGGATGTAATTTATCCTGTAGTTTTTGTCAAAATTATTCCATAGCTCATTATAGAGTTAAAAGCAAATATATGACAGTTAAAAATTTAATAGATAATATTTTAGAACATAAAAATAATATAGGTATAGCATTTACCTACAATGAGCCTACCATATCCTATGAATATATATATGAAGTATCAAAGGAAGTAAAATCTACAAATCCAGATATGAAAGTTGTTCTAATTACCAATGGATATATGGAGATAGAGTCCCTTAGGAGATTATTGCCATATATAGATGCTATGAATATAGATTTAAAATCCTTTCAAAAAGATTATTATAAAAAAGTATGTGGTGGCAATTTAAATCCTGTATTAAAAGTTATAGAAGAAGTAAGTGGTCAATGTCATTTGGAAATTACAACATTATTAGTAAATGGACTTAATGATTCAAAAGATGAGGTAGAAAAAATAGCTTCTTTTATATCAAATCTAGATAAAAATATACCACTACATCTTTCACGTTATTTCCCAACATATAAAATGAATCGGCCACCTACTAAAATAGATGTTATGATGAAAAATAGAAATATAGCCAAAAAATTTTTAAATTATGTATATTTGGGGAATATATCAGGTGTGGATAATTCTACTTATTGTCCCAAATGTGGAGAGCTAATAATAAAAAGAAATTATTATTCCTCAAAAACATATATTATTGATAATAAATGTCCATCATGTAATAATGATATAAAAATAGTAATATAAAATATATAAAAAAGAACTATTCTAAAGATAATTATTCTATTAGAAATAGTTCTTTTTTATATATTAAGTATCTAAAGTATTTAATTTATAATTCCTATCATTATCAACCTTCATTCCCTTATCCAATATCTTATCATTGAACTTTCTTTCATAATTACATTCCGTAAAAGATATTTGACATTGCATTTTATGTTTACAGGTTTGGCAGGCTAATTTTTTCATGTATTTTTTTTGTCTTTCAGAGATTTTAATTAATTGGATATATTCTTGTTTTTCTTTAATACTTTCCTTTATATAAGTTTTGACAGATTTAATATAATACTCTTTTATGAGAGAAATAGATGTCTTTCTATCACTTGCCCGGACAAGCTCTAAATTTATCTTATTATTTATTATATTTCCACGTATGGTTTTCTTATTAATTTCTATATTTAATTCTTTATATGGTATTTCCAGAAAATCCACTTTAGGAGTAATTTCGCCATATAATTTTATGTAGAATAAATCATCTAAATTATAACTTTCATCTAAGTTAAGTTCAAAATATTTATTAAAAATCCTATTTATAGATGATGATAAATATATATAAATTAGTATAGAAAAAAAGATAGCCATAGCTAAAAGACTAAAAATAAAAGTAGACATAAAATCATCCTTTCTAATACTATCATAGCATAGTAGAAGTAAAATTTTTAGTGGATAAACTTGTATAGTTAGGTTTATCTAGGATAATAATGCAGTAACAATAAAAACAAGGAATTTGAATATTTTCATATTATAAAAGTAAAATATACAATTGATATTTCTATTGATAATCATTATTAATTAAGAGCAAAATTCATTTTTCCGCGAGATATATTTGACAATAAATTAATAAACTTATATAATAAATACGACTCGAGTAATTTGTCAAAAAAAACTTTTAACTTTAAAGGAGGAAAAATGAATGAACAAAAAGAATTTTAAAAAAATTCTATGCATCATGCTTTGTCTGATTTTATCATTATCAGCAGTAGCTTGCCAATCTACACCTGAAGAAACAGATGTAGCTAGTATGTTTAAAGCAGGTACATATATAGGCGTTGCAAACGGTCACAATGGTGAGATAAAGGTAGAAGTTACTGTTGATGAAGAAAGTATTAAAGAAATTAAGGTTTTAGAACACAATGAGAGCCCGGGAATCTCTGATCCGGCTATCGAAAGAATTCCACAGGCTATTGTTGATAGTCAAAGCCTTGCAGTTGATGCAATATCAGGAGCCACAGTTACAAGTGATGCTATAATATTAGCAATAACAAATGCATTAAAAGAAGCAGGAGCAGACATTGATGCTCTTATGGCAAAAAAAGATGCTGAAGAGGGAGAAAGAGAAACTATAGAAGAAACCACAGATGTAGTAGTTATTGGTGGTGGTGGTGCAGGTCTAGCAGCAGCTGTATCAGCTCATCAAAATGGAGCAGAAGTTATATTAGTTGAAAAAATGCCAAGACT
>JAAYNB010000055.1 GCA_012521085.1 Clostridiales bacterium | reverse complement strand
AAAGTAGGTATTAACCTAAAGGAAAAAGAAGGATTAATTATAGCGGGAAATGTGAATACACTGCCCTTGGCTAAATTAGTAATGAAAAAGGCCTATGAAATAGGAGCAAAACATGTGGAAGTGCAACTTTCAGACGATGATATGACCATTATTCGTTATGAAAATGCCCATGATTATGTATTTGACCAGTTCCCCCAATGGAAAGTAGATGTCCTAGAGGCCATGTATAAAGATAATTACCATCATTTATTTATATCTGCACCAAATCCAGAACTATTAAAGAATATAGATGGAGAATTAGTGGCTAGAAACCAAAAATCAGCATCCCAAGCCATGGGACCAATTATGAAATATCGTATGACTGGTATTACCAAATGGTGCATATTAGCAGTACCATCCCCAGCTTGGGCAAAGAGTGTTTTTCCAGAATTAGATGAGGATGTGGCCATGGAAAAACTATGGCAAAAAATCTTTGAGGCCACTAGAATTGTAGAAGAAGATCCTATTAAAGCTTGGGAAATACATGATAAAAACCTTAAAAAATATGGAGACTTTTTAAATGAAAAACAATTTGAAAAACTAGTTTTAAAAGGACCGGGAACTGATTTAGAAGTATATCTGGCAGAAGATCACTATTGGTTGGGAGGTTCAAAAGAAAGCCAAGCTGGACATCCCTTTGTAGCAAATATCCCTACAGAAGAAGTATTTACTGCACCACATGCTCGCAAGGTAAATGGAACAGTAAAAGCTACTAAACCCCTAAGCCTAAATGGTAAAATTGTTCATGGCTTTGGATTTACCTTTAAAGATGGTAAGATAGTAGATTTTTATGCAGACCAAGGATATGAGGTTTTAGAAAAATTAATGGAAAATGACCAAGGTGCCAAATATCTAGGAGAAATTGCCCTAGTACCTGATGATTCACCTATATCAAATACGAATATTCTATTTAATAACACATTATTTGATGAAAATGCATCAGTACATCTGGCTCTAGGTAGAGCATATGGCTATTGCATACAGGGTGGTTCAGATATGACTGAGGAAGAACTCACTGCCAAAGGGGCTAACTTTAGCTTAATCCACACTGATTTTATGGTTGGAGGTCCTGAATTAGATACTATAGCCTATGAGAAAGATGGAACATCTACAAAAATATTTGAAAAGGGTAATTGGACCTTTTAATTAAAAAATATAGCTGAAACTAGATATATTCTAGTTTCAGCTATATTAATTTTTTAATGTTTTTTAAATTTCTCTTTTGTTCCTCTATTCCACCAAAGATTTCTGATATGATAGATACATCAGATTCTATTTTTTTTATTTCTTTAAAAAAATCTGGAAAGTTTATCTTTCCTTCTCCAATGGGAAGATGTTGGTCTTTCTCTCCATGATTATCATGTAAATGAACATAGGCCAAATCATCTCCATAGATTTTAACCCATTCTAATAAATCAATCTCACCATGGACATTGGCATGACCTATATCTAAGCAAGCTTTTAAATAGGGTGAATTTATTTTCTCCACAATTTTCTTAATTACATATGGATTTTTATTTAATACATTTTCCATAACTGCCATAATTTTTTGAGATTCAAATTCCTTCATTAAATCTTGCCATAATTTTATATTTTCTTCATATAAATAGTCATCATAACCATCATATATTTTGTTGTTATCATAATCTGAATGTATCACTATTGCCTTTGCATTTAATTCACTGGCTATCATTAGTGCTTGTCTATATCTGATGATGCTGACTCTTTTAATCATAGGATCAAAACTAGTACTATATAGGTCTATATATGGTCCATGGATTGTCAAGATACCACTATAATCAGCAAGTAGTTTTTTGTACTGGCCTATTAGACATTCTCTATTTTTTTCTAAATTATCTGGCATAATAAAATCTTGTAATTCTAAGACATTGTAATTTTTTTTATAAAATTCTAAATCCTCTTTTAGTTTTTCCAAATATACAGCTGTACCAATTATCATTAGCTTTCTCCCATAGTATGACTATAAATTATAATTATGTATTACCATTCCTCATAATGTACTCTATCTTCTCTATATCTGTCTTTAACTTCTCTACTTTCTGCTGAATATCCTACTGCAATAATTGCCACAGGGATTATATTTTCAGGTAAATCCATATATTCAATCATCTTTTCTGCATAACCCTCCCTAGGATATAGTCCACACCAGCAAGTACCTAGGCCTAAATACTCTGCTTCTAAAAGTATATTTTGGATGGCTGCGGAAATATCTTGTACCCAAAAGGCTCCATCATATTTTACATTACTAACATCTCCACATACTAATATTCCTACAGGTGCTTCTTTTAGCATATGGGTATTTGGATGAAATTCTGGGATTCCATTTAGTTTTTCTCTATCTTTAATAACTACAAAATGCCATGGTTGTTCGTTTCCTGCTGAAGGTGCATACATGGCAGCTCTTAACAATTTTTCTATTTTCACACCTTCTACAGGCTTATTTT
>JAAYNB010000054.1 GCA_012521085.1 Clostridiales bacterium | reverse complement strand
CCATCACAAAAGAAAGAACTGATTTAGATAATCCTGCTCCTGTATCTATTAAAATTATATCTGCATATTCATCAATTTTATTAAAATTATTTATTAAGATTTTCAAATCTTCTTCTCTCATATCAACTAAATCTAATATTCCTGAACCACCAGAAATAATTCTTATGCCATTTGGCCCTGTATTCATGATTTCTGTAATGTCTTTACCATATTTTATAACATCCAATAATGTGTACTTGGGAATAACACCAGATATTACATCCACATTTGCCAAACCTAAATCAGCATCTATTATTACTATACGTTTATTAAGTTTACTCAATGCTATTGCTAAATTAGTAGTAAAATTAGTTTTTCCTACTCCACCCTTACCACTGGTTACACATATTATTCTAGCATTATTTGATGTCTTTTCTTCCATATTCTCTGTTGAATTTTGACTATTTTTTTTTATTTTATTTTGATGAATTATTTCTCTTAATCTAGTGGCTTGATCAATCATCTTTCAACCTCCTTAGTCAAGAGGTTTAAAATTTTCTTAGTACTTATTTTTTTAATATCATCAGGAACACTTTGACCAGTGGTTATATAAGAAATAGTTTTTTTAGTTTCTTTTGCAGTGTTTAAAATTGTTCCAAACATTATAGCTTCATCAATTTTAGTAAAAATAATATTATATTCCTTCAAAAAGCTATATGTTTTAACAATCTCTTCTATATCACTGTCTTTAGAAGTACAACTCATTACTAAATATACATTTTTTTCTTGTATTTGTTCTAATAACTCTTTTAATTCTAAAATTTGTTCTTTATTTCTATGACTTCTGCCAGCAGTATCAATCATTATTAAATCTTGTGATTTTAATTTTTCAATTGCAAAATGAATTTCAGCTGGTTTATATATAACTTCAAGGGGTAGATTTAATATATCGCTATATACTTTTAATTGTTCTACTGCTGCAATTCTATAAGTATCAGCACTTATTAAACCAACTGTTTTCCCTTCCACTAATGTATAATGAGCTGCTAATTTAGCTATTGTTGTTGTTTTTCCTACCCCTGTAGGACCTATAAAAAACATTATTTTACTATTTTCTACATTATTCTCTGAAGTTAGATATTTTTCAATTATTGAATTAATAGCCTTTTTTGCAATTTCTAATTCACTATGGTTTATACTCATTTCATTTTTTAAAGATAAGTATTTTTCAAATATTTCTTCTATTAATTCATCATTTAATCCTTGCTTACTCAAATTATTAAATATCTCAGATACATCTGTGTTTTCTATGGCTTTTATTAAATCTGGTAATTCTTGTTTATTCATTTTATATAAAATAGTATTTAACATGGTTTTTATCTGGGTAACTTCTTCAGTTATGGTCTTTTCTTCTATATTTCTTGTCTCATCTTTTATATGTATTATTTTATTTTGTAATTCTTCAACAGATGTTTTATATTCAAGGGGTTTTGCCTTTCTGGGAATACTTCTTTCTATCCTATCACTATTTTCCTCTCTAGCAGCAACAACTTCAATTAGTGGTTTTTTAAAAAAACCTAATAAACCTTTTTGTTTAACTTTCCTTTGATGTAATATAATTGCATCTACACCCAACTCATTTTTTACTTTTATTAGAGCTTCTTGATTATCATTTGCCAAGAACTTTTTTATCTTCATCTATATACTCACCGTCCCCACAGATTGAATTTGGATTGATGGATCCACCTCATTATATGATAAAACTATCAAATCAGATGTGAGTTGCTCTGATAATCTTTTAAAATATAACCTTACTATTGGAGCAGTAATTACAATAGGCTGTTCTCCTAAATTAATTAATTTATTTAATTCATGTGATAAACTATTCATAATTTTTTGTACAATATCTGGATCCATGGAAATATATGTCCCACTTTCAGTCTGCTGTATAGATTCCATAATATTTTCTTCTAGATTTCTATCTAAAGTAATAACTTTAGCAGGTTCTGACGTTATAAATTGTTTTGTTATACTTCTACCCAGAGCTTGTCTTACATATTCTGTTAACATATCCGTATCTCTAGTTATACCTGCATAATCAGCTAAGGTTTCTAAGATGGTTACCATATTTCTTATGGATACACCCTCTTTTAATAAATTTTTCAATACTTTTTGAACATCTCCTAATCCTAATAGATTTGGTATTAATTCATCCACTAATACTGGATGATTTTCTTTTACATTATCAATAAGTTTTTGAACATCTTGACGTCCTAATAATTCATAAGCATGTCTTTTAATAATTTCTGTTAAATGAGTTGCAATGATAGAAGGTGGATCTACTACTGTAAATCCTAAAATTTCAGCTCTTTCTCTTTCCTCTTCATTAATCCATTTAGCTGGCAATCCAAAGGCAGGTTCAACTGTATCTATTCCTTCTAATTCTTCATCAATCATACCAGGATTCATTGCTAAATAATGATCAAATATAATATCTCCTACAGCAATTTCTACACCCTTAATCTTTATAATATATTGATTTGGTTCTAATTGAATATTATCACGTAATCGTATCATGGGAACAATTATACCTAATTCTAATGCACATTGCCTTCTAATCATTACTAAACGATCAAAAAGATCCCCTCCCTGGCTAGCATCGGCTAATGGTAGAATTCCATATCCAAATTCTAATTCTATAGGATCCACATTTAATAAAGGCATAACATTTTCTGGTTTTCTTTTTTCTTCAGTTGCTTCTTCTACCTCGTCTGGAATATCAACAGCTGCAGCTTCTAACAATTGATTTCTTAGGGTATAACCTAAAAATAAAAATATAGCAGATAATAGTAAAAAAGGTATTGTTGGTAAAGGTGTTAAAGCCATAAGAAATAATACACCAGATAATATAAACATTACTTTAGGTTGGTTAAATAATTGATCTATTAGATCTTTACCTAAGGTTTCCTCAGATGCAGATCTTGTAACAATTATTCCTGTTGCAGTTGAAATTAAAAGTGCAGGAATTTGATTAGCAAGACCATCACCTACTGTTAATAATGTATATTTCTGTATAGCTTCTGTAAATGCTAATCCTTGTATAGTAACACCTATAATAAAACCAGCTATAATATCTATAATAGTTATAATAATTCCAGCTATGGCATCTCCCTTAACAAATTTACTAGCTCCGTCCATAGCACCGTAAAAATCAGCTTCTCTTTGGACATCTTTTCTACGTTCTCTTGCTTCTGCATCATCAATTAAACCTGCATTCAAATCTGCATCTATTGCCATTTGCTTTCCTGGCATAGCATCCAATGTAAATCTTGCAGCTACCTCTGATACCCTTTCAGAACCTTTAGTAATAACTAAAAATTGAACAAGTACAATAATTATAAATATAATAAATCCTATAATTGCATCTCCACCCATGGCAAACATACCAAAAGTCTCTACAAGGCTTCCAGCTGTTCCTTGTGATAATATATAACGGGTGGTAGTAATATTTAATGCAAGTCGATATAAGGTAGTTATTAATAATATAGAAGGAAATATGGAAAAGTCCAAAGTATTTTTGGCAAACATAGAAATTAATAATATTAATAATGACAATGCAATATTAAAGCTTAATAATATATCAACAAGACCTAATGGCATTGGTAGAATTATCATAATAACTATAAATATAATTCCCAGTGCAACTAAAACATCACCATACTTCATACAAAATTTTCCCTCCTTCAAAACCTTCTATTCTTATGATAAATATATGCTAGTATTTCAGCTACTGCCTGATATAATTCAGGAGGTATCGATTCTCCAACCTCAACATCATGGTACAATGCTCTTGCCAATGGTTTATTTTCAATAATCGGCAAGTCATTTTCTCTTGCAATTTTTTTAATATTTTCTGCTATTAAATCAATTCCTTTAGCTACAACTATAGGTGCATCTGATTTATTTGGATCATACTTAATAGCAACCGCAAAATGTGTTGGGTTGGTAATAACTACATCTGCTGTAGGTACATCTTGCATCATTCTAGCCATAGCCATTTGTCTTTGTTTCTCTTTAATTTTTGATTTGATTTGTGGATTTCCTTCCATTTGTTTAAATTCTTCTTTTACTTCTTGTTTAGACATTTTTAGATTTTTATCATAATCATATTTTTGATATGCATAATCTAAAATTGCTATGATTAATAATGCCAAACTTCCTCTAAAGGCCATACTCATGGTTATAGACTTGGCTATTTCAATAATACTCTCCATATCCATCATAATGGTATTGAGAATAACACTTGTTTGACTTATTATGTATTTATATACTACATATCCAACAACTATAATTTTAATAATAGATTTTATAAGTTCAACAATAGATTTCATAGAAAACAATCTTTTAAATCCTGATACGGGATTTAATTTATTAAAATCTATGGCCAAAGGTTTGGTTGTAAATAAAAAACCAACTTGCATATAACTAGCTATAAGACCAATTAATAAACATATTATACCAATAGGTAATGCCATTTTAAAAAAATAAATAAAACTAATAATAACTATTTTGTTAATATTTTGTATAGAAAATAAATAATTGGAATTTAAATATTCACTATATAAATATATAGTGAAATCTTTTATGTTATTTCCCAAATATCCGGATAGTTGATTAATAGTTAAAAATCCAACCAATAAAACAAAGGCAGCATTTATTTCTTTACTTTGAAGTACCTGCCCTTTTTCTCTTGCATCTTTTATTTTTTTTGGTGTAGCTTTTTCAGTTTTTTCTTCAGAAAATAATTGTAAATTAATTTTTAATTCCATTGAATCATCCTTTTGATAAGATTTCTATGATCTCATAAGTAGCTGTATACATCTTATCGAATAAAGTTTCCGAAAAAGGAACCATGTATTGTAATGTTATTAATATTGTCAAAAGACCTATTAAGATTTTTAAGGGCATACCTACAATAAAGATATTCATCTGTGGCATTGTCTTGGCTAAAATACCTAATACCAAATTAGCTATAAAAATTGTTATTAATATGGGGGCACTAAAATTAAATGCCAATATAAAAATTTCTGCCATAATTGTAGTCAATTTATATACCATACCATCTCCCACAGTAAACTTAAAACCTATTGGTAGTAGATTATAACTATATACCAATGTCTCAATAATAAAATGATGGCCATCTGCAATTAAAAATAGTAATGTAACTATAATAGTATAAAAATTACCCATAATAGGTACTTGGGTCCTCATTTGTGGATCTAAAACATTAACCATACCAAATCCAATTTCTGTGTCAATTATTGTACCCGCTAAATACAAGGTGCTAAAATAAATAAAGCCAATAAATCCTATTGTTATACCTATTAAAAATTCATTAATTATAATAAAGAATAATTCTAAAATATTGTTATATTGGATTTCTATTCCAGTTGTGACTACTGGTAATAATATATAAGTTACTAATAAAGATAATCCAATTTTCATAATCATTGGTATGTTGTTACGACTAAGAACTGGAGCAATTACAAAAATTCCTGTTGTTCTCACTAAAATGAATAAAAACATATGGATATTTAATAAAACAAAACTATATATATCATTCATTAATTTATCACTCTTTACTGAATAAACTTACTCATATTTGTAAATAATGTTAATGTAAAATCCATTATTATTGATAACAGCCAAGGACCAAATATTACAACTGCTCCAAGTACAGCAATAATTTTAGGTATAAAAGCTAAAGTAGCTTCCTGTATCTGGGTAGTAGCTTGAAAAACACTTACTAATAAACCTACAATAAGACCTAAACCCAGCATGGGGGCTGCCATTAAAAATATAGTAAACATTGCTCTTTGACCCAACTCAATAATCATAGCCTCATTCATATTATCACACCTCTACATGAAACTATTAAGTAAGGAATGTGTAAGTACATTCCAACCATCTATCATAATAAATAACAATAACTTAAATGGCAATGAAATCATGGCAGGGGGTAACATCATCATTCCCATAGCCATCAAAGTACTAGCAACAACCATATCTATAATAATAAAAGGTATAAATAATATAAAACCTAATTGAAAGGCAGTCTTTAATTCACTTATAATAAAAGCAGGTATAAGTATTCTGTTTGGAACTTCATCTAATTCAACAGGACCTTCAATATTTGACATTTCTAAAAAAAGATTTAAATCTTTTTCTCGGGTTTGTCTAAACATGAAATCCCTAAGAGGTTTCATGGTATTTTCCAAAGCTTCTTCTTGAGTAATTTCCTCTCTTATATAAGGCTGTAATCCATTTTGATTTATTTCTGTTGCAATATCACCCATGCTAAAAAAAGTTAAAAATAAGGCTAATCCAATTAACACTTGAGTAGGTGGTGATTGTTGCGTAGCCAATGCATTTCTTAAGAAAGATAATACAATTATGATTCTAGTAAAACTTGTCATCATAATCAAGATGGATGGAGCAAGTGATAAAATTGTTAATAAAAATAAGATTTGAATTGAAGTTGCTACTTCCTGAGGATTTTCAGCTTCTTCAATGTTTAGTCCTATTGTAGGTATAGGTATTTCTGTTTCTGCATTAATATATGAAATATTCATTACTACAAAAAATAGGAATAAAATTGTTATACAAAATGCTTTATTTCGCATATGTGAATTATATAGTCTCATTGTTTTGTATTCTCACCTTTTTATTATTACTCTTTTTTATTTATATCTCTTTTATTATTTAATATTTTATTATATGAATCTCTTAATGAATCAAAGATTTTTATCTTTTCTTCTCTGTAATCTTGTGAAATTTTATATTCATTCCATTTTTTCAATTCCAATTTGTCTATTACTGTTACATTTTTATTTTGAACAGCCAAGATATATACTTTGTCTAATATTTGTATTATGACAATACTCATATTAGCTGATAACATAGTTTTTTCTAATACTTTAGTATTTTTATTACTAAAATATTGATTTGATTTTTTACCAATTATTAATGTGACATAATAGGATAGAAATATAATAATTATTATAATTATTAATGTGGTAAAGATAGTGTATATATCATTTTTAATCATTAAATTTCACAACCTATTAGCCTATAGCTTTTTTTACTGCTTCAATTACTCTGTCTACTTGGAATGGTTTTACTATAAAATCTTTGGCACCTGCTTGTATGGCTTCTATTACCATTGCCTGTTGTCCCATAGCAGAACACATTACAATATTTGCATTAGGATCAATCTTTTTAATTTCTCTTACAGCTTGAATACCATCCATTTCTGGCATTGTTATATCCATAATTGTTAAATTAGGATTTAATTCTTTAAATTTTTCCACAGCCTTTACTCCATTTTCTGCTTCACCTACAACATTAAACCCATTTTTTGTTAACACGTCTTTAATCATCATTCTCATGAAAGCAGCATCATCAACAATTAATATATTATTAGCCATTATATACTTCCTCCTTGTTAGTTCTTAATTAAAGTTATGATTAAAAATATTTTTTATCTAGATTTAGGATACATAATTTTACTATATTATGCAAGTTAATCCTTTGTAATTAATCGTGTTTTTTGATTAAATATTAGTTAAATTTTTACCAGTATTAATAATATCAGTTATTCTCATTCCATAATTCTCATCAATAACAACAACTTCACCTTTAGCCACATATTGTCCATTCACTAGTATATCTAGAGGTTCTCCAACTAATTTATCTAGTTCTATTATTGTACCTGGTGCAAATTCTAAGACTTCATTTATTTTTTTAACTGTTCTACCTAATTCTACAGTAACTTTTAACGGTACATCTTGAATTAATGCAATATTTTCAGGTACACCCCTATGAGATTCTTGATCAAAAGATTGAAATTGTACTGGTTGTACATTTATTTTACTTTCTCTTATAGCCTCTTTATAATGTGGTTGAGGTGCTGGTTTATAATCTTGTTGGATTGGTTGAGACATTGTATAACCCGAATCTGATGCTACCACTCTTTCATTAATCCTTTCTTCTTCTATTATATCATTATACTCTGTTATTGTCTGTACAGATGTAGTTTCTATACTATGACCCTTATTATCATCTGGACTATACATTAATAATTCTACAATTTCTTTTGCAAAATCTAATGGTATTAATTGCATAATTTCACTGTCAACTAAATTTTCAATTTTCATGTTAAATGCAATTTTAACCATTTTCGAATCACTATAAGCAAAAAACTCATGATCTATTTCAGATTGCAGATCTAATTCAAAAGCCCTAGGTGGATTTATATCTATCTTTTTTGCAAACATTTCAGATAGAGATGTGGAAGAGGAACCCACCATTTGATTCATAGCTTCACTTATAGCACTTAAATGTAATTCAGTTAATGGTTCATCTGTGGCCTTACCATCTCCACCCATCATTAAATCTGTAATAACTTTAACATCTTCTGTTTTAATTATAAGGAGATTTGACCCTTCAATCCCTTCTTTATACATAACCTCTACAGCTATAAAAGGTATGGGATATTGTTCCGTTAATTCTTGCATAGTTACAATAGAAACCCTTGGTGTAGTTATATTTACTTTATGACCAAGTAAAGTGGATAGGGTTGTGGCAGCTGTACCCATACTTATATTTCCAACTTCCCCTATGGCATCTTTCTCCACATCAGTAAAATTATATTCTATATGCTCTGATTCTACTTCTGTACTACTTCCACCAAGGAGAGCATCAATTTCCTCTTGTGATAACATATCATTCATTTAGTCCATCTCCTTCCTTATCAATTCTAGTTACTTGTACTGCCATTTTATTATTTCTGGTGCCTGGCAAACCAAAATACTTTCGTTTATTTCCAATCATAATTTCTATCTCATCTTTAACTAATTTATCTAATAAAATCACATCACCAATTTGAAGGTTTATAAAATCCTTCACAGTTATATATGTGGAACCCAAATTAACAATCACATTCACATTACTTTTCTCTATATGTTCCCTTAAACTTTTTTTATCTGACTCTGTCATGGACTTGCTAACACTGGCAAACCAAAATTTTGTACTAAGTTTAGGTAATATGGGTTCTATAACAATATGTGGTATACATATGTTTAGCATACCTTCTACCTCACCAATTTTAATATTTAATGTAATGAGTGCTACAGTTTCATTAGGTGAAACAATTTGTGCGAACTGAGAATTTGTCTCAATTTTTTCTAAAGATGGATGTAGTTCTATTACATTTTCCCATGGATCTATAATTAATTCTAAAATTTGTCTCATAATCTTTTTTATCAATGTAATTTCAATTTCAGTGAAAGTTCTAGTTTCTTCATAGATTTTACCACTTCCACCTAGGATTCTATCTATAATAGTAAAAGCAATTAATGGCGATATATCCATAATAATTTGTCCTGTAAGAGGTTGAAAATTAATTATAGATATAAGAGCTGGATTAACTATTGAATTACTAAATTCATAATAAGATAATTCTTCAACAGAAATAACTTCTGTCTGAACATATGCTCTTAAATATCCTGATAAAAATGTATTGAGCATTCTGGAGAAATTCTCATGTATTATTTGTAAAGTTCTAAGTTGATCTTTAGCAAGTTTTTTAGGACTTTTAAAATCATATATTTTAGCTTTTTTATCTTGAGTATCTTCTTTAATTTCTTCTGCATCTAATTCTCCACTACTTAATGCTTGTAATAGTGCATCTATCTCGCTTTGTGACATAACATCAGACAATTACATCACCTCCTATTGAACAATATAGTCTATAAAATATAAATTGGTGATCTCATCCGATGCCATTATTTCAGATATTCTCTCTATTAATTCTTGTTTAAGTTTTTGCTGTCCTTCTGGATTTAAAATATCTTCTGGTTCTTTAGCAATTAAAACTTCTATAATCTGATCTTTTAATTCCGTATCTTTCTTTGCAAATTCTTCATAAACATTTTTATTAATTGTCTCTATCACTATTTCTCCTTTAAAGAAATTTCTTTGATGCCCTAAATTTGTTGAAAAACTTCCTATATTATATTCATATGTTGGTAGAGGTTTTGTAACCTGTCTTGGTGTCTTAAATACTGTAAAGTATAATATAGTTCCAAAAAAAGCACCGGATATTAAAAAACCTATTAGTGCAAATAATATCATTTTTTTGAAATCCATAATATTTTCCCCCAATTTCACTACTATTCTATTGTTGATGTAATTACTTCTGACCTGAGTATGACAATATCAACTCTTCTGTTTTTTCTTTTATTTTCAGGTGTATCATTTTCTGCTATTGGATGATACTTACTATAACCTGATGCAGAAAATCTCTTAGGATCTAGATTCATTTCTTCAATAAAAAATCTTACCACGTTAGATGCTCTTGCTGTTGATAATTCCCAATTTGTTTCGTACCTTGCATTTTTTTTCAATGGATCAGAGTCAGTATGACCTTCTACTCTAATGTATTTGTTTCGAAAGTCTGGATGATCTAAGAACTCTACTATTTCAATTAATATTTCCTTTGCCTCTTCTTTAATGTCTGCCCTTCCAGAGTCGAATAAGACATTATCCTGAAAACGCATTATTAATCCTTTACTATCCATAGATATTAATATATCATCTTCCAAGTCCTTTTCCATCAGAAATTCTTCTAATGCATCTTGTAAACCTTTAAAATCCAATAATTCTTTTATTTGTTCCTCATTCATACCTTCAGTTGTTGGTAAAGTAGAATCATCGGTAGGTACTATATTTATACCATCTGAATCTAAAATTCCTAAAGAACCCTGAAAAGAAGCAATCATTGATTTAAATTTCCTTGCATCAATCTCAGAAAAAGAAAATAATAATACAAAAAAACATAATAACAAAGTAACCATATCACCATATGTGGTCATCCACTCTGGTGAACCACCGCCTGAATTTTCTTCGGTTCTTCTTCTTCTCCTAGACATTATGCTTCAACACCTTCCTGTTGTTGCAATCCTTGCCTTTGTTTTGGTGGTAGGAAAGCTTTTATTTTCTCCTCTATAATTCTAGGGTTTTCCCCTGCTTGAATAGATAAGAGACCTTCTACCATAATCTCTTTTCTAAGTATTTCTTCTCTACTTCTGAGTTTTAGTTTATTAGCTAGAGGCAAAAATACTAAATTTGCTAACATGGAACCATAAAATGTGGTAACTAGTGCAACAGCCATACTAGGTCCTATGGCTGAAGGATCATCTAGTCTTTTAAGCATATTAATAAGCCCTATTAATGTACCTATCATACCATAGGCTGGAGAATAAGCACCCATTGCTTCAAAAATTCCTTGACCTTCACTATGTCTTTCTTCAATAAATGAAAGTTCTGTTTCTAACATATTTCTTACTAATTCGGGATCTGTTCCATCAACTATTAGCATAACTCCCTTTTTTAAAAAATCCTCTTCTATTTCATCTGCAGCTTCTTCTAATGCCAATAGACCTTCTTTTCTAGCAGTATTGGCTAATCCAATAATAGTATCAATAATCTCCTCTGGTTCCGTATCATGACTAGTAAAAGCATGTGATGCTATTTTAAATGCTTCAATAACTTTTGACAGAGGATAAGCTACCAATGTAGCAGCAATGGTACCTCCAAAAACTATCATTACAGAAGGCATATCTACAAAGGAAGCCAAATCACCATCTAACAAAATACCCCAAGTAACAAAGACAATTCCTGAAATTATTCCTAAAATTGTAGCTATATCCAACTTTACACCTCATTTCATTAATCCAATGTAACTTTATTGAAATTGTAATTATGTATTCTTCTTTTATAATCTACGATTTTATCCACTACTTCTTCTGGTGTCTCTAAGACTACTATTTTATTACCATTTACTAAAGTAATAATTGTATCAGGGGTTCTTTCTATATATTCAATTAGTTCAGAGTTTAATATAAGTTCTTTATTATTTAAACGTTTTAATTTTATCATATTTTCAACCCCTTTTAATTTAAAACTCATGTTTAATTCTATTATTAATATTTATTACTAGTAGGGAGATATCTCCCTACTAGTAATAAGATTATCTCTTCATATTGACCAATTCTTGCAGCATTTCATCACTAGTAGTAATGATTCTTGAGTTGGCTTGGAATCCTCTTTGAGTGGTAATCATATTGGTAAATTCTCTAGATAAATCCACATTGGACATTTCTAAAGCTCCAGGATTTAAAGCTCCTCTACCACCTGTACCTGCTGCCCCTATCATGGGTTCGCCGGAGTTAGGTGTAACTCTATAAAGATTGCTACCAATTTTTTCTAAGCCGGCAGGATTTTTAAAATTAGCAAGGGCTATTTGTCCCACAGGTCTTTCTTCTCCATTGGTAAAATATCCTGTAATTACACCGTTAGGATCTATTGTAAATTCATCCAATGCTCCCTGCTTATATCCTCTAACATTTGTAGCTGATGCATCAGACTCATTGGAAAATTGGGTAAGTTGGCTTAAATCAACTTTAAAGCTAAATGCCCTAGCCCCATTTTCTAATAAAGTACCTGTTTCAGGTGATAAAGTCAAAATCAAATCATTATAATTTTGAACTCTACCATTACTATCAAATTCTATTGGATAAGGAGTAGAATTAGCAGGAGTATCAGCTATCATATCATCCTTATCTACTATATAAACATTATATTTATTTGGTGCAGTCTTTACAAAAGCTAATCTGACCTCATGGATACCACCTAATTCATCATATACGCTAAAGGTAGTATCTCTAGCTACTGCACTATTACCATCTGCATCTACTAATTCATCTAATGTAGTTGTACCAGGAGTAATAGTAATCCCATTATCTATTGATTTTGTATCAGCATTTAAATTCCCTCCAAAAATAACTCCTGTTGGAACATTCGAATTATCAGTTGCAGCTTCATCAACTGGTATACCTGTAGATAATGCAGGGAAGGTTATTCCTTTAGACATCTGTAATCCTTCTAAGGCAGTTCCCATCCTACCTGTCTCAGGATCATACATATAACCCAATAATTTTAAACCATCTGGTGTTACTAGATTTCCATCTTCATCTAGGGAAAAGCTACCTGCTCTAGTATAACTTCTACTTAAAAAGTTCACATCATCTGAAACTATAAAGAAACCTTCTCCATTAATCATTAAATCTGTATTATAATCTGTTCTCTCTACAGCACCTCTAATATGGAAGGTGTCCATAGAAGCTACATCTACTCCTAGGCCCACTTGTTGAGGGTTGGTACCTCCTCTACCTGCCTGTGGAGCACTACCTCCTTTTAATGTCTGATTAAAAACCTCTTGAAAAGTAACTCTTGAACCTTTAAATCCCACTGTATTTACATTGGCAATATTATTTCCAATGGCATCCATTTTAAGCTGATGGGCTTTTAGTCCAGATACAGCTGAAAACATGGAACGCATCATAATGCATGACCTCCTAATTTTGTAAATTTTTTCACTTCGTCTATCATTCGGAAGTGATAAGCCTCCAATTAAGGTCCGGCTTATATTATTACAACTCCATCAATATTTGTAAAGATATTGTCTTTCATATCTCCTTCTGTAGTTGCAGTAATAATAGTTTTGTTTGAAACACTGGCTATAAAAGCTCTGTTATCCATAATTATCAATGTTTCTTTTATACCTTTTTTTGCTGCATTGTCAATAGCTTTATCTAATCTGGCTATCTCTTTTTGATCTAATTGTATATTTCTCTCTTTCAATCGTTCTGTTGCATGTTTAGAAAATTTCAGTTCTTTATTATTTTTTATATGTTGTTCTAATATCTGATTGAAATTTGTAGAGGGTATAGTTTTATTATTATTTTGCTTTATATTTATACTTGATGGTAATTTATTTTGAACCTTATAGTTATACATTTCATACCTCCTTTATATAATCATAAATTAAGGAGTATTGTTTCCCTCATTTTCCTCAGATGTTGTTCCTTCTTCACTATCTACTGAATTTTCTGGTTTTGTAACTTCCATATTTCCCACTAATTTTGATAGAGTTTTATTTATATTATCTAATGTATTAATAATACTTGATTGACTCTTTACTATATTGTTGTTCATGGCAGTTATATGATCTGCAATGGCTTTATTTCCTTCCTTCATGGTCGCATTTAAATTTTGCATTTGTTCTAATGAACTAAATTGTGCCATCTGCGATATAAACTCTCTATCCTCCATTGGATTAAGTGGATCTTGATTTTGTAATTGGGTTACTAGTAGTGATAAAAAAGCATCTTTGTCCAAATCATTGGTTTTTTTTGAGTTTTTATTACTATCATAATAATTGTATTTCCCTTCTGTACCATTGATACGGTTTGTACTGTTCATAAAATCCTCCTTTCACATTTTGTTTAAACTGTTTTATCAAAATTAGTATTGACTATATAGGGATTAGTATTGACCATTTTTTCTATTCCCTCTAAGGCTGAAATACTGTTGTACATATTATCAGAAATTCTCCTTCTGTTTTGTAATCTATGTTGATGATCTCTAGCTTTCTCATAGGTTTCAGGGTCTTGTCCCACAGACACATCTATTTGGGTAATATTAATTCCCTTGTCTTTTAATGATTCCCTAAAATCATTTAAATTGTTTTCTATTACTTCCTTTACCACTAAAGAATCCACATAAACTTTTGCTTTTATTTGGTTGTTATCTGATACTAAATCTATTGACATTTTACCTAAGTTTTCAGGGTAAAGCTGTAATTTTATTTGATTCTTACCTTCTTTATAAACAACTTCTACATGTTGAACAATTTGTTCTAAAATCTCAACTGGATTAATTGTACTTAGGTTATTAATGTCTTCGATGGTTTCTGGCAGTTCTGTTATTTGAATGTTATTGTTCATACTTGATACTAGTACTTCTAGGTCCATATCTACTTTTGGCTCAATGGATTTTTCTTGGATTTTATCAGAAAAAACCATTTCCTCTTCTAACAGGTCAAAGTTTTCTGTCTTTTCTCCCCTATTATTCAGAAATTCAAAATTATCTTCTTTATTAATATTCAAGTCTTCTATAGACTTTGTCAATTCCAATGGTGGATTTATTGGCTCTTTTATAAATTCCACTGTACTTTCTGGATCTTGAAGGTTCAATTTGACTTTTAAATCTTCAATATTTATTTCTTCTTTTACTAGTATATTGCTTATTTCATGAAGTAAAGGTATTGTGCCTTCTTCTAAATTATCAATATCTAGTAATTCACCTAATATAGGTATGAAATTTTCTTCAATTTCACCTTCTAAGTATCCATTATTTTGTAATTCGTTGAGAATTTTAACTATATCATCTGAATTCTGTAATAACATTAATATTTCATAAGGTATATTTTCATTTTCTGTTTCTGTAGATTCTAATTCATTGTCAATATCCTTATTTTCCAAGGTCTTTTTATCATCTTTAGAAAACTTTATTCTTTCATCTCTTGGTTCTTTCTGGGTTTTTTTAGGACTTTCATCTTTTATTTTATTTGGTCTGTTATGATTTTTTTCACTTAAGCTCGTATTTATCTTATTATTCTTGTCCCTTGCCAGTGGATTATTGTCAATGTTTTTCATTACATTCATTTGATTTTGAAAGACATTTACAAAACCTTGGTCCATATCATGAGGAGAGCCCTGTTTTTTAATAGTAGTACTTGGATTTGTAGTAAGTATTTTATCTAATGTCATCATATATCTTCACCTCCTTTCAAATTTTATAAAATTAAATTAAATTTAAGGATTTTAATTTAGTACAAATTCTTGGGTTAAATCTATTCTTCTTTCAACCCTTAAAATTTCTAATACTTCTGCAGCTCTTTTAGCTGGCAGTTTCCTCAAAATATCTATGGCTAGATTTTTTTGAGTAAAAACAATTTCCTCAGTATTCACATCATATCTACGATAAACTCTATTGCCTACCACCATATTTTCTATGGTATCTACCAATTCATCTAAAGAAATCCTTCTATAGATATCTCCTAATTCCTCAACTTTTTTATCATAGTTTTCATATATTTTTATTGCTTCCGATATGTAAGCTGGCATATTTTCTGCCTGTCTATTAAGTTTTTCTAAATCACTTATTTCCTGATATAAATTTGTTATAAATTCAGTATCATCAATTTTTGACAGTATTCTACCTGCAGTTTTAATGCTCATATTTCTATATATAACTGCCAAATCTTTAATATTGAATTTATTGATATTTGTTAAATCATTTAATTGGGTGTTTAAGGTTTCATTTTCATATATATGAGCTAGCTTTTCTAATTGACTTTCTTTACTTTCCATTGCTGCTATTTCTCTTTCAAAATCATTTAGCTTATCTTTTTTTATTTGATATCTTATATCTTCTACTATTTCATTATCTAGATAATAGAGATATCTTGACCCATTTTCAGTTGCCATGAGATTGAAGAATTCTGCCAACTCATTATCTTTTATTTCTCCACTTTGGTATGTTCTCTCTATTTCAGAAATTGTATCAGGTAGTTTTAAAGAAGTATAATAATCAACATATGAATTTATTTTTTCTTTTTTATCATCTTCAATTTCTTCTAAAATCCTATTTAATAAATTTGTTTCTAATTGACTTAATCTTATTTTTTCTCTTATTAATTTCATTTTTATGGGATTTTCTTTATTTAATAAGATTAATAAATCATTATATAATTCTTCATCCTCACCTTTTATAATTAAAAGTTTATCTAATAATCTATCTTCGTCTAAGTCAATATAATATTTTGCTATTTGTAATTTAATATTTTCTTTTTCCTCTTTTGTAGGTAATGATTTAAAATGTTCGCCTAAAACACCTGGTAATGCTGTTAAAGTATTATTGGTAGCATAATGAAAATTATCATTAGTAAAATACATAATAATCATTGTAACTATTGGAATAAATAAAAAAGCTAAAAATGTAATTATAAATCCTTTTAAATAACTTGTTTTTTCATTTTCCTGAAGGTTATCCGCCATATTAACCTCCTCTGCTTATTGTGCTTTTATATGTTACTATTTGATCTATTAAAGCCATTTCAATTTTATTTTGTTGGATTTTAAATTCTTCAAAATCTTTTTCTTTTATTTTTTCAAAAATCTTTCTTTCTTTTTTTGCCTCAATTAATTCATGTCTATGTTCATTTAGTTTGACTTCACATTTTTCCACTGCTTTTTCTTGATTTTTTATTAAATCATTTATCATTTCCAAAGTAGTAGCTGAGTCTTTGAAGTCTTTTATTTGTATAACTTGATTATTTTCAGCTAGATTATTCCACATTTGAATTTGTTTATCTTTTTTTTGTAATAAATAATTTAATTTCTTTTGCTCATTAATAAAATTTTTTTGTGTATTTGCAAATTGATGTTTTTTGCCTTCTTCTATTTTTTCTTTAATTTGTAAAACATTTTGGAATCTAAAATTAAATTTGACTGCCATAATATTCCCCTCTTTACTTAATTAATTCTGCCATCAAATTCAATACTTGGTCATAATCTACTTTTTCATCGACGCTTTGTCGTAAAAAATTATTAATAGAGTCTATATTTCTAATAGCATAGTCAATTTTTTTATTACTTCCATGGGCATATGCTCCAATATTTATCAAATCTTCAGATTCTCTATATGTGGCTACAATTTGTTTGATCTCATTGGCTATTTTCATATGTTCATCAGATACAATATTTGGCATAACCCTGCTCACACTGGACAAAATATCTATTGCTGGATAATGTCCACTATTTGCTAACTGTCTAGATAGAACAATATGGCCATCTAATATACCTCTTACTGTATCAGCTATGGGTTCATTCATATCATCTCCATCTACCAATACAGTATATAGTCCAGTGATAGCTCCTTTAGATGAAGTACCTGATCTTTCAAGCAATTTAGGTAAAGCAGCAAATACAGATGGTGTATATCCTCTAGTAACAGGTGGTTCACCGATTGCTAATCCCACTTCTCTTTGAGCCATGGAAAATCTTGTTAAAGAATCCATTAGTAATAATACATTTTTACCTCTATCTCTAAAATACTCAGCTATGGCTGTTGCCAAGAGAGCACCTTTCATCCTTACTAAAGGTGGTTGATCAGAGGTAGCAACTACTAATACAGATCTTTTAAGACCCTCTTCTTGCAAATCATGGTCAATAAATTCTTTTACCTCTCTACCTCTTTCTCCAATTAGTCCTATTACATTTATATCTGCTTCTGTATTACGGGCTATCATACCCAACAAGGTACTTTTCCCTACACCACTACCTGCAAATATTCCAATTCTCTGCCCATTCCCACAGGTTAATAAACCATCTAATGCTTTTATGCCTAAGGGTAGAGGTTTGTTGATTTTTGTACGTTCTAAAGGATTTAAAGGTGTTCCAGCAACAGGATATACGGTGGTCTCTTCTATAGGTCCCTTATCATCTATGGGATTACCTAAACCATCTAATATCCTACCTAAAAGACTATCTCCCACCTTTACATTTAAGGTGCTTCCCAATGCCTCTACCATACTATTAGGACCAATGCCTTCCATATCACCAAAGGGCATTAATAGTACTTTCTTTCCTTTAAAACCTACAACCTCTGCCATAATAGGATTAGAATTATTAACAGTGTATATTTTACATGCCTCCCCAACTTTCACTGCAGGTCCAACGGATTCTATAGTTAATCCAATTACTTGTGTTACATGACCTGTATATTTGATTAAATCAATCATTTCAAGGGAGTTTCTGTATTTTTCCAAATTTATTTCTATCATTTAATCCTCCCTTTCAAACAAATCATGAAATAAACTTTTTATTTGTTTGATTTGGGTATCAATACTAGAATCAATTTTCCCTGATTCAGTTTCAATAATTACACTGCCTTTTTTAAGAGCAGAATCTTTTTTCACTACTATGTCATCAATACCCTCTGTCATCATATATATTCTATTTTTATGCTCATTCAAAATATCAAAATCAGATTCACTGACTCTAATTATTAGCTTGTCTTTAAAAGTTGCTTTTTCCAAACCCTTTTCTACAAGATTTAATAATAATTCATGATTATCATCTAGCTCAACATTCAATATCTTTTTCACAGAATATATGATTAACTCTATAATATCTTTTTCTAATTTTTTAACTAATTTTTTTTCTAAATCATATGCTTCTTGTTTTATAGCTTTAGCTTCATCTATTAATTGCTGATATCTATCATAGCCATCTTGTTGTCCAATTTTAAATCCTTCATCATAACCTTCATTTTTTGCCTCTTGTAGAACATTTTCTCTTTCATTATATGCTTGTTCGATTATTAAGTTCTTTTGTTGTTCTGCTTCTGCTAAAATTTCTTGTGATTGTCTTTCAGCTTCAGCAATTATTTCCTGTCTTTTTTCTTCAATGATTTTATCCATATCTATGTCATTTTCTATATTATCATCTGTGGTTTCAGTTATATTTGATTCTTGGGTTTTAATAATATTTACATCATCAAATTTCAATTCTTTTTTATCTCCCAATACCACTTCCATGGACTTGTAGACTTTATACAATTATTTCATCTCCTCCACCACGAGCAATAATTATATCACCTGTTTCTTCTAATTGTCTTATTATATTAACAATTTTTTGTTGCATTTCTTCAACATCTCTTAATCTAACAGGACCCATATATTCCATATCCTCTTTAATCATCTCTGCCATACGTTTAGACATATTACTGAATATGACGCTGGCAACTTCTTCAGTTGCACCTTTAAGTGCAATGGCCAATTCATTATTATCAATTTCTCTAATGAATCTTTGAATTGAAGTACTGTCTAGATTAATAATATCTTCAAATACGAACATTCTTCTTCTGATTTCTTCTGCTAATTCTGCATCTTGTATCTCTAATGTATCCATAATATTTTTTTCTGTTCCTCTATCAACTGAATTGAGTATATCAACAATAGATTGAATCCCCCCAGCAGAAGTGTAATCCTGACTTATTAAGGATGATAATTTACTCTCTAATACCAATTCTACTTCTTTAATAATATCAGGAGAGGTTCTATCCATTGTGGCAATCCTCTGTGCTACCTCTGTTTGCTTTCCTTGAGGAAGTGCAGATAAAATAGCTGCCGATTGTTCAGAAGGTAAATATGAAAGTATTAATGCAATGGTCTGAGGATGTTCGTTTTGTATAAAGTTTAATAATTGTGAAGGATCAGCCTTCCTTGCAAAATCAAATGGTTTAACTTGCAGTGAAGCAGTTAATTTATTTATTATATCCATGGCTTTTTGTGATCCTAAAGCTTTTTCTAAAACTTCTTTTGCATAATTAATACCACCCTCGGAAATGTATTCCTGGGCAACACATATTTGATAAAACTCCTCCATAATTTGTTCTTTTTCTTCAGGAGAAATTTTTCTCATATTGGCAATTTCTAAAGTTAATTCTTCTATTTCCTCATCATTTAAATGTTTAAATATTTGGGCTGAATATTCTGGTCCCAAGCTTATAAGTAGTATGGCTGCTTTTTCTCGTCCAGTTATTTCGCCTCTACCTCTTCTCATACCCATTTACTTTCACCTCTAGTCTTCACTTAACCAATTTCTCAACAATTGTGCCACAGCATCAGGTTTTTTATCTACTAATTTTTCTAATTGTTGTTTTACTTGTGAACCTGCTAATTCTAAATCTATCTCTTCTAATTCGGGTATAATTTCTTCTGGTGTTTCTATTATTTCTTCTTCCTCAGTGCTACGACGTCTTCTCGTATATACAAGATATGCTAAAGCAAATAAAGATGCGGCTATTAAAGCCCATACCCATATAGGCATAGTTTTAGTAGTAGTTATATCATCCGCCTCTATAGCTCTTTGAATTTCATCTGCCAATGTGTTGTTAAATTCCTGTAATGCTACTTTTACTTCTTTAGTGTCTAATCCTGCAGCAACAGATATTAAATTCTCTAACTCGCTAATTTCTTCATCACTTAAGCTTCCACCAACAATGGCATTGCTATTTAGGTATACAGCTACTGTTATGTCTTGTACTTGACCTTGAGCTTTTATTATTTTTTGACGAATTTCATCTATTTCGTAATTAATTATTCTTTCGTCTTTGTTGTATTCTGATCTTTCATTGCTTCCTTCTACATATTGAGTTACATCGTCTTCTGTATTAGTAGGTGTACCTGGAATGCCACCTTCATCCGTTCTTATAACACTTTCTCTTAATTCTTCCATACTCCTAATAATACCTTCAGTTTCACCTTCTATAGGAGGGGAGAACTCTTGTCTTTCTGTAATCTCACTATCAAAATCTAATTTCACATTGGCTTTTACTACCACATTACCATACCCATAAACAGTAGATAAAAAATCTGTGAGACTTGATTCAAGATCATCCTTAACTTTTTGTTGTAAAATCAATTGTTCGGCAGGTCCAAAAGCCATATCATTTTCAGAGCGTTCAACGTTCAACACCCTGCCATCACTGCCATGTACCGTTACATTCTCAGGTTCCAATCCCTGAACAGCATTAGATACTAACATAGTTATACCTTTAATACTATTGCTATCTAATTCTTTATTTGGATCTATATTTAAAAATACAGCAGCTTTAGAAACCTGTTCTTGATTAGAACGTATAAATCCAGTTGTTTCGGGGACGGTTAAAGTAACATAAGCTTTTTCAACACCTGGTATTTCTTCCAGGATTTTTCCCAATTCATTTCCTAGTGCAACATAATATTCTTTGGATTTTTCTTCGCTTGTTTTCATAAAATTATTACCTGAAAAGAAGTCTTCATATGAAAATCTTGATTGAGGCAAACCCTCTGTAGCAACAGTAACTTGTGATTTTTGATAATCTTCTTTTTGTACCATAATAGTACTACTATTTTCGCCAAATTTCGCTCTTATGTTATTGGCTTCAAGTATATTCATAACTTCTCCTGCTTGCTTATGATCAAGATCATTATATAAAACAACATATTCAGGTCTTGTAAAATAATATATTATTCCAGTCAAACTGAGTAATATAAAAACAATTCCTACTATAATTTTGATTTTTTGTTTGTTCTCTAATCCCTCTATGTATTCATTTAATTGGTTCCTTATTTGTCCCAATGCCTCAGACATTGATTCACCTCTTTTCAGCTATGTTTATATCTGCATCCTCATGATTTCCCTATATGCATCGAGAACTTTGTTTCTAATTTCTAATATGTATTGTAATGAGATTTCTGCTTTTTGCGATGCAATCATAGCTTCATGAATATTCTCCAGTTCGCCTGATGCTAATTGAATAGAATATTCTTGGGCCACATTTTCTAATTTATTTACATTTTTTATTGCATCGGATAAAAATCCTGAAAAGGATGTATCTATTTTATTTTTTGGTTTCTCAAATAAGCCTAAATCATTGTTTATTTCAAAATTACCAATTTTACTGTATTTATTTACTTGCATTTTTCATCCCCCATTACCATTACTTACCAATCTCCAACGCTTTCAAAGCCATGTTTTTAGTAGTATTTAAAGCAGTTATATTTGCCTCATATCCGCGCGAAGCAGATATCATATTTGCCATCTCTGTAACGATTTCAACATTAGGCATCAATACATATCCTTCTTCATTGGCATCAGGATGCCCAGGGTCATAAACTTTTTTAAATAGTGATTTATCACTTCTAATTCCCACTACTTCCACACCATTCATATTGTTATTTTGAGATTTTCTAGCACTTTGTAAATAATCAGAAAAACTTTTTGCATTATCATTTGTTTTAAATACAACAACCTGCCTTCTATAAGGACCCCCATTGGCAGTTCTAGTTGTATTGGCATTTGCAATATTTTTAGAAATTACATCCATTCTAAGTCTTTCTGCTGTTAATCCACTAGCACTTACATTCATTGCATTAAATATGGACATTAACTATCTACCTCCT
>JAAYNB010000053.1 GCA_012521085.1 Clostridiales bacterium | reverse complement strand
TTGAAGGCTTTATTTGAAAAAATCTTTGGTAGTTATAGTGCCAGGGAATTGAAGAAATTAGACAAGAAAGTTAAAAAAATAGAATCCCTTGAGCAGGAATATGCAGATTTCAGTGATGAAGATTTAAAAAATAAAACAGTTGAATTTAAAGCTAGACTAGAGAAGGGTGAAACTCTAAATGATATATTACCAGAGGCCTTTGCTACTGTTAGGGAGGCAGCTTTTAGAACTCTGGGAATGAAACATTATACAGTACAATTATATGGTGGTATGGTTTTGCATCAGGGAAGAATTGCAGAAATGAAAACTGGTGAAGGTAAGACTTTAATGGCCACATTACCAGTATATCTAAATGCCCTATCAGGTAAGGGTGTACATGTGGTAACTGTAAATGATTATTTGGCCAAGAGAGACTGTGAATGGATGGGTAAAATATATAATTTTCTAGGTCTTTCTGTTGGGGTGATACTACATGGTTTAACTCCAGAGGAAAGAAGAAATGCCTATTACAGTGATATTACCTATGGTACTAATAATGAATTTGGATTTGACTATTTAAGAGATAATATGGTCATATATGAGGAAAATCGTGTCCAAAGGGAATTACATTATGCCATAGTGGATGAGGTGGACAGTATTCTAATTGATGAGGCTAGGACACCACTAATTATTTCAGGGCAAGGGGATAAATCCACTAATTTATATTATGTAGTGGACCAATTTGTCAGAACTCTAAAAAAGGACATAGATTTCATCATAGATGAAAAGGCAAATTCTGTTGTATTGACAGAAGAAGGAGTGGCAAGAGCAGAAAAATCCTTTGGAATAGAGAACCTATCAGATATGAGTAATATGGAATTATCCCATCATATTAATCAGGCCCTAAAGGAACAAAATCTCATGAAAAGGGATAGGGATTATGTGGTAAAAGATGGAGAAGTAATTATTGTAGACGATTTTACAGGGCGTCTAATGTTTGGACGTAGATATAGTGATGGTTTACATCAGGCCATAGAAGCTAAGGAAAAATTACAGATTCAAAGAGAGTCTAAGACTTTAGCTACAATTACTTTTCAAAATTATTTTAGAATGTATGAAAAATTAGCTGGTATGACTGGAACAGCTAAGACTGAGGAAGAAGAGTTCATAGCCATATACAATATGGATGTTATAGAAATTCCTACAAATAAGCCAGTTATTCGTATGGATTATCCAGATGTGGTATATCAAGGTGAATCTGGTAAAATGGCTGCCTTGGTAGAGGAAATTGAAGAAAAACATAAAACTGGTCAACCTATATTAGTAGGAACTATTTCCATTGAAAAATCTGAGGAAATATCCAAGCTTTTAAAAAGGAGAGGAATTCCCCATGAGATATTAAATGCAAAACAGCATGAAAGGGAAGCTGAGATTGTAGCACAGGCTGGTAGAAAAGGTGCAGTAACCATTGCTACTAACATGGCCGGTCGTGGTACAGATATTCTATTGGGAGGTAATCCTGAATTTTTAGCAAAACAGGAGATGAAACAAAAAGGATATCCTGAGGAAATACTGGCTCAAATAGGTAGTTTAGAAGATATTGATAATCCTGAGATTAAATCTGCAAAGGAAGTATATAAGGAATTATATGGAAAATATAAAGAACTTACAGATAAAGAACGTGATGAAGTAATAGCAGTAGGTGGACTTCATATCATAGGTACAGAAAGACATGAATCTCGTAGAATTGACAATCAATTAAGAGGTAGAGCTGGTAGACAGGGAGACCCTGGTTCCAGTAGATTTTATATTTCCCTAGAAGATGATTTAATGCGTCTCTTTGGTGGAGATAGGATGCAGAATTTTGTTGAAAAAATGGGCTTAGAGGAAAATGAAGCCATAGAACATAAATTACTTTCTAAAACCATTGAAAATGCTCAAAAGAGGGTAGAGAGCAGAAACTTTGGTATTCGTAAACATGTACTACAATATGATGATGTAATGAATAAACAAAGAGAAGTTATTTATGGTGATAGAAAGAAAGTATTGGCAGGAGAAAATATGCGTGATCATATATTCAATATGATTAGCAATATAGTGGACAATGCCATAGCCATATATACAGCAGAAGGTCAAAATCCTGAACAATGGGATTTAAAAGGTCTTCAGGAGAATTTAACTAATACCTTCCTACCTAAAAATGTTCTATCCCTTGAAAGTATTAAAAACCTAACTTTAGAATCCTTAAAAGATTATATTATGGAAAAATGCGAAGAAGTATATAGAATTAAGGAAGAAGAAATTGGCATAGAGAGAATGAGGGAGATCGAGAGAATAATCCTTCTACAAGTAATTGATACTAAATGGATGGATCATATTGATGCCATGGATCAGTTGAGACAGGGAATAGGTCTAAGGGCCATAGGCCAGGAGGATCCTGTAAGAGCATACCAAATGGAAGGATTTGAAATGTTCCAAGAAATGACCAATAGTATTCAAGAGGATACCATCAGATATATATTTAATATTGAAAAAGAAGTACAGATACAGAGAAAACAAGTGGCAAATCCTACTGGCACCAGCCATGGAGATGGAGATGGGGATGGGGAGTCAAAACCCATAGTTAAAAAAGAAAAGATAGGTAGAAATGAACCCTGCCCCTGCGGCAGTGGTGAAAAGTATAAAAAATGTTGCGGTAGATAAATGGAGTGGTGGAAATGATCAATTTAGATGAATATAAACATAGATTTATAGAGTTAAATGAAAAATTGGAAGAATTGAGGGTCTCTCTTTGACATTGATAAAAAGAAAATATTAATAGAAGAATATGATGAACAAATGGCAACAGAAGGTTTTTGGGATGATCCCCAGAAAGCACAGGAAATTGCAAAGCAAGCCAATGATGTAAAGGCTAAAGTAGAAGATTATGAAAAAATGGTAGAACTCTATGGGGATTTAAGTACCATGTTGGATTTTCTAGAACTAGGGGATACTTCCTTTGAGGAGGAATTTGTCCAAGGTGTTACTGAGTTGGAAAAAGACTTGGAAGAAATCAAACTAGCCAGTTTATTAGATGGTCAATATGATGCAAATAATTGTATTCTCAGTATAAATGCTGGTTCAGGTGGATTAGATGCCCAAGATTGGGCTAGCATGCTCTGGAGAATGTATGGTCGCTGGGCGGAACATAAAGGCTATAAGGTGAAGATATTAGACTTATTACAGGACCCAGAAGCAGGTATTAAACATGTAACCATGTCCATAGAAGGACTAAATGCCTATGGATATTTAAAGTCTGAAAAAGGAGTCCACCGTATAGTTAGAATATCGCCCTATGATTCCTCTGGCAAAAGACATACTTCCTTTGCCTCTGTAGATGTAATACCTGAGATGGACGATACTGTGGAAATTGAAATTAAACCTACAGATTTGAGGATAGATACCTATAGAGCTAGTGGAGCAGGGGGACAACATGTAAATATGACAGATTCAGCTGTACGTATAACCCATATACCTACAGGAATAGTAGTACAATGTCAAAATGAAAGATCTCAGCATAGCAATAAAGAAACTGCTATGAAAATGCTCAGAGGGAAATTATATGAATTAAAGGAATTGGAACAAAAAGAAAAGATAGAAGATTTACAGGGAGATTATAGTCAGATTACATGGGGAAGTCAAATTCGTTCCTATGTATTTCATCCATATAATCTTGTAAAAGACCATCGCACTGAGGTAGAAACTGGTAATATACAGGCGATTATGGATGGAGATATTGATATTTTCATAAATGGATATTTAAATCAAAAAAGTTGGGAAAAATAATTCCCAACTTTTTTTATATCATCACAAATATTATATATTATCATCTAAGGAGTCATCCTGAGGCGTAGCCGAAGGATCTTAATCACATAAAAACATCCAATAACATACCACGAATATCATCTAATTTTTTAAGTATATTTATCCTGTCAACTTCTTCTTTCAAAAATTCCTTTGTAAGAGTTTCCAATTCTCTATCCACATTTTTTACAATACAATAGACCCTATGTCTCCCTCTCCTGTCTAGGAAATTTTGTTTAGAAAATTGATGGGAGTTTTTCACTGCCACATCTAGAAATTCACGAACTAAGGATTTGTATTTAACTAATTCACTTATATGAAGTCTTTCACCAATTTTCTCAGATTGGTCTACAATTTTAGCATATAAATCTTCTAAATGATCCCTTACATGTTGTGATTTTATATCATCTAATTTATTTACAAATTCAGCCTTTTTAATCTCAGCTTTTCTATTTTCAGGCTCTATCATATTTATCATTTCCTGCATGGGTATGCCATTGATTCTATTCATCTTAATACCTCCAATAAATAATGGACATCAATCTATGTAAAAACAATGTTTTATTATATTGATTATACAATACTATATATCTTATCGGCAAATTTTATAAAAAGATTAATCACTAAAGAAACTAGGATAAATGTCGATAAATTAAGTAGTGAAGTCAAATGAGTGAAGTCAAAAAAAGGTGGTGATGGAATGAATAATAATATTATTCAAAATTTAGGATTGTTAAAAGCCCAATCTTATTATGGAAATAATAATTCTACTCAAAAGATTAGTGGAACTTTAATAGAAAAAGATGAAAATAATATAAAATTAGATATAGGTAGGGATAAAAGCATAGAAATCGAGTTAAAGGAACCTATTGAAGCTAATCTTGGAGATGAAGTTGTTATAAATAGAAGGGATATAGTAAAATCTAGAATATTAAATGAGGATATAGTTGAAGAAAGTACCAGTGCAAAAGATGGCAACATAAAGGGTGGTAGTGAAATACTGAGAAAATTAAATTTACCAGTAAATGAAGATACAGAGGCAGCTCTAAAGGCATTGCAGGACCATGGTGTAGATATAACTAAGGAAAATATCCAAAATTTTATTAAATCTAAATTGTCCTTGGACAAAATCATAGAAAATCTAGATTATGATACAGCCATTAGATTAATAAAAAAAGATGTAAATCTGGAGGAAGAATCCTTAGAAAAAATAGCTAATACAGTGGAAAGTAGTAAAGATACAAAAGAGAGTTTTTCACTACTGAAATTCCTAGGTTTTAAAAAAGAAATGACTACAGAGGAAGCAGAAAAAATAGCTAAAAAAATCTACGGCAATAAAATGGGTAAGGACATAACAGATATTATTAAGGCTCTAGATAAAGCAGGTATAGAAATAAATAAAAAAATTATAGAACATGTGAATAGGATTTTTGATAAAATAGATAATTTACAAAATATTGAAGATAGCATAGTAATAGATGCAATAAAAAATAAAATTGATACTAATATAGATAATCTATATAAACTTAAAAACAATATTACCAAGAATACTATTCCTGTGGAGGAAAATATAAGTCCATCAATAAATAATCTTTATAATTCAGATGCAACTAGTCCTCATACCATTAGTGATAGGGATTTAGAGTTAATGGAAGATAGTATAGTAGAGCAATTGGAGTTTATAGATATAGAAACAGACGAGAAAAATATATCTTTGGCTAAGGACTTAATCAAATCAGGTCTTGAAGTTTCAAAAGAAAATATGGATAATGTAAATCATGTTAAAGAAGCCATTAGAGAACTACAATCCACATTGGATTATGATAAATTAGCTAGTTTAATTAGAGCAGGTGTAGATATAGAAAGAGAAGATATTATTTCACTGGCTGAACTAGTAAAATCAGATATTGATTTAGTAAATACTGATGGTGGAATTTTAGAAAATAGTAAGATTGAAAATATTTTAAAGGCAGTAGAAAACTTAGAAAAAATAGATAATCAACAGTTGATAGAATTAATAAAAAGAGGTGTGGATTTTAAATTAGGTAAATTAGATTTTCTCACATCTGATGACAGTCTAAAAAAACTCTCCTTATTATTACAGGAATTAGATGAGGGTAATGCTAATCTAGTCAAACAACATGTAAAAACCATAATTCATCTAAATAAATTAGAGAATTTGAATTTTGATACCATTGCCCATCAGATGAATACAAAATTACCTACAACTATTGAAAGATTAATCATAAGTCATGAAGAGATGAGCAATGTAAAATTAGAAGCACCACAGGAGGCCGTAATCAGAGAACATGCCATAAATCATATGAGAAAACTAGGATTGGGACAAAATCCTCTAGATTTAGAAGGGGCTAGGGCCTTAATTACTAATAATTTACCTATTAATGAACAAAACATCACCAGATTACATGAGATATATAATCAGATGTCTAGTATTAGAAATGAATTATCCTCCCATATGTTAAGGGATTTTATGAATAATAATTTGGTTATAGAAAAGATGGAAATTGGAGAATTAGCTAATATTATAGAAAATAAGACAAGTGAAGAGCTATACAATAAAGAGAATATAATAAATTCACAAAGTGCAGAAGATACAGAAAGTATAGAAAATAAGGATAAAGTAGCAGAAAAGAATATGGATTTAAATAATCTAATACAAAATATACAATCTTTAAAATCTCAAAGAGATGGCATATTATCCCTAATGATAAAAAATGCAATACCAGTTAATCTAAAAAAAGTACAGCAAATGAGTTTTTTCTTAAACAATGAACAGCAGATTACATCTAAATTGAAGGATGTATTAGATACATTAAAGGATAGTAAAGAGGAAAAAATAAATAATTTAGTGTCTAAAATAGAACAGTTCTTAGAAAAAGCCAGTGTAGATTTTAAAGCAGGTAAATTAAGAGGAGAAAGGTTTTATCAGCAATTGGGTAGATTTATGAGGGAATTAGATAATATGAGCCATCTAATGGAATCAAGTGTTAGAGAGAATTTTGAAAAAAATAGTGAGGATCTAAGGGAAAGCATAAATCTACAGAGTCAATTAAACAGACATGATGGAGTCCTACAACTCCCTATAATGCTACAAAATCAGTTGAAGAATTTTCAAATGTATATAATGAACAATAAAAGGGGTAGCAGAAAGATTGATCCTAATAATATGTCAATCTTACTAAATTTTGATACAAATAATATGGGAAATGTAAATATATATACAGCAGTAAATTATAAAAATGTGGTTATGAAAATAGGAGTTAAAAACCTGGAGGACAAGAATTATTTTGAGGACAATCTTAAAACAATAGAAGGACTCTTAGATAAAATAGGTTATGAATTAAAGGAAATGTCCTTTAGAATTGAGGAAGATCAAGATATATTGACAATGGTAGAAGAAGATATTCATATCCATCAATCCAGAAATAGGTTTTTAGATATTACCATATAGAGGTGAAATAGATGGAGAAGGAAAAGGAAAAGAAAAAAAATAAACAGGCAGTGGCATTGAGATATGATAGAGAAACAGATAGAGCCCCTAAAATAATAGCTTCTGGACAGGGGCTTGTAGCAGAAAATATATTAAAAGCAGCGGAGGAAAGCGATGTGTTTATAAGACAGGACACTGAATTAGTAAGGGAATTAATGACATTTAAAGTAGGTACAGAAATACCACCAGAATTATATGAGGTAGTGGCACAGATATTAGTATTTGTAGATATGGTGGATGAAAGTAAGGGTAGGAAAAATACTTAGCTTTGCAATAATAAAAACAATATAGGACTAAAGAAAAGCATCATATGAACCGATATACTTAATGAAGTAAAAATATAGCAATTATTTTATAGGATAATTAAAATTTTAATTGTATTTCAGCATATTATATTGATAAAAAATCTATAAATCATTAGAAAAATAGGGGAGGAAATAAAATATGAGAATTAACCACAACATCCCGGCATTAAATGCCCATAGATTACTGAGCCAAAATACTAATAAGTCCACAGGAGCTTTAGAAAGATTATCTTCAGGTAGAAGAATAAATCGTGCAGCTGATGATGCGGCGGGAATGGCCATATCAGAAAAAATGAAAGCACAGGTAAGGGGATTGAGAAAGGCCTCTCAAAACACATTAGATGGTATCTCCCTTATACAAACAGCAGAGGGTGCCATGAATGAAGTTCATTCCATGTTACAGAGAATGAGAGAACTGGCAGTACAAGCTGCCAATGGAACAACCACCAATGAAGATAGAAAAGCTATTCAAGATGAGGTCAATCAATTAACCTCAGAGGTGAATAGAATTGCTAATGGTACGGAGTAAATACTAGGAATATACTTAGAGGAAATGAAGGTCCAAATACTAACACTACAGTGCATAGAATGAGTACTGGAGAACCAGCGAAAATTCTTGTTGGTGTAGATACAACTATACTTAACAGTATAAACTCAAATGATACCCTTTCCATATTTATAGATGGGGAAGAAAAGATTGTAAATTTAAACAAGGTGATTAACTCTGATGATAGTGATAAAAAAGATGCACTATTAGATGTAATTAATAAAGCATTAGGGGATTCTGCAAGGGCTACCCTTAGAGGTGCAGATGTAGAAATTATTACAACTTCTATAGGTGGTAAAAGTGAAATAGAATTAAAGGGTTCCTTGACAGAAAAAGGTACATTAGTAGCATCGAATTTGAAAGTGAATGGGAAGGCAGAAAGTGATACTGGTAATGCTAAAGGTAGTTTTTATTTTAATGATTTACCAGAGGCAGGTTCTAGATTGATTATAGGAAATGAAACCATAGAGTTTTTTGATAGTTCTAAAGAAACTTATGCTGGAACAAATAGAGCAATAGATATATACGACAAAACTGATTATAAAAAGATAGAAGATATAGTAAGTGAATTAGCAGGATTAAAAATAGAAAATGTAACCTTGAAAAAAGATGGTGCTGGTGCTGGGGTACCAGAAAGACTTATAATTGAGTCAACTAAAACCGGCTTTGCAGGTCATTTAATATATCTTGAAGGAACATTGGATGATTTTAATACCAACCTTCAAGTAGGACCAAATCAAGGCCAAGGATTTAGACTACAAATAGGAGATATTAGGGCTCATAAGTTAAATATTAGTTCAGATAGCCAAGATGGAAATCCTGGTGTTAAAGGAGCTTCCTTTACTACTGTTCCAAATGTTACTGATGGCCTATCTTCTAGTATGATAGAATATGCTTTAGATGTTTCTACAGAAGAGACAGCTACCGCTGCAATTACTGTATATGATAATGCTATTAACAAAGTAGCAGAACTTAGAGGGGCTTTAGGAGCTATTCAAAATAGACTAGAATACACAGCTACTAATCTAGACAACACCACGGAAAATCTAACAGCAGCTCTATCTAGAATAGAAGATGCTGATATGGCGTTGGAGATGTCAGAGTTTACTAAGCTCAACATCCTAACCCAATCTGGAGTGGCAATGTTGGCCCAAGCTAACCAAAGACCACAGTCTATTTTACAACTACTAAGTAATTAAGATAAATTACATAGTATTGTCATTATTTATATTTTTAAAGGATAGCAGGGAGTGAATAAAAATTGATAGAAAAACAATACCTTGCAAATCGTATTGCCAATGCCAATGAAGCAGAATTAGTGGCCATTGTCTATGAAGGTTTAATAGATAGCTTAAAAGATGGTATAGATTTTTTAAGTATAAATGCAGAAGATAGATTTAATAAATCCATAGAAAAATCTAGGGAGATATTAGCAGAATTACTATCCACCCTAGAAGGTAATACAGAAATTGCTAATAATTTGAGAAGTCTTTATTTCTACATCAATCAATTAATAACAGATGCTAGCATAAAAAAAGATGCAGAAAAATTAGAATTGGCCATAAAGGTCATAACACCTGTATATGAAGGTTGGAAAGAGCTAGGTGCTAGAGAAGGTGGCAAAGATTCAGAAGATGCACCTCAAGGTCCACAGATAGTAGCAGGTATTACCTATGGTAAAGGACAACTCAATGATTATGTGGTTAATAATGATAGTAAGTGGAAAAAAGGATAGATTTTAAGATAATATAATACTTCCAAAGTAGATGGTCTAATTAAAATTTGATTATCTATTTGGAAGTATTTTTTATGAGAATTTCTATTATGTGATATAATAATTATGTTCTTTGTGTTCGGTCTTGGTATATAATTCCAGAATAACAGCGTCATCCTGAGGCGGAGCCCAAGGATCTTATAGGATCTAATGATATACAGGAGGTTTGAGATGAAAATAAAAGATCAATTAATGAAAGAATTTAATTTAAGACAATCACAGATTGACAATACCATAGAATTAATAGATGAGGGAAATACAATTCCCTTTATTGCTCGTTATCGTAAGGAGATGACGGGAGGGTTAACAGATGAAGTTCTTAGGGAATTATATGATAGATTGGTTTATTTGAGAAATTTAGAATCTAGAAAAGAAGAAGTCATTAGATTAATAGATGAACAGGGAAAACTAACAGAGGAATTAAGAAAAGCTATAATAGATGCCACAGTATTACAGAGGATAGAAGATTTATATAGACCTTATAGGACTAAGAGAAGGACTAGAGCTACCATTGCCATAGAAAAGGGTTTGGAAAAATTAGCAGAAATAATATTAAATCAGGAAATAGAATCAGGAGATATGGAAAAGTTAGCAGAACCCTTTATAAATGAGGAATTAGAAGTACATTGTACAGAAGATGCCATTAATGGTGCTAAGGACATTATTGCAGAGATTATTTCAGATAATCCAGAGTATAGAGAAAAAATCAGGGATTTAAATCTTAAAAAGGGAATAATTCAAAGTGAAGCAG
>JAAYNB010000052.1 GCA_012521085.1 Clostridiales bacterium | reverse complement strand
ATTCTCCTGTTATCAGCATATAGGAAAAAGCCAGAAACCATAAAAAAGAAGGGGACAGCTATACGGCATAGAATCCTGGTAAATATAAAATCCGCTCTATCATTTATAATTGATAATGGTGAGGTGTGGATAGCCACAACTAATGCTGCGGCTATAATACGAAAATAATCCAATCCTCCATATTCCTTTGAACTACTCATTGCTCTTCCTCCAAATGGTAATAATTACGCCATCAACATTGTTACCAGATACCTGATACAAAGTGTTTTCCCTAATACTAATTTTAGTGCTATATACATTTGATAGGCAAATATAGAAAATTTCTATTACTTGATTGTGATGCTTATAATATAGGTGCTTTCCTCCATAGGAATAGGACCTTAAATCTTCAATATACTCCTCCAAAGATATGCCCCGCTCCGATATTAATTTAGAGTGAGGGAAACCTACATAGCGAAAATGCCAAGGTTCATGGGCTATTCCAGTAATATTTTCTTTACCTAATGGATATCGTTCTATAAATCCGTAGAGGGGTGCCAGTTTACGAAAGTCATTGCATATGCCCTCATAGGGAAAGTAGGGCCTAATGAAATCAATATGATCTTGTTTCATAGCAAGATCAATGGCGAGACCTGTATGATGTTCGCTATGGTAGGGAAGAGCAACATAACGGTCAGTAAATTCTGCCCCATTTTCATTCAGAGAATGATTATAAATTCTAGATTGCTCCTCAGGAGTACGGTAGCCACTGACAGGAATAATTGCATTTTCGCTGTTAACAGCATCTAACAAAAGGGATAAAATATTGGCTGCATTTATCTCCATAGGGATATTGCTAAAACTATCAACTGCAGGCCGAAGCTCTGGTTTTTTACTTTGAACTAAAGGATAGTCTCTGTTAACAAGTATTAAACTACCCTTATAAATATCATCATGGTAAAATATTAAATCAGTCATGCCTTTGTACCTAATTCTATCAGCTTGTCCAAAATCTCTGAAAAGGACAAACCAATGCCTTTCATCATATTTGGATACCGGCTATGGGCAGTAAATCCTGGTATTGTATTTACCTCATTAAAAACTATTTTTTTGTCAGGGGTAAGAAACATATCGACCCTAGCAAAGCCTTTACATCCCAAGGTTCTATAGATAAGGGCAGCAGTTTTCTTAATGCGATTAGCAATATCAGTATCAATTCTTGCAGGCATATGAATCTTGGAACTTTTAAGGGTATATTTTTCGGTGTAATCAAAAAAACCATTGCTTAGTTCAATTTCATCCACTTCACCAATGATTAGATCGTGGTTACCAAGTATGGCGCATCCAACCTCAAAGCCTTCAATATATTCTTCTATGATTATTTCGTTATCATATTGGAAAGCCAGATTTACCGCTGGTTCTAATTGTTCATCTGCTATAACCTTGGTGATTCCGAAGGAGGAACCAGCCTTTACTGGTTTGACAAAGAGGGGATAGCTAAGCTTCTTAGTAAGCTTTGTTAGCTTTTGACCTAGGGTAGCTTCTGAGAGTACTATTGATTTTGGAGTTTTAATGCCCACTTGGGATACAAGCCTATGTGCCCTCTTCTTATCCATACATAGGGCCGAAGATAGGGTACCACATCCAATTAGTGGGATACCTGCTAATTCTATCAGTCCCTGTACTGTACCATCTTCACCATTTTTGCCATGTAGTACTGGAAAGGCAGCATCGAGACTGGTGTATCTATAACCATCAGTTTTTAATTCGATAATTCCATGGAACTTAGGATCAGGATTGATGGATACTGGCACACATTCCAATGAATTCATATACCAGGTATCATCTTTGATTTTATTTATATCACCATAATATCGGAACCAGCCTCCATCCTTAGTGATACCGATAAGAATTTTTTCGTAACGGTTTTCATCCAGAGCTTTTATAATTGCATATGCAGATTGAAGTGAAATATGATATTCTGGTGATTTGCCTCCAAATATAATAGCAATTTTTAATATATTCATGGTGTAATATCTTCCTTTCATAAGTCATATAAAGAAATGCATACTTTATTATAAATAACAAAAAACATTCATATATCGGTAACAATAATACCAGATATATGAATGCTATTTATCCGTTTATCCTTATTATATTCATAAAATTTTCATACAGAATTCTTACATTTTTCCTACAAAGGT
>JAAYNB010000006.1 GCA_012521085.1 Clostridiales bacterium | reverse complement strand
TGGTTTTTTTTCTATCATATCTTTCATTTCACTGCGGCTTAATTCATGGCTATATACTTCTAGTACCCTAGACCCTGCACCTAGGGCTGCCCTTTTAGCTGCCTCTGCTGTAAGATCTGGGACTAATCCAACTGCCACCATTCTAAGTCCACCTGCAGCACTACTACAAGCCAACATTTCTTTAAATTCTAATTCTATACCTTTGCACTTTTCTTTCATGAGTTCGTAGGCCTTATTAAAACCTATCATGATATCACTTTGTACAGTAGTCAATGACTTGGCATGTGCTATAATCTCATGTTTGTCAATATCCACTGCTGTAAGCTTGGTGTAGGTACTGCCAAAGTCAATCAATAGTAGTGCATTCACATTATCACCCTCAGATTATTCTAAATTTAAATCTTTCTTTAAATCTCTTATTCCTTCTTCTGGTGAAGTTCCTGGTCCATATACACGGTCAAAGCCCATATCTAAAAATCTTTTCTCTACATCTTCCCAGTTTTGTTTACCTACTACTAAGTTACCACCAGCATATAATATGATGTCTTTTAATCCTGCTTCCTCACATTTTTCTCTTAACCCTCTACAGTCAATTTCTCCATGCCCATAAAGAGATGATATTAAAATAGCTGATGCATTTGTTTCAATAGCTGCATTAATAAAGTCTTCTTGTGAACTTAATACACCTACATTTACAACTTCAAATCCTGCTTCTGTAAAAGCGTGGTCTAATACCTTATTTCCAACTGCATGGCAGTCTGCTCCTATAACGCCCAATACAATTTTATTATTCATATTTCTCTCTCCTTATAAATTATTTTTTATCTTTAATCATTTTTGATAGGATTGCTTTCACTGAATCCCTATCTAAAACATAGTCAAATCTGACAATTTCTTTTTCATCACCTACTAATTTTCTCACCTCTTCTTCTCTACCCGGTGAAACAATTATCACATGTGATTTTTCTATTAATTCAAGTACTTCTTTTTTGTCTTTACTATTTATGGCCTCCATATTTAAATTGTGTAAGCCTGCAGCTTCTAATGCATATTTAACTTTATAATGGAATTCCTTTGAAAGTGAAATTTGCCCAAACTTAGTACCTTTAGGATACTTGGCGATTTTTACAATGGTTTCTAAGCTAGGATTGCTGGCAACACCTACCACCTTTTTATTAAAATCTTTTACCAATTCTCTTACTTCGTTTACATGATTAAAGGTTGTGATTATAATTTGTGTGTTATTAAACCAATCTTCATTTATATTTCCCCCATCACGCAATTGTGATACTGTCATAGGCAATATATTTAAATTTGTATTCTTACTAATTTCCTTTGCAAAAAACCTAGCCTGTTCTATATTACATTCTACAAATATACCATTTACATTTTTAATTAATTCTTCCTTTTCCTTCACCATATCTTGCACAATGAGTACAAATTCTTTTAAATCTAAACCTACTTCTATGGCTTCTTCTAATGCTATATCTATTAATCTAATGACTTTGTCCTTAATTTCATCTTTTTCCCATAATTTGTCCTCTTTTGCAACAAAGGTACCTCTACCTTGATAGGAGATCAGTACACCTTCACTTACCAATGAATCATAGGCAGTTGAAATAGTATTCCTACTGACCTTTAAGCGTTGTGACAATTCTCTTTCTGTTGGAAGTTTATCTCCCACTTTTAATATGCCATTTTTTACATCATCTATTATTTTATTTTTTACTTGAATATAAATTGGCACTCCACTTTCCCTATTAATTTCCATCTTAAGAGCTACCACCTCACTTCCAAATACTTCTAATCAATGGACCAGTCCATTTATATTAGTTTTCCATTTCTGATTTCACTATATATCATATAAATAATATTTTAAAATACAGTATTTCAAAATTATTTAGGCTTTACTCTTAATTAATCCATATATCTGTTGTTTTCTTTTATTTTCGCTGATATTTTTGGGGTTTTTATGGTTTTAGTGATTTTTTGGTACCGTTTGCAAGGGCCATTATATAAAATTTCATTTTTGTTTCCGGTCCATTTCCCAAATGGACCTATTGTGATTTTTTTAACTTATGTTTTCATAGGCCCTTTCTATTATTTTTTCATAAAACCCTTAAATTTCAGTGTTTCATGAGGGTGTTTTTTATTTTAGAATTAATATCATGTTTTTTAAAAATGTTTTCATGTTTTTTGCGTGATTTATTGTTATTATTTCTTTGCTTTATTCAGAATATTTCGAATTTTAATCTTCCTAATATTTTTTTCTTTTTTTATCTAATTATAGATTTAGAATAAAAGAAAGTATTAATTTGATTATCTAAATTACCAAATTAATACTTTCTTTTATTTAATATTATTCTATTTTGCCCATGGGATAGGAGCCAAAAATCTTAAATCTATTGGTTATTTTTTCAACATTTTCTAAAATTTCTTTCACATGATTATCTTCTATATGACCTATAAAATCAATATAAAATATATATTTACCCATCTCACTTTTAGCTGGTCTAGATTCTATTCTAGTTAAATTCACTTCTCTTTCTGCAAACTCTTTTAATACCATATATAAACTACCTGGAAAATCATTATGAAAAGAAAATGCTATGGATGTCTTGTCTTTTCCTGTAGGTTTTTCATGATTTCTTCCAATAATCAAAAATCTAGTTTGATTATAAAAATTATCCTGGATATTTTTATCTAGTATTTTTAATCCATTATTTTTAGCTGCCCATTCATTAGCTATGGCAGCATATTCCTCACCTTTTTGTTTAACTATCTCACATGCTCTTGAAGTACTTTCAGTTGGTATTAGCTCTATCCCTGGATAGTTCTTTATAAAATATTCTCTAGTCTGTTCCAATGCCTGGGGATGAGATAATATATATTTTAATTTACTTATATCATCACCTGTACTTAAAAGATTATGTCTTACAGGTAGGATGATTTCTCTTTGAATTTTAGATTTTTTTGTCTTTATCAGTAAATCCATTACCTCTGTAACTGCACCTTCAGTAGAATTTTCTATAGGAAGAATTCCCTGTTCAATTTTTTCTTCTTCTACTAATGTTATTATTTTTCTCATACTTTTTGTTGGTATTAATTCTACATCTGGTGCATATTGTATTACTGCCATATAGCTATAGGATCCTTTCGGTCCTAGATATCCTATTTTCATTTAT
>JAAYNB010000051.1 GCA_012521085.1 Clostridiales bacterium | reverse complement strand
TATCCATTAAGCTTCCCCCTTAATAGTTTATTAAAAACTTTTAATATTCACTTTTTTGTAATTAAAACATCTAATTTCCCCATTATTTTTACAGCATTCTACTTTTAACAAAACAATTATAGCATATTAATTTATCAAAATAAACACTTTCTATTAACCCAACAACCCATACAGAATTTCCCTTCATTCTGTTGTTTTTTTGTTATTATTATATTTAATTTAAATTCAAATTAAATTTTATAGTTGTATTCATTTTGTTTATATATATAGCTTAAATATAATCTATTTTATTTTTTTAAATAATCAAAATGTCGAATTTAGTATTATTTTAATATATATAATAGAATTTTTTCAAAGAAAAATACTTATAGCTTATTTAAAAATACAGCTATAAGTATTTTATTCTACAATATAATTAAAGTTGCTTTAATTCAAGAAACTAATCATATTATTTTTAGCATTATTGGATACTCCTCCACCTACTTGTATCAACTTATTAAACTCTAATTTAGATAAGGCATCTTTTTGACTACTACTTAAGGAATTGCCAGCTAATACTATAACACCATTATTTAGTGCAGAAACTGGAGCAGCACTTAATGCATCTATTAAAGTTAATCCCTTTGTCATATAAATTATATTAGTATCACCGGTGCTGAATTTGCTTATTATTTTAGCATTAGTTTCATACCTATCATAGCCACCTAACCTATTATTTTTTACATTAGAATTAGATATTAAATCTATCTTATTTAACAAGGAGTCTGATACAACCCCAGTTCCCCCTATTATATAAGAGTTCTCTATATTTTCACTTTTTAACCAATTATATGCATTTGAATTTATAGAATCTTTTTTAGTTAATACTATTGGCATATTATCCCTACCTGCAAAAGAAGATACTGACATCATATCCGCTTCTGCTAAACCATTTCCAACAACTATGTTAGTAACATCATACAAATTTGAATCAATATACTTCATTATCTCAAAAGAAGTTTCATATCTATCTTTTCCGCCTAATCTCTTAATATCAGATATTCCTAATGATTTTATATCATTTACTACTTTATTAGAAACTACTCCTTCTCCACCTGCTATAATTACCTTTGTTGCTTTAAGCCTATTTATTTCATTTGCTATTTCCTTTGGAATAGAATTATCTCTTACTAATAAAATTGGTGCTTTTAAATAGGATGCAATAGGACTTATGGTTAATCCATCTGCACTAGCAGTACCATTTACAAGAATCACTGTTTCTGAAGACTTAAAAGTTTTAGCACTTATTAAAGCTGAAGTTTCATATCTATCCTTACCAATTATTTCTTCTACAATAGGTTCTTCCTTTGGAAAGCTAATCTTAAAACTTATTGAATCTCCCCCTGCACTATCTACTTCTGAAATTTTTATTCCACTGCTTGTACCATTGCTAAAGAAAAGATTATCTATAGAAGTTCTTCCTGACTCCTTTGAAAGAAAGGCTCCTGAGATATATCCTCCCCCATTATTTAAGCTAACTTCATTAGGTCTAAATATATAAACGTGATCTGGCGAACCATTTCTATTACCAACCCAGGGATCTACATTATTATTTATTCTGTATACTATAAGACCAGAACCAGGTAAAGAACTATCCCAATTACCACTTTGCTTTCTAAACTCAACCATAAAATATTCCTTTTCAGAAAGTGGTGATTTTATTTTAAAAGCAATAAGATCATTCTTATTTGTGCTTTGAGAGTTCCTTAATGTATAAACTCCATCTTTAGTTATATCCTGAATATTAAGATTTAAATTTCCAAACAAATCTCTTGTATATACTAAGGGAAGTTGTCCATATCCAGTTGAATCAGACATAATATCCCATTCACCTATTGGACTTCCAGACTTATAATATCTATAGAGATCCGGATAATTAAATATATGTAGAAATTCATGTATAACTACTTCTAAAATTTCCTTATTAAATATATTTATTTCATTACTTCCAACATTAATTAAATTATAATTCCCTAACTTTTTGCCATTTAATGTTTGATTCCCCTTATACTCTGCTTGATGAGGCCAAAGCATATTATTAGAAGTTGTTGCTCCATTTACTAAAAAAGTTACAACATCTATCCTTCCATCATTATCTTTATCAAGCTCTTCTGTAGATAAGTTAATTTGATCTTTAACCGCATTAAAAGCCCAATCAATAAATTCTGTTTCTTTACTACTTCCTGCTATATATCCCTCATAGTGTTCTCT
>JAAYNB010000050.1 GCA_012521085.1 Clostridiales bacterium | reverse complement strand
ATGCCATGACAAATAAAGTAGATGGTAGTAGACTTAGTCATGAAGTAGCTTTAGAAATAATCAAATCTCAATCAGGCACCAGATATGATCCAAAAATAGTGGATGCATTTTTAAGTTTATATAAAGAATAATACTATTAGGATTTATTCTAAATAATTTAATAGTTATAACCCTCTGCTTACTTGTGGAGGGTTATATTAAATACATTGAGATTATTAATTTCTATGAAATTATCATTTTTAATAATATAGGTACCGAAATCAAAGATAGTAATGTAGTGATAGATACTAAAAGAGCAGCATATTCTTTTTGTTTATCATAACTTTCCGCAAAGATTGATGTCATAGTAGAGGCAGGCATGGCAGTCATAATGATTACAGTAATTACAGCCTTTGATAAATCTACTAATAATATAGAAATAAAATATATAATTATAGGAATAATTACCAACTTGGTAATTATTCCATAATATATTGTCCAATCTTTTAGATATTTTCTTATCTTAATATTAGATAATATAACTCCAATAATAAACATAGACAAGGGTCCAGTCATGTTTCCTATACTTTTCATACTAGATATTAAAGCATTGGGTAATCGAATATTAAATACCATAATTACGATACCTATGTAAATTGCTATAATAGACGGGTTTAATAAAACATTTCTTATTTCTTTCTTAAATTCTTTTTTTTTAAAATCTTTAAATAACATAAGGCCATAGGTCCATACAAAAATAACAAAAAACATATTAAATATAGACCCATATATAACACCTTCATTACCATATATGGAATAAAGTATTGGAAAACCTACATAACCAGTATTTGTAAATACATTGGCAAAATGTAGTATTGTTTTCTTATCATTTTTTATTGGCAGTAGAAGTAAATATGAAATAGCTATGATTACTATATAGGCTATAGGACTATAATAAAAAGTATGTACTATATTAGTTTTAATTGTATGATCATATGTAAAAATAAAAGAAGAGACTATCATAAAAGGTAATGCAATTTGTACGAGAATATCTGTCAATCCCTTATTGATTTGAGAGGTGATAATTTTTTTCTTGCTTCCATAAACTCCTACTAAAATCATAATAAACAGAGAAAGAACACTATCAGTTATAGCAGATAATTTCAAGATAATCCCCCCAAAATTTTATTAGGTATTAGACATATTATGTGAGATAGATATTTTTGTTCCCTTTTAATAATTCGTTATTATTCCTTGAAAGGACACTAAAACCTTTATTTATTGTTATAATTATGTTATGATTCTATATTATTTAGATCAATAAATCTAAGGTGGGATAATATGAAAGTAATAATAGTAGGTGCTGGCAAATTAGGTTATAAACTTGCAGAGTTAATGATTCAAGAAGATGTTGATGTAACTCTTGTAGATAATGATTATGAAGTACTAAAAAGAATTAATGAGCATATAGATGTTCTTACTGTAGAGGGAAATGGAATAGACATTAGACTTTTAAAAGAAATCGGTATAAATTCATGTGATTTGTTAGTGGCTACAACCAATAATGATGAGACTAATACCGTCATTTGCGCATTGGCAAAAAAATTGGGATGTAAATTTAATATGGCAAGAATTAGAAATCCTGAGTATATGAAACAACTTGATTTTGTTAAAACTGAAATGGGAATTGATTATATAGTAAATCCCGATTTAGATACTGCTGAACTTATTGAAAAATATCTTTTAAAACAATATATATTTCAAACCACAGATTTTGCAAGTGGAAAAGTCAGAATAATAGATTATAATATAGGTCATGATATTCAATTTATTAATAAAAAATTAATGGATTTAGAAGGATTTGAAAATTTGTTAATAGCTGCTATTTCTAGAGATGGTGATATATTAATTCCCCATGGATCTACAGAATTAAAACAGGATGATGTATTATATATTATTGGTGAAAGTAAAAGTATTGATATTTTTAATGACAGATTCAATCTCACTAAACTAAATAAAGAAGTAAATGATGTTATGATAGTTGGGGGCAGTAATATTGCTTATCATTTAAGTGAGAAGCTTTCTAAGTTAAAAATATCTGTAAAACTCATTGAAAAGAATAAAGATAGAGCCCAAGAATTATCTAATAGACTTGAGAATGTACTGGTAATTCATGGGGATGGAACTGATATTAATTTATTAGAAGAAGAAATGTTAGAAGAAGTGGATGTTTTTATTGGAACAACTGGATTTGATGAACAAAATCTCTTAATGGCCCTGATGGCTAAACAGGCGGGAGTTAGTAGAACTGTTGCTAAAATAAGTCGTGAAAATTATACTAAGATAATTGACAGATTAGGAATAGATGTTGCATTAAATCCCGTATATATAACAGCTAGTAATATATTAAAATACACTAGAGGTGGTAAAGTATTATCTGTATCATTGCTACTTGGTGGTGATGGTGAAGTTACAGAATTAATAGTAGGTAAGAATTCACCATTTATAAATAAACCTTTAGCAGAGTTAAATCTACCAAAAGGGATAATAATTGGTACAATTATTAGGGGAGGAGAGGTTATCATACCTAAGGGTAGTAGTATAATTAGAGCGGATGATAGGATAATTGTTTTCTCCTTAATTAAAGATACGCCCATATTAAAGAAATTTTTTTCACCGAAAAAAGGAGGAATATTAAGTGAACTTTGGAATCGTGATTAGGGTTTTAGGAATCCTATTACTAATTGAAGCAGTTTTAATGCTTCCTTCTTTATTAATTGCAATTTATACAAATGGGGTAGACAAGATTCCATTTTTAATTGCAATTCTTATATCAGTTGGGCTTGGGTTTATTTTATCAAAAAAAGAAAACTATAAAAATCAGATTAGTGCTAAAGATGGATTAGCAATAGTAACCCTTGGGTGGATAATAGCTTCCATTATAGGAGCCATCCCATTATATTTATCTAATAGCACAACAACATATATAGATGCTTTCTTTGAAATAGTATCTGGGCTTACTACTACTGGAGCCACGTTAATATCGGATGTTGAATCTTTACCAGATGGGATTATATTTTGGAGATCCTTTACACACTGGATAGGTGGTATGGGAATTCTTGTGTTTACAGTGGCATTATTACCTGCACTTGGTGTAGGTGGATTTCAAATATATAAAGCAGAAAGTCCTGGTCCAGTTGCAGGGAAAATAGCTCCTAGAATAAAAGATACTGCTACTATACTATATAAAACATATGCAATTATAACCATATGTCAAATTATAATGCTTTTATTAGGCAAAATGAATTTATTTGAATCCCTTATATATACTTTTGGTACTGTTGGGACAGGTGGATTTTCAGATAAAAATAATAGTATAGCTTTTTATGATAGTACTTATATTCAATTAGTTATAGGTATATTTATGGTGTTGTCTGGAGTAAATTTTTCTCATTATTATTCTCTATATAATAAAAAATTTAAAGATGTATTTTATGATGGAGAACTTAGGCTATATCTAGGTATTATATTTTTTTCTACAATTGCCATTACAATTAATCTTTTTACCACATCATATACAAATATTGGTTTAGCTCTTAAAGATTCCTTTTTTCAAGTTAGCTCCTTAATAACTACAACAGGATTTTCAACAACAGATTTTGATTTGTGGCCTAGTTTTAGTAAAGGAATCCTTTTATTAGTAATGTTTATAGGTGGTAGTGCTGGTTCCACTGCAGGTGGAACAAAAGTAATTAGGACATTAGTCATGTTTAAATTAATAAAAAGAGAAATCACAAAAATTTTTCATCCAAGAGCAGTTATAGCTTTGAAGGATAATAATAAAATAATAGATGATGATACTGTAGTTAATATATTTGGCTATTTTTCTTTGTATGTATTTATTTTTATAGCATCAACTCTATTAGTTTCTCTAGAGGGAATAGATTTACTAAGTGCTAGTAGTTCTGTTCTTACTACTCTTAATAATATTGGACCTGGATTAGGTTTTGTAGGACCAACGAGAACTTTTGGAGAATTCCATCAGCTTACTAAGCTACTATTTTCTTTTTTAATGTTATTAGGTAGATTAGAATTATTTACAATAATTGCTTTATTTGCACCTAAAAATTGGAGGGGTGAAATATAGGAGGGAAATAATGAAAAAAATATTTCATAATGATTGGGAAGAAATTTTAAGACCTGAAATGGAAAAGGAATATTATAAAAAATTAAGAGCATTTTTAATAAAAGAATATAAAACAAAAACCATATATCCTGATATGTATGATATTTTTAATGCACTTCATTATACATCTTGTAAAGATACTAAAGTGGTCATATTAGGTCAAGATCCTTATCATGGTCCTAATCAAGCCCATGGTCTTGCTTTTTCTGTAAATCCAAAAGTAAAAATTCCACCATCCTTAATCAATATTTATAAAGAACTTCAAAATGATTTAGGTTGCTATATTCCCAATAATGGATATTTAAAAAAATGGGCTGATCAAGGAGTACTATTACTTAATACATCTTTAACTGTTGTTGCAAGTAAACCTAACTCTCATAGCAAAATTGGATGGGAAGTCTTTACTGATAATATAATTAAACTCCTTAATGATAGAAAAGATCCAGTAGTATTTATTCTATGGGGTAATAATGCTAAATCAAAGGAAAGACTAATTACTAATGATAGACATTTTATAATCAAATCAGTACATCCAAGTCCACTATCTGCAAATAGAGGTTTTTTTGGTTCAAAGCCTTTTTCAAAGACAAATGAAATATTAAAAAATTTGGACAAAGAACCTATTGATTGGCAAATTGAAAATATTTAAATATAGAAAATTATAATATAGTGACCCATAATATATATTTAGTGATATAAATAGTTTTTTATGGGGTAAAAATACATATATATATTATAAAATAATGAATATATGATTTTGGATTTGTGTAGAAATATGAGTATATTGAAATTT
>JAAYNB010000049.1 GCA_012521085.1 Clostridiales bacterium | reverse complement strand
TACACCAACTTTATGGACTTGACTTGTATTTACTTCTTCAGGTCTGGCACAAATAGCAAAGAAGGTTTGTACATTTTAATAATTGAAGGTTAATTAAAGATGATTTATTATTAAATTTGTCTGCTTTTAAATCTTTTCATCAGATAACTATAATTTGTTTTCTATTAGTTGCTACAAAGTTCTTGTTTAGTTTTCATCTTGTATTAATTTCTTCTACAGAAACATAACCAATTACCCTAATATCTAACATTGATAACATCTCTAGGGAACGTAGGATCTTTTCTGTAAGACTCTTCCTAGGACGGACAAGTAAAATTACATAATCTGCATTACTTAAATCAGCAATTGCACTGCTTCCATCAAGATTAAGATCAACACATTGTAGATTAGCTTTATTATCTGACATAAATTGGGCAAAATAATTTTTGAATTTTTTGCAATAGCTTTGGATAGAATCTGTAGTAATATCACCCAACAAAACTAGTTTCTCTTGATCAGCAGCTATGTTAGTAACATTATTTATCATCCTATCAGCAAAAGCAGCTGCAAATTTGATCTGCTTATCAGGGTCATCTGACAAATTATCTTTTTCAGCCAAATACTTCTTTTCAATTAATTTATCAATTCTTTTACCGAGTTTCTTTGGTTCATTAGACTCTTGTTCAGATGATAGTAGTATATTATTAATTCTAAATAATCCTACTTCATTAGATAATATATCTACATTATATAGTCTTCTGTCTGAAAACATCTTGTTGACGCTCCAGCCTGTTGCAAGAATTAATCCTAATATTCCACCAATAATTAAGTTGAGTATTATTTTTTTTATACTGAAACCAGCGACACTTTTTTCTATAGAAACTTCATCTTTCATAGTTTTCGCCTTAGATTCAAGATATTTGATACTTTGCTCATCCATGGCCGCAGTATATAATATTTCAAGGTCTTTTTCTTCTTGCTCAATTTCAATTAAATTATTGTCTATGTCTTCTCTAATCATAGTTTTCTTTTCATCAATGCTTTGATTATTAATGATTTCACTTTTTTCATTAATAATCTCTAAAGAATGTTCATAGGAAAAAAGAGTTTGGTCTCCTTTATGTTTTTCAATATAGATTTTAGTAGCAGAAACCAGATCATCTAACATAGGCTTGGTAGGTGCAGTAAGGAAAACATTAATATTTTTATCAGAGTTTATTTTCACATTAATTAAATTAGTTACTTGATCTGCAGATACAATCCCATTTGTGTATTCGCTAATATAATTTAAAAAGTTATTTGATTCTATTGCATCTCTATAATCCATAAGTAATAAAATTTTTCTTGAATCCATGACCTCATCAATCTCATTAGTATCATTGGTCATGTTTATATTTAGGTCAAATGTATGGATCGGCTGAGCCTCACTGTCAATTGAAAGATACAAATCATAACTTAATCTATTGATCAAATTTGTATTTTTACTTTTTAAGTATTCAATTCTATTAGTATATATTTGGACATCAGGATTTGTTTTGCCAACAATTTTATCTATCTCAGCCAGTTCTTCATCAGTTAGTTCTTCAACCAATGCTTCAAAATCTTCCTTCTCTCGTATAGAACCTGGCTTTTGTAAACTACTGATAGTCGTCAAAGACCCAAGAATAAGTGCACCTAAGATAGCTAATACTAATAATAATCGCCATTTCTTCGCTAGATAAAAGACTATATCTCTGAGCCTATATGACTGTTCCATTTTATTGTCCATATTTAACCTCGTCTATATATTGTATTGTTTACTTAGTTATATAATCATACAATACAAATAGGTAAAAGTCTTTTCATAACATTTTACTAATAGAACCGTTTGAGGTCCCTAAAGTTAAAAAATCAGACCTACCATCTTCCATTGTTTCACAATTTTTCTATATTTAGGTTCAAAATAAATATCTAGATAAGACAAATTAAAGTAAATTTCTTTCTATAGATAAGCAACATCTATTGAGGGACTATCTTTACTACCAAAGTTTTTATTTCTTCCAACCTTGTCTAATCATTAGCTGTCATTTTAGTATCAGATGACAAGCATAAACCATTTACAAAAATAGTTTGACCAACATTGTCACCAACATAATTATCTTTTTGATGAAGCAGCTACAAATTCATAAGCTTCCAATCTGGTCCTTTATTATATCGGTTCTTTCCCACATATTTTGTTTGTATTATTATTTAACATTGTAAAGGATTATAGATAGCGTTTTATAAACTCGTTTTTTCTTTGTATTTATAAATAGTTGTTTCTCTTGTTATCTTTTATACTGAACTGAATAAACTGAGTAAATTCATCTTTTTTCACTTCTATTCTTTGGTTTATTGACTCCCAATCGAACACATTTCCATCAGCTTCATTGCAAACAGCATGCTCACAATCAAATGTGTCTAAAAGTGTTGAAAGTCTGGAACTCATATTTTTATATGAGTCTATTCGGTTAAATACCCGAAAGGATGTATTGAAAATTAAGGAAAAAGCGCTGCCATGGAAAGAATCAGTACATACCAAATCCGCATTATCTATCAAATATAAAAATTCTACTGGTCCTGTCAAATAGTGCTCTGATCCTCTATCTCTAATATCAATTATTGTTGAATTGTTTTTTTGAGCTAATCTTTCGATGTCCTCAATGTAATTTGTTTTTTCCCCAAGAAAATAACATAAAATATATGTCTCGGGTAACTTCCAGACAGGTGGTTCACTAATTTCACGCCACTTTTCCTTGCTCAATGACATTACAGGATCAACTAGGACTAAGGGTCTGTTATCTGTTAATCTATGAACAATTCCAGCACCATCCTCTTCCCTTACAGTAATGAAATCCATCTTACTAAAACCTTCTTGATATATTTCAATATACTTATTACTAATGTCAGAAACACCAAAACTAGCAGAAATCCCTACCTTTTTAGGCTTATCTTTTATTCCTAAAAAATACTTGAGATCTTCTTTATCTAAAAATTCTTCATTCCATACCTGATCACTACCAATAAAAATATAGTCAAAATTATCAATATATTCTTGATCAACACTAAATTTATTCATAGGTTTTGAGATGTTTAAATATGCATGTGAAAATTCTCTGAAAATTTCTAACTTTTTTTTCTCATTAATATGTTCCTTGATATTCTGATTGTGGAAAAAGGGTAACTTGCTTAAAATTCTCTTTTTCAATGATTTGAACAAGTTTTTTACTTTAATCAAAGAACCTTTCGCCTTTGTTCTGTATTGAAAGGTAGTTACATCAAAACCTACCTTTTCAAGATTGTAAACAACTGCAAAGTTTTGTAGTTTATTACCTAAATTAAAATCTCCATACAGAGTCTTTATACCGGCTTTTTCTTTTTTCATATTACCTCAATATTAACTACTGGCTTAATTTAAATAGAATTCTAAGCTTCACTTAACGTATATATCTATGATATGTTCTAAATCACTTTTGCATATATCTAATCATTTTCCATTTATTCTACTCACTGTCATGATAGTTTGTTTAATTTTTGGTGGTTATAATCTAATATATCTTAGTTTTAGCCCATATCACATCAATGTAAGGTGTTTGATCATTCTCAGCTTTAGTTTATTAATGTTTCAATACCATTTTTCTAGATGTCAAAGATGGCTTTTGATAACGAATATACGCCATTGAAATCGAGCAAGAAAAAAAATACATCATCAAATAATTCACATCATACATAGGGTTTCCAGTTAGCCCATACAGTATAAAAAATAATTGGTATGCTAAAGAGTAATTCAATAAAGAAAACCAAATATTATTCTCAACACTTTCCTGATCCCTCACAGCGTGTATGGTCATTAATAATATAGTGACAATAGGTATCATTACAAATATGAAACCCAATATACCTATTTCGGCTAATAGCTGGAGATATATATTAT
>JAAYNB010000048.1 GCA_012521085.1 Clostridiales bacterium | reverse complement strand
CTTCTCTTAAAACCATTTTTATCTTTTGTATATTATTATTTACTTGATTTGCTAGAGTGTTATATACAATATGATTTTTAGCTAATTCTGCCATTTCCACATCAATATCAACATTATTTCCATCACGTCTTGTTTGATAATTTTCTGAATTTACAATTCTATAGTTTAAATCCTCTATTTTATCAATACCTGGTTGTATATGTTTTTCATGTGTTGTTTTCAGTTTAATATTATCTTTTTTAAGATAATCTTTTAATATTTCATTAAAAACCACATCACTTCTTTTAAAATTAGGTGTATTTGCATTTGCAATATTATTAGCAATTATTTCGTTCCTCTTCCAGGAAGCATTTAGTGCTTTAGTTGTTATGTCAATATTTCTAAAAATATCATTCAAATTTTTCACCCCTTTTGTTACATATACTTATATCCTTCAATACCCATTATATATGATAAATAGACAAAAATGTATAAAAACCAATAATTTCATTAGATTTTTTTTCATATTTTTTTAAATATATTTATTTCCTTTTTTTCTTATATATTTCGACTAGAATATGGCTTATTTTACATAATAGCTTATCAAAAAAAGACCATATATTCAAGGAAATATAATAATATATGAGAAAATTGGGATATTATAACTATGTAAGTTTTACTATGTTTGAATGTTTTGAATACTTCATAACAAAATAAAAAAGAGTTTAATTAAACTCTTTTTATTTTGTTATGATTTTGCATTTTATTTTTGTACTTTTCTTAATTCCTCTAGTAATCTATCATTTAATATTTTTATATGTGTACCTTTCATACCAAGAGATCTTGACTCTATTACACCTGCACTTTCAAATTTTCTAAGTGCATTTACAATTACTGATCTTGTTATGCCCACTCTATCAGCTATTTTACTAGCAACTAATAACCCTTCTGGTCCATCTAATTCATTAAATATATGTTCAACAGCTTCTAGTTCAGAATATGATAATGTATCAATGGCCATTTGTACAACAGCTTTTTTTCTAGCTTCTTCTTCAATTTCCTCAGCTTCAGCTCTCATAATTTCTAAACCTACCACTGTGGCACTGTATTCTGCCATAACTAAATCATCATCATTAAATTCTTGTTCATGTCTAGCCAAAACTAATGTTCCTAATCTCTTTCCACTTCCATTAATAGGTACTATGGTAACTAGTTTTTCATAACTATCTATATCATATTTAAATATTTCTAATAATTTATCTTGAGTAATATTGAATTGTGTTTCGTCTACTTGTAGTAATTGATTGTTATACTCATCAGGGAACCACTTTGTACCAGTTTTTTCATCAACAACTATAGGACAATCTGACGAGTCCGTCAAACTAACTCCAAGAACTTTCCCTTTTGCACTTGCCACATATACATTTGCATCTAAAATCTCACTTAATATTCTGCAAACCTCATTAAATGATATAGCCTGATCTCCTGATTGTTGTAATATTTTGTTAATTCTTCTTGTTTTTTCTAATAATGTATTTGCCATTTAATTTCCTCCTCTATTCAACAAATAATTTTTGAAGTTTTTATTAATTATTCTTTTTTTGTTATATCTTTAGTGTATTTACAATCTTTATTTATACATTGTAATTTTTCACTTTTTTTATTAATTTTATGAGTTAATAAACTATTGCATTCTGGACATCTTTCATTTATAGGTTTACTCCAGGATGCAAATTTACATTTTGGAAATTCACTACAACCATAAAATATCCTGCCCCTTTTTGATTTTCTCTCTATAATATCACCTTTCTCACATTGGGGACATTTTACTCCAATTTTATTTACAATTGGTTTTGTAACTGTACATTCAGGATAATTAGCACAAGCTAAGAATTTCCCATAGCGTCCATATTTGATTAGCATATTCACATTGCATTTTTCACAGAGTACATCACTTTCTTCTACCATGTCAATTTCTTCTATATCTTCCTCTGCTTTCTTTAGCATTTCCTCAAATATATCATAAAATTTCTTTATGATTTCTTGCCAATTTTCTACTCCTTCTTCTACATTATCCAGTCTTTTTTCAAAATCAGCAGTAAAGTTTACATCTATAATATCAGTAAAATATTCTTCAAGTATTTCTGTGACCATTTCACCTAATTCAGTAGGTTTTAGATTTCTCCCATCTCTTTCCACATATCCTCTTGACAAAATAGTGCTTATTGTCGGTGAATAAGTACTAGGTCTACCAATTCCTAGTTCTTCCATGGCCTTAACCAGTGAAGCTTCAGTATATCTCGCCGGAGGTTGTGTAAAATGTTGACTAGGAATAATATCTTTAATATTTATTTTTTCCCCTAATTCTAATTGGGGAATATTTACTTCTTCTGACATAGATGCAAAGCTATAGACCCTTAAAAAACCATCAAAATTTAATCTGGATCCATTTATTTTAAATACAATGCCATTCACTGTAAGTTCTACAGCCAATGTATCATATATGGCTGGAGACATTTGGCTAGCTACAAATCTTTCCCAAATTAATTTATATAATTTATATTGGTCTCTGGTTAAAGAGTCTTTAATTAGTTCTGGTTTTCTAAGTACATCTGTTGGTCTAATTGCCTCATGGGCATCTTGAGTATTATTTTTTTTCTTTACTTTTGATTTTGAAGTTGTTGTATATTTCTCACCTAAGTTATTAATTATATAATCCTGTACACTTTTTTTAGATTCATCTGAAATTCTTGTTGAATCAGTACGGATATATGTGATTAGGCCCGCTATACCTTCTGTTTTTAACTCTATACCCTCATATAATTGTTGTGCTATGGACATGGTTTTCTTTGTACTAAAGCCTAATCTATTAGATGCCTCTTGCTGTAAACTACTAGTTGTAAAAGATGGACTAGGGTTTCTCTTTCTTTTTCCCTTCTTTATATCAGTTACAATTAAGTCTTTATCTTTAATTTTTTCTATAATTATATTTACTTCTTCTTCTGATAGAATTTCTTTCTTTCCTGAATCATCGCTATGGAATTTTACCTGGAATTTCTCTTTAGCTGAATTTTCTACATCTAAAGTTAGTTCCCAATATTCTTTTGGAACAAAATTTCTAATTTCCATTTCCCTATCTTTTATCATCTTAGTAGCTACTGATTGTACTCTACCAGCACTTAAGCCTTTTCTTATTTTTCTCCATAATAATGGACTTATTTTATAACCCACTAATCTGTCTAATACTCTCCTAGCCTGCTGAGCATCTACCAAATTTTTATCTATTGGTCGTGGATTTTTTATAGCATTTTTTACAGCAGTTTTGGTTATTTCATTAAATTCAATCCTGCAAGGAGTATCTTCCTTTATTTTTAATGCATTTGATAAATGCCATGAAATAGCTTCACCTTCCCTATCAGGGTCAGTGGCTAAATATATTTTATCAGCTTTTTTTGCTTCATCCCTAATTTCCTTTAATATGGGTCCTTTACCTCTAATTGTTATATACTTGGGTTGGAAATTATTTTCTATATCTATACCCAATTTACTTTTAGGTAAATCTATAACATGACCAACAGAGGCTTTTATCACATAATTTTTTCCTAGAAACTTTTTAATTGTCTTTGCTTTTGCAGGTGACTCTACTATAACCAAGGATTTGGCCAATCACCTCACCTCCAGTATTTCTTTTGTCTTAAATTATATCAATTACCATTACATTATATTAATTTGCTATTACAAATATTTTACCTGGTAACTGATTAATAATACCTTTTAATTCTAATATAGTCAATAACATATTAACTTCTGAAACACTTTTACCACTTTTATATGCTATTAAATCTATATGTATAGGATTTTCCTTAATAATATTATATATTTGCATTTCATCATTACTTAAATCCATCTGTAAATTATTATCTTTTTTTATATTTTTTAAAGTGTATTTATACTGTAATTCTTCTATAATATCTTCTACAGATAATAAAATCTTTGCTCCCTCTCTAATAAGTTTATTTGTACCTTTACTTTGACTGCTGTTTATATTACCTGGTAATGAATATATATCTTTACCTTGGTCCAGTGCATGTTGTACAGTTATTAGAGTACCACTTCTTTCACCAGCTTCTATGACTATAACTCCATCAGAAAGACCACTTATAATACGATTTCTAGCAGGAAAATGATGTTTTAAAGGTTCTACACCAGGTGGATATTCTGATATTATGCTTCCTTTCTCCCTTATCTCACAATATAAATTATAATTTGATTTAGGATAACATTGATCTATTCCACATCCTAATACTGCTATAGTATATCCATCTCCTGTTAAAGCGCCTTTATGTCCTTCAGCATCAATACCCAATGCTAAACCACTTATTACACCTATATCCCAATCAGCTAATTCTTTAGCAAATTTTTTTGCCGCCCATCTACCATAGGCTGTAGATTTTCTAGCACCTACTATGGCTATAAGGGGAGATTTTATACTTTTATCACCAATTATGTATAATACATATGGTGGATTATATATATTTTTTAATTTTTTAGGGTAAGATTCATCTAATATGGTTATAATGGAATAATCTTTTTTATCATCATTTATTATCCTTTGTAAAAAATCTTTATTTCTAGTCCTTAATATTCTTTCTACAATTTTTTTATTATTAGGTAATACCTGATATAAATGATTTTCATTTACATCCCATATTTCCTCTAATTCACCAAAAAAAAATTTAAAATCCAATATTGTCTCATATGTGATGCCACCAATATAATTAAGCCAAATTAATATATTTCTTTCATTTATCATTTTTACCTCCACATAAGATTATTATTTTGTCTAAATTGTAGAGCTTCTGCTAAATGATTGACTTGTATCATATCACTACCATCTAAATCAGCTATGGTCCTTGAAATTTTTATTATCCTATTATAAGCTCTTGCACTTAATTTCATTTTGTCAAAAGCAGTGCTTAATAATTTCTTTGTTGGAGCATCTAATACACAATATTTTTTTATATCCGCTGAACCTAATTGGCTATTAAATGTGAGTTTAGTGCCCTTGTATCTTTCTAATTGCCTTTCTCTTGCACTTTCTACTCTTTCTCTAATAGTCTCAGAGCTTTCTGATTCTACTTTGCTAGTTAATTCTTTATATGAAACTGCTGAGGTCTCAACAATAATATCTATTCTATCCAGTAATGGTCCTGATACTTTACTTACATAACGATTAATTTGATATGGTGTACAACTACATTCTTCTCCATGACCATCTGCATTATAATAACCACAGGGACATGGATTCATAGAAGCTATTAACATAAATTGTGCTGGATAAGTAAAAGAAGCATTTGCCCTTGAGATGGTAACACATCCATCTTCCAGTGGTTGTCTCAAAACTTCAAGAGCACCTCTAGAGAATTCCGGTAATTCATCTAAAAATAAAACTCCATTATGACTTAATGTGACTTCCCCTGGTTTAGGTATTCGTCCTCCTCCAATTAGAGATACCATAGAAGCAGTATGATGAGGAGATCTAAAGGGTCTTTGAGTAATTAATACCTTATTTCTATCTAATAGACCAGCAATGCTATGTATTTTTGTTATTTCCATAGCTTCTTCCATTGTAAGTTTTGGTAAAATCGATGGTAATCTACGAGCAGCCATAGTTTTACCAGAACCTGGAGGACCTATCATTAGTAAATTATGTGCACCTGCTGCTACAATTTCTAATCCTCTTTTTAAATTATCCTGGCCTTTTAAATCTTTAAAATCTTCGTCATAAGGTAATTTGTCCCAATTTTCAATGATAGACTGTTTATGAATTTCCAATTGCATTTCTCCGTTTATAAAATCTACAAGTTCCTTTAAAGATTTTATTCCGATACATTCCATATCTTTTACCAGCTCTGCTTCTTTAAGATTTTCATAAGGTAGTATAACTTTTTTATAACCTTTTTTATGCATTTCTAATAACATAGGAAGAACACCATTAATAGAATTAACTCTACCATCTAGTGATAATTCACCAAAAACTATAAATTGTGAAAAATTTGTTAGGTCCACTTGTGATGATGCAGCTATTATACCCAGTGCAATTGGCAAGTCAAAATGTGTACCTTCTTTTTTTGTATCAGCGGGAGATAGGTTTACTGTTATCCTTTTTAGTGGAAATTCTAATCCGCTATTGTTTATAGCAGCCCTTACCCT
>JAAYNB010000005.1 GCA_012521085.1 Clostridiales bacterium | reverse complement strand
TTGAAAAAATGCCAAGACTAGGTGGAAATACTATCCTTTCTGGCGGCGCATTTAATGCAGTAGACCCTGGAAGACAGTCAAAACAAGGAATAGAAGATTCTGTTGACAAGCACTATACTCAAACTTATGAAGGTGGAGATAAGCTTGGTAAACCAGATCTTATAAGAACATTAGTAGAAAATGCATATCCTGCAGTCGAATGGCTTGAAAGTTTGGGAATGAAATTTGAAGATGAAGTTTTTACTGTTTTAGGTGGATTATGGCCAAGAGCACATAGACCATCTGACCCATTAGGAACTGGTTTTATAAAAACTTATGAAAAGTATATTAATGAAAATGATGGCATTAAGGTATTACTTGATACAAAAGCAACGGAGCTCATGGTTGATGGTGGAAGGGTAGTTGGCGTTAAGGCAGAAGGCTTAGAGGGAGATGTTATTCTTCATGCAAACAATGGTGTAGTTATAGCATCTGGTGGTTTTGCTGGAAATGTTGAGATGAGAGAGAAGTATAATGAGAGCTGGCCTTCACTTACTGACCTTAAAACAACTAATCATCCAGGTGCAACAGGAGATGGAATAGCATTAGTAGAAGTTGTTGATGCAAATCTTATAGGAATGGAACAACTTCAATTGCTTCCAATGGGAGACCCTGCAACAGGTAGTCTTAGTGGTAACATTGAAAAAGGTGTTGAAAATCGTATTTTTGTAAACAAATCTGGAGATCGTTTTGTTGACGAAGGTGCTAGAAGAGACGTAATGACAAAAGCTTTACTAGAACAAGAAGATGCTTATATGTGGGTAGTCCTTGATAGCGTAGATTATCCAACAGGAGATGAAAAAAATAACTTTAATGAATCTATGAATGAACTTATCGAGCAAGGTAGAGCATTTAAAGGTGACACTCTCCAAGAGCTTGCAGAAGCTATAGATGTTCCTGCTGACAATCTTATAAAGGCAGTAGAGGAGTTTAACAAAGTAGTAGAAACAGGTGGACCAGATGCATTTGGAAGAACATTATTTGAAAGAAAAATTGACACTGCACCATTCTATGCAGGACCAAGAGTACCAACAGTTCACCACACCATGGGTGGAATTGAAATCAATACAAGTGCACAGGTTCTAAATAAGGATGGAAATGTAATACCAGGTTTATATGCAGCTGGAGAGGTTACAGGTGGAATTCATGGTAGTAACCGTCTAGGCGGAAATGCTTTAGCAGATATAATTGTATTTGGTAGAATAGCAGGAGAAAATGTAGCTAACGAATAATAAATAATAATTAAAAAACTGTTACTCATATTTATATGGGTAACAGTTTTAATTTTATATTATTGTCGCCATTTTAAGAGAGTATTTTCCAATATTGAAATCAGTTTATACATAATAACTGTTGCTATGGATAATACAATAACACCAGCCATTACAATATCCAATCTAAAGACCTGACCACCATATACTATTAAATAACCTAGACCTGCTTTTGAAACTAAAAATTCTCCTACTATAACTCCAACCCAAGACATGCCTATATTTATTTTCATAGTATTTATCATAGTGGGTATAGTGGCTGGTAATACAACTTTTTGTAATATTTGAAACTTGTTGGCACCAAATGTTTGTAACATTTTGATTTTTTCTTCATCTACTTCCTTAAAACCATTAAAAGTAGCCATAATAGTCACAATTAAAGAAATTGACAATGCAGTTACTATAATACCACTTGTTCCAGCACCTGCCCAGATGATTATAATAGGACCCAGGGCAATTTTGGGAAGTGCATTTAGAACTACTAGATATGGATACAATACCTTTGCTGCAAATTCTGATGACCAAAGTAATATGGCTATTAAAGTTCCCAAAATAGTACCTATGACAAATCCCATTAATACTTCGTATACAGATATGGATGTATGAAGTAATAGGGAGCCGTCTTTTATAAATTGGTTAATCAAATTCATTATAGCACTGGGTTTACTAATGAAAAAGGGATCTATCCAGTTTAAATTAGCTGATAATTCCCATAAAAATAAAATAAGTACTAAAAGAGCAATTTGGGACAATTGCACCATGGTATTTTTTCGTTTCATATATTTAAGATACTGAATATGTTCTGGAGAATATTTTTTTTCTTCAACCTGATTACTCTTCAACATGAATATCCAACTCCTTCCATATCTTATTAAAATAATGTCTAAATTCAGGAGCTTCACGACGTTTTAAAGGTGTATTTTTTCTATCAGAACATGTTAGTTCAATCTCATAAATGGTTTTAACAATTGCGGGACGTTTAGATAAAACTAAAACTCTATCAGACATGGAAATAGCCTCTGCTATATCATGGGTAACCATAATAGCTGTCTTTTTTTCCTTTTTTAATATGGCAGAAATATCATTACTTACTGCCAATCGACTTTGATAATCTAGAGCAGAAAATGGTTCATCTAATAATAATAATTGTGGTTCAATAGCTAAAGTTCTAATCAAAGCCACTCTTTGTTTCATTCCCCCTGATAATTGACTGGGATAATGATTTTTAAAATCTTTTAAACCATAAGTATTTAATAATTTAGTAACTCTATCAACATTTTCCTTATCTAATTTTTTTTGTATTTCAAGTCCAATTAACACATTTTCCATAATTGTACGCCATGGAAAAAGATGATCACTTTGAAACATATAACCGATATTCTTATTCATATCTTCAATTCTTTTATTGTTGATAAATACCTCACCGGAGCTTGGTTTGATTAATCCAGCTATAATAGATAAAATGGTTGATTTACCACAACCACTTGGTCCCACTATAGATAAAATTTCTCCTCTATCCACATCAAAGGAAATATTTTTTAAAGCCTCAGTTTCATCATCCAATGTATGATAGATTTTAGAAATATCTTTTATTTGGACAAATTTATTTTCCATTAGGATATACCCCCTTAAAAGCAAGTAATTACAACAAAGTTCATGGTATATATTATGAAATAGAAAATATTATGTTACTTATAAAAAAACAGCTATTATTTTAAAAATAATAGCTGTTTTGCACTAAATTATTTGATACCTAATTTAATATCCAGTTTTCCATCTTTATCCAGAGCATTTATATCATCAAAACCCCCAACAAATTCACCATTAATGAAGATTTGGGGAACTGTTTTCCAGCCAGTTTTTGCTTTTATTTCTTCGAAAGCTTCAGGATTATCACTAGTTTCAATTATATCAAACTTAACATTCTTTTCATTTAAAAGAGCAATAGCCCGTTGACAATATGGACAACGTTTATTTGAATACATAATAACTTCCATTAACAAAACCACCTTTCTTTTTAGTAATAACTATATACTACCCAATTTAATAAAAAGTAAAAGCTTTTATACAAAAGCATGGTATATAGCTTCAACAGCTTTTTCAAAATCATCTGTTTCCACACCAACAATAATATTGATTTCACTTGAACCCTGATCAATCATTCTCACATTAATACCTTCTTTAGCTAGAGCAGTGAATAATTTAGCAGATATACCAGGTGTATAAGCCATACCATGACCCACAGTGGCTATTAGCGCCATATTTGGGAATACCTCAATTAAATCAGGTTTTAATTGATGTTCTATATCTTTTATTAATTTATCTAATTTATTATCTAATTGACAATCCATGACAACAAGAGATATAGTATCAATACTAGATGGCATATGCTCAGGATATATATTGTGATTTTCTAGTATTGTAAGCAATTTACGAACAAAACCAACCTCTGATTTCATACGATTTTTTTCAATAGATATTACAGTAAAATCCTTACGACCAGCTATACCAGTTATTCCTCCAGCAGGAGTTACAGGCTCAGCATAACTTACTATCATTGTACCAGGATTATCAGGTTCATTGGTATTTCTTATATTAATGGGAATTCCTGCATCTAGAACAGGAAATATAGTCTCCTCGTGTAATACTGTTGCCCCTGCATAGGAAAGTTCTCTTAACTCACGATATGTGATGGTTTCAATTGGTTTTGCGTCCTTGACAATGGATGGGTCAGTAATCAATAGACCAGAAACATCAGTCCAATTTTCATAAATAGAAGCATTTACAGCTCTTGCTACTAAAGCACCAGTAATATCTGATCCTCCTCTAGAAAAGATTTGTATATCACCATTAGGTAGTGAACCATAAAAACCAGGGATTACAGCTTTTGGATATTTAGATAAATGCTCCTTCATCTTTTTGTTTGTTAATTCTGAATCTAAAATTCCATTTTCATTAAAACATACTACATCTTTGGCATCAATAAATTCATAATCTAGAAAATTTGCTAATATAATTCCATTTAAATATTCACCACGGCTGACCACATATTCTAAAGAAGCATTGGACTCCATATCTTTTTTAATAATCTCAATATGTGGTTTTAAATCTAAGTCAAGTTTTAAGCCATCTATAATTTCTTGGTATCTACTAACTATCGCATCTAAAGTATCATCAAATTTTAAACCATGTTCAATTTGTTTATGACATAAGTATAATAGATCTGTTATTTTAGTATCACCGTTATTTTGTTTACCTGGTGCTGATGGTATAACATATCTTCTATTCTCGCTCGATAATATTATATTATGCACTTTCTTAAATTGTGCAGCATTTGCCAATGAACTGCCCCCAAATTTTGCTACTACTACTTCCATGAATTTTTCCCCCTCAATAAATATGTAAATTAATAAAATTATATTATATATTTTAATAAAATAATTTTACATAAAGAAAATCTATTTTTAAAACTATTTTTACATTATAAATAATAAAAATACAAATGTCAACAATAGAAAGACAAAATGCTTTTTTATATTTGCATGACAAAAAATAATGTTTTTTATATAATGATATAATATAGAAAGATATATTAAAAATAGGAGAATTAAAAATGGCTTATACTTATATTTTAAAATGTGCTGATGGAACTTATTATATTGGCTGGACAAATAATTTGGAAAATAGAATAAATACACATAATCAAGGTAAAGGTGCAAAATATACAAGAGGTAGAATTCCTGTAAAATTAGTATATTGGGAAGAACATGAAAATAGAAGTTTAGCTCAGAAAAGGGAAATGGCTTTAAGAAAGTTAAGCAGACAGGAAAAAGAAAATCTAATAAATAAATATTCCAATATTAGAAAAAATATATTTTAGACTTGACATAATATAATGTATATATTATAATCAAGGATAAATAATAAATACTGAAATAAATTAAAAATAAACTTAAAAGACTATGATGAGAAGAGTAGATATAGAAGGTAGTTATAGCGAGTTGGTGATGGTGGAAGACCAATACGAAATCTATATTGAAGAACATCTCTGAGTCCCTAATCGAAATGTGTAAACAGAGTAGACTTAGGCGGAACCATACCGTTATCCCATGGACAGTATCGAATATATTTATATATTCCGTACTGTATTGAGAGCGAGTTATTTTTATATAACTAATAAAGGTGGTACCGCGGAGAGATTATAATATCCTTCGTCCTTATGTTTAAGGACGGGGGATTTTTTAATTTTTATATATTTTGGTTGGGAAAAGTTAGTTGTAAAAAGAGGAGGATTATTGTGAAAGATATGCAAGGATATTTAACTATTCCTAAGGGATATACAAATGGTTGGAGTGTGAAAGATACTGCAATTGCCATTAAAAAAATAAAAGATTATTTTGAAAGAAGATTAGCTAGAGAGCTAAATTTAACTAGAGTATCAGCACCATTATTTGTTCATGCTGATTCGGGTTTAAATGATAATTTAAGTGGTGTTGAAAGACCAGTAGCATTTGATGTAAAAGGTATCGGTGGAGAAGTAGTAGAAATTGTTCATTCTTTAGCTAAATGGAAGCGTATAGCACTATATAATTATGGATTTGATGTTGGAGAAGGACTATATACTGATATGAATGCCATACGTAGAGATGAAGAATTAGGTAACTTACATTCCATATATGTGGACCAATGGGATTGGGAAAAAATTATTAGAAAAGAAGACAGAAATATTGACACATTAAAAAAGACTGTAAAGGATATATATAAAGTTTTTAAGGATACGGAATTGTATTTATCTGAGCTTTACCCACAATTAACACCTATCCTACCGGAAGAAATATATTTTATAACAACACAGGAATTAGAAGATAGATATCCAGATTTATCTCCTGAAGCAAGAGAAAATACAATTGCTAAGGAAAAGGGCGCAGTTTTCATTATGCAAATTGGAGATTATCTCAAATCTGGAAATAAGCATGATGGTAGAGCACCTGATTATGATGACTGGCAATTAAATGGTGATATTTTATTTTGGTATCCAGTATTAAACAGAGCTATGGAATTATCATCCATGGGGATTAGAGTGGATGAGGAAGCATTAGAAAGACAAATAAAATTATCTAAATGTGAGGATAGGAAAGAATTAGCTTATCATCAATTAATATTGAATAAAAAACTACCATATTCCATTGGTGGAGGAATAGGGCAATCTAGAATTTGTATGTTCTTTTTAAGAAAAGCTCATATTGGTGAGGTACAGGCAGCCATATGGCCAGAAGAAATGGTAGAAGCTTGTAGAGAAGCAAAAATACATTTACTTTAATAAAAAAATAAAGGGCAATAGCCCTTTATTTTTTACGTGCCTTTTCTCTTGAGGCCCTATCCAATATTTTTTTACGTAGACGAATACTCTTAGGTGTTACTTCAACCAATTCATCATCAGATATAAATTCTAATGCCTCTTCTAGTGAAAATTTAATAGCTGGAGTTAATCTTAAAGCATCATCAGACCCAGAGGCTCTCATATTAGTCAATTGTTTTTTTCTACAAACATTAATGGCTATATCTTCCAATCTTGAACTTTCTCCTACTATCATACCTTCATATACTTCAGTACCAGGTTCTATAAAAGTATTTCCTCTTTCCTGGGCTTGATATATACCATAGGTGGTAGCAGTACCAGTTTCAAAGGCAACTATAGAACCTCTCGTTCTAGCACGGATTTCTCCACGATGTAAATCATATCCATCAAATAAATGATGATAAACACCATAACCTTTTGTATCAGTTAGAAACTCTGAACGATAACCTATTAATCCCCTTGCAGGAATTCTAAACTCTAATTTCATCATACCAGTACCAGTAGGCACCATATTTAGCATTTCACCTTTTCTCTGGCCAATTTTTTCAATTACAGTACTAGCAGTGTCTTCAGGTGTTTCAACAAAGAGTCTTTCCATGGGTTCCATCAATCCTTCTTCTGTTTCCTTTAAGATAACCTCAGGTCTAGATACAGCAAATTCATAACCTCCACGACGCATGGTTTCTATTAATATGGAAAGATGTAATTCACCCCTACCCAGAACTTTAAAAGTTTCTGTAGAAATTTCTTCTAATTTCATAGCCACATTGGATAATAATTCTCTTTCCAAACGTTCTTTAAGATGTCTACTAGTAATAAATTCACCTTCTTTACCAGCAAATGGACTATCATTGACTATAAAATTCATGGATATAGTGGGATCATCTATTTTTACAAAAGGTAGAGGTTCCACATTATCAGTTGAACATATTGTATCACCAATATTAATATCAGCTATACCAGATATGGCCACAATATCACCTACACTGGCATTATTTATATCTTCACGTTTTAATCCTTCAAAGCCAAAGAGATTAGATATTTTTACATTTTTAAATTCTCCATCAGTACTAGCATGGACAGCATTTTGATTCTTTTCAATTTTTCCTCTGACAATTTTACCAACACCAATTCTTCCAATATATTTATCATAATCAATGGAAGATATTAAAAGTTGTAAATCTCCATTTTCATCACCTTCAGGAGCAGGTATATGTTCTAATATTGCATCAAAGAGAGGTGATAGAGAATTTTTTTCTCCATTTTCATCTTTCATAGCATAACCATTTACTGCAGAAGCATATATTACAGGAAATTCTAACTGATCATCATTTGCATCTAAATCAATAAATAAATCTAATACTTCATCAATAACTTCAGCAGGTCTGGCACCATGACGGTCTATTTTATTAATAACTACAATAGGTTTTAAATTACTTGCCAATGCTTTTTCTAAAACAAATCTTGTCTGCGGCATAGGTCCCTCAAAGGCATCTACCAATAGAAGTACACCATCAACCATTTGCATAATACGTTCTACCTCACCACCAAAATCAGCATGGCCTGGGGTATCAAATATATTTATTTTTACATCATTATAAAAAACAGCTGTGTTTTTTGATAATATAGTAATACCTCTTTCCTTTTCTAAGGTATTTGAATCCATAACTCTGGATTCCACTATTTGGTTAGCACGAAATGTACCACTTTGTTTTAACATTTCACCAACTAATGTAGTTTTACCATGGTCAACATGGGCTATAATAGCAATGTTTCTAATATCATTTCTTTTCATTTTACAAAATCCACTTCTTTCATTAAAAATTTATCTTATAAACAAATATAGTAAAAACTATTTTGATTTTAAAAATATTTTTATGTATTAATAAAAATACTATATAGAACAACAAGTGCAATTTTATCATAAAGTGTTGAATTACACAATCTTTATACTTTATTATTATGGACATTATTTACTAATAAGAGATATACTTATTATATGAATATAGAATAAAGGAATTCATTTTAATTTGTAGAATATATGTATATAATCATAATGAAAATGGTGATAAAAATGAAAGAGAAAAAAATAAGAGACTTACATAATATGCCTATAGAGACTAAGATTAAATACTGCCAGATATTATTTCTAATGGCATCAATAGACGGAGAAGTAAATCCATTAGAAATAAAAGAACTATATAGATTAATGGCCAATATTAGGGTTTTACAAAATAATAGAATATCTCTATTAACTCATATGAATGAACTGGAAGATGATATAAAAGATATAATTAAAGAGTTATTTGAAGGATTAAATTTTCAAGAAAAAAATATTCTTCGTTTTTCATTAATTAAAGATCTAATCATTATTATGAGAGCCGATTATTATGAAAGCTCAGAGGAAAGAGAATTATTTAATAAATTTAAAACTTTACTTTCCGTAACAGATGAACAATTATCATTAATAGAGGATGAGTATAAATATGATATTTCATTTACTGATTATGAAATTGAGGAAACTCGATATAATAAAAAAGTCAAAGAAGCAATAACTTTAGGTGCATCTCTAGGCACACCTGCAGCTTTTTTATATATAAAGGAAAAAGAAGCTAATAATTGTAATATTAAAAATAGATTTAAAAAGAAAAAATCTAGAAAACATATTTTAAAAGCATTGGCCATGGGTGTAATTTCCTATAAAACAGTAAAATGGTTCTTAAATAGAAGGATTAATCAACAAGAATTGATGAAAGAATATATACTTAAAGATTGTACAAAACTTCAAGATAGGGCCGTTGATTATTTATATAAAGATATAAATTATATACAGGGATATTTACAATATATGGACAGTAATGATGCTAACACAAAGACCATTGAAAATAAAATAGTTTTATTAAAAAAATCCCTATCACAATTACAAATGGATAAGCCAAGAATGATATAATATATTTATTTTTTAATGGGTTAGCTTAAGCTAACCCATTTAATGTATTATAGTGTTTTACAATATTCTTCTAATTCTTCTAAAATACCAATATATTTCTTTTCAGTATAGATAGCATCTAAGGTTATTTCAGTTTCATGGAAAAGTTTATTTATCTCTTCATGGGTTTCATTTTTTAATTGTTTTTCAGCAAAGGTAAAAATAGCCGTATCTTCTTTAAATATATGACGTTCTAATAGATCAGCATAGGCTATTGCATTGACTATAATATCCATTTTAGCTTCTTCTTCACCATTTTCAAGATTTTTTAAAGCTTCCTGTAGGTTGTTAGCAAACAATCTTCCTAAATCATGTTCTGATAACATACCAAATATGGGGCCATTTTTAATAGCTGGACCTAATTCAGTAGACATTTTTTCAAATAATATATCTTCTTCCTTACCATGATGGAATTTATCTGCATAATTTTTTATGAAATCAATTATTTGATAAAAACCTTCATTATATACTTCCTTAGTATTAAAGATATGTAAAGATAAGGTTCTAATTACCTTTAACATTCTCAAAATATTTTGATGTTCCTCCATTAATATTTGAACAGCTTTCATATATTTTCCTCCTCACAGATGTTTATCCATTTATTTAATTATATTATATCCACATAATATGAACTTTTCTGTGATTTTAATCAAAAACAAAGAAAAGTTTTAAAAAAATATATTCTAGTCTATAATTATGAATATAAGGAGGTGTAGGATATAAAAATAGGAGGTTATTCACATTTTAATGGAATTAGTTTTTATAATGATATCTTAAAAGTTAGAGCAACAAATAAAAATGGCTATATTAAATATGATATTCAATGGATTTATATTCCAACTTGGCTCAGAAAATGGGAAAAGAAATTTATACTTAATACTATATTGATGATTTATTATTATTGGAGTATTATGAATAGAAAATATAAAATATTTATTGGCGGATTAATAATTATGGGTATAATGGAAGAGATTTTTCATACACAGATATTTAATGAGACTATAAATCTTAATATAGATGTGAAATGGATATATGCTCTTATAATAGTTATAATATTATTAAATATTAAGAGTATTATTAGACTATTTCAATATCATGGTGCAGAACATAAGGTGATAAATACCTATATACAATATGGTTATGTTGATAAATATTTGGTAAAAAAAGCATCTAGATTTAATAAAAGATGTGGTTCTAATATAGCTTTGATACAAATAATATTTTATGCTATACTCTGGATTTTTGATATAGATTCAATTTTAATACATCTTTTAACAATTATAATTTCATTTCAAATAATAAAAAAACTTATTTTAGTAGATAGTAAATGGGATAAATATATTAATATACTACAGTGGATTACAGTACTGGAACCAAATGATGAACAAATAAATTTGGCTACAGAAGCATTTTATAAAATGCAGCAAGCCCATAGGATTTATGTTAAAGAAACAGCTAATTAAAATAATGGTAAAAAGGGATGAAAATTTCATCCCTTTCTTAATATTAATAAATCATATTATCTTTAAAATATACTGTGCTGACTTATTCCATTTTCATTATCTGTACTATGGGTATAATCCGAATTGGCATTTTCCACAAAGGATTTAATCCAGACATGACGTAAATCATACATTGTATCAGAGTTCATACCTACATGGTCCCAATAAGGTTTATGTAGACATTGGGTAATTTGCCATTTTAATTCTTCTGGAGATGATGATATAACATTGTTTACATTATCACAAGGCATACCTTCTAATAGATAATTATTTAATTCTTGATATAATTCTATAGCATTAGTAGCTTTTCCACTATTGGCCACTTCCTTCCCAATAGAAGTAGCTTGTTCTTTATAAATATCTTTAATTATTGATATAGCTTCATTACCAAAGGTATTAATAATCTCTTTAATTGTGGCAGCTTGACGTAATTCAGCAATAGAAATTTTATTTTGTAACCAACCATGAATATTACTTTCATCAATTAATTCTTCTAAAGGTTTTTCTGGAATAAACTCTTCATATTCCCTTTGAGTATTTTTAGTAATTTCTATAGTTTTATCTTCATCATATTTTTCAGATATTGCAGTTACTATATTTTTCTCTAAAGTTTCAAACAAATTAATCTTTCTAAATAACCAATGGTGAATTGGTCCTAAAAATGCACTCATTATTTATTACCTCCTAAATATTTTTATATAAATTTATTATTACACTAATAAAATATATTTATATGATAAACAATATAAAAAAAGCATTCAATGATATATATCACAAAATATATCTTTTTTAAAATTTTAATAATTTAAATGAAATGTCTTTTATATCTGTTTTTTTAAAACTTTAGATTTTATGTTAAATATTACAATGAGTAAAAGAATATTTAGTGCAAATACTACTAATGTAGTTACAAGCTACAAATTTCATCAGAGGGAGGAGGAACACTAATATGCCTAATAACAAATCAAGTAGCAACAGAATAGTAGTTCCAGAAGCAAGACATGCATTAAATCAAATGAAAACTGAGATCGCCAACGAATTAGGACTTACAAATTATGACCAAATTGATAAGGGAACATTGACATCAAGGGAAAATGGTTATGTTGGTGGATACATGACAAGAAGATTAGTAGAACAAGCTCAAAGGAGTATGAGTGGTAAACAATAAATTAAATATATTGAAGCAAAGTAAAAAATAAACAGTGGCTGGGATATATATCCCAGCCATTGTTTATTAAATTAAAGGTTGAAAAATGATTGTTTTTAGGATACACTGTTTATAGATAAAATATAAAAAATATGCAATTTTATATCTATTTTTTTTGTCTTTTTTTAGTATTAGATGATAAAATATATAATAGAAAGTAAAAAAATCTTTGAAAAAGGATGAATGAGCCTTGAAGATTGACAAGAAACTAGTAAAAAAGATTAATTTTAGTTTAATAGTAGTGGTTTTATTAATATGTGCAATAGGCATTGTTATTGTAAGTAGTGCAACCTATGGCCTAGGTTATGAAAAATTCATGAAAACACAAATAGTTTCCATTATCTTAGGGATTATAGCAATTGTAATAATACTGTTCATTGATTATCATACAATAGCAAAAATGTATATACCAATATATGTAATATCTAATCTACTATTAGTTGCAGTTTTAATATTTGGATCAGGTGCGGAAAGCTGGGGAGCTAATAGATGGATTAGAATAGGTGGATTTCAGTTTCAACCATCAGATTTTGCTAAAATTGGAGTAATTATTGCCATGGCAAAATTTTTAGATGATAATAAGGATTCCATTGATAAACTTTCTACTTTACTTAAAATAGGAGCTTTTGCAGGATTACCAATGTTATTAATTGCAAAACAACCTGATTTAGGTACTACCATGGCATTTGCTTTTTTCACATTCGGTATGACCTTTATAGCTGGATTAAAATATAAACATATTTTAGTTACTGCTATTATAGGAGTACTTAGTATACCCATAGCTTGGATAGGCTTTTTACAAGATTATCATAAAAATAGAATTATAACTTTTCTATATCCTGAATTAGACCCTATGGGGAAGGGTTATCATGCAATTCAATCAAAAATGGCAGTAGGAAATGGGATGATATTTGGCAGAGGCCTATTTAAAGGTACTCAAAGTCAGTTTGGTTTTTTACCTGAAAAACAAACAGACTTTATATTCTCGGTTTTAGCAGAGGAATTAGGTTTTATAGGAGTAGTAGTATTACTTACTTTATATGCAATTATGCTATTTAAATGTATTAATATTGCAAGGGATGCTAAAGATGACTTAGGCTCTTATATTACTACAGGTGTTACATTTATGCTGGCTTTCCATATCTTTGCAAATATAGGTATGACCATTGGGCTTATGCCTGTAACAGGTAAACCTCTACCTTTTGTAAGTTATGGTGGTACATTTATGCTTTCTAATATGATGGCCATAGGTTTAGTCTTAAATGTAAATATGAGAAGAGATAAGATTAATTTTTAATATTTAAAGGAGGTGGTGGTTAATGGAATCAGTTCCTGATGATGAACAGAAATATTTAAAAGAACTAAAAAATAAACTTATTCAGATGAATTGGCCACCACTAGGGCTATTCATACTACTCTAAGGGATAGTGAGGTGTAGTAATGTACAGAGATATTATAGAACTTATTAATGAAAAAAAGTTTGGATTACTAAAAGAGAGATTGATGGAAATACGACCTGCAGATATAGCAGAACTTATTGACGAGTTAGAGAAAAAGGACAAAATCATATTATTTAGATTACTGCCTAAAGATATAGCAGCAGATGTATTTTCATTTTTGTCTACAAGTCAGAGAAAAGATATTGTAGATGCAATGCATGAAACCCAATTAAATGAAATAATTGATGAGTTATATTTTGATGATAAAATAGATTTTTTAGAAGAAATGCCTGCAAATTTTGTAAAGAAAATTCTTAGCTCATCAACAGAAGAAGAAAGAAAATTAATTAATCAATTTTTAAGTTATCCTGAATCTTCAGCGGGAAGTATTATGACAATAGAATATGTGGATTTAAAAAAGGAAATGACAGTGAAAGAAGCACTTCAACATATTAAAGAAACCGGTGTAGATAAGGAAACAATTTATATATGTTATGTAATGGATGCAAAAAGGAAATTGGAAGGAATTATTTCCCTAAGAAAATTAGTCCTATATGATGAAAATCTATTGGTAGGAGATATAATGGAGAAAGACTTTATTGCCACTACTACAATGGATGATCAAGAAGCTGTAGCAGACTTATTTAAAAAATATGATTTATTAGCATTACCAGTAGTAGATAAGGAAGGTAGACTAGTAGGAATTATAACCATAGATGATATTGTAGATGTTATTGAGCAGGAAAATACGGAAGACTTCCAGATAATGGCAGGTATGGAACCTAGTGAAGAAGAATATATCCACTCTAATGTAATATCCTTAGTTAAAAGAAGAGCACCTTGGCTATTAATATTGATGCTATCTGCTACTATAACAGAAAGGATTATAGGTGTATATGATGAGGTTTTACAATCTATTACAATATTGGCAGCATCCATACCCATGTTAATGGATACAGGAGGAAATGCTGGTTCCCAGTCATCTACTTTAATTATTAGGGGTTTAGCTCTAGGTGAGGTTGATACTAGGGATTATATGAAAGTAGTAGGAAAAGAATTAAGGGTAAGTTTATTAGTAGGGCTTTTTCTAGGTAGTGTAAACCTTCTAAGGATGTTATTATTTTCTTCAGCAGGTTTTATGGTTTCATTTGTTGTTTCAATTACTTTGATTTCAACTGTTATAATAGCCAAAGTTGTGGGTGGAGTATTACCTATGGTAGCAAAGAAACTTAAATTAGATCCGGCAATTATGGCTGGTCCATTAATTACTACCATAGTAGATGCTTTAACTTTATTTATTTACTTTAATGTTGCCAGTGCATTATTAAATATTTAATATAATTAAAAAAAGACTTTTTTAAAAGTCTTTTTTTAATTGGATAAATTACAAAGTTTTAGATAAAAATAATATTAATTAAATAAATAGTAGGGAGGAAAATATATGTATAAAAAAACTGCTATTTTTTTAATAATATTATTGATAATAAGTATATGTAATATAGGTTTAAATAAAATCAGCAGACAAAATATAGTATGGGGATCAAATACAGATACTTCACCTAATACTTTAGTAAGTGATGGTGTATCTAGAGAAGATGATATTAATTTATTAGCCCGTGCTATTCATGCAGAATCAAAGGGTGAGCCTTATGAAGGTCAGGTAGCAGTTGGAGCAGTCATATTAAACCGGGTAAAGGATGCAAAGTTTCCCAATACATTACCAGGTGTCATATATCAACCTGGTGCTTTTGAGCCTGTAGATAGGGGTACCATAAATGAACCAGCTAATGAAACTGCATATAAAGCAGCTTTAGATGCAATCAATGGTTGGGATCCCACAGGTGGAGCATTATATTTTTGGAATCCATCAACAGCCACAAGTCCTTGGATATGGAGTAGAACAATTATTATAAAAATAGGTAATCATGTTTTTGGCAATTGAAAGGGGCAAATAAATGAGAAAGTATATACAAATTATTATAGTATTATTCCTAGTTATATTAACATCAATTGTAATATATCATCAATATAATGAAAGAAAAGAATATCATACATATTTAGATTCACAATTTCAGAGACAATTTTATGATTTAATAGGATATGTGGAAAACGCTCAAGTAGATTTAGCTAAAGCTATGGTGGCAAATAATAGTAAGGATATGATAAAATATTTAAATGATTTGAACTTTCATTCCTATATGGCACATGAAAAATTAACACAATTACCTATAGAGCATGATTCCATATATAAGACAGAAATATTTTTAAATCAATTAGGTGATTATAGTACAGCTATGGCAAACAAAAGTTTAGACGGTGAAGAACTAGATGAAAAAGAAATGGATACATTAGCTGAACTCCACAGCTATGCCAATGAATTATCACAAGAATTAATAGAATTACATGATAAGCTATCTAAAGAAAATATAAATTTTGCAACTTTAAAAAGACAAAGTAATAGGGATTTGTCTAAATTTAACGAGGAAATGAAAAAATTTGATTTAATAAATTTTGAAGAGAGGATGCAGGATTATCCAGAACTTATTTATGACGGTCCTTTTTCTGCTCATTTAAAAAAAATAAAACCTAAATTAAATGGGAAAATAATCAGTGAAGATGAAGCAGTAAAAATAGCAAATAAAACTTTTAAAAATCCTGTGAAAGTGGTTGGAAAATTAGAAAACACAATAATACCAGGATATTATTTGCAAGGTACTGAAGATAATAGTGATACTAGAGTTTCAGCTGCCATAAGTGAAAGGGCTGGTAAAATAATATGGTATTTTAACCCAAGGGAAATAGGAGAGGACAGAATTGATTCTGAAAAATCCATAAAAATTGCTGAAGAATTTTTAAAAGATATTGGCTATGACAATATGATTCCCACCTATACCATGAACCATGGAGATCATAGTATAATTAATTTTGCCTATAATGAAAATGGGGTTATTATCTATTCAGATTTAATAAAGGTAAAAGTTGCATCTGATAATGGAGAAATTATAGGACTAGGTACAGAAGGTTTTTTAATAAATCATCATAAGAGAGATATAGATAAACCACAAATAACAGAAAATGAAGCTAGACAACGAATATCTGATACTATAAAAATAAAAAATACAAGATTAGCTATAATACCCACTGCTGGTGGTAAGGAAGTGTTATGTTATGAATTTGAAACTGAATTTGGTAATGATACATATCTGATTTATATAGATGCAAATAATGGTAAAGAGGTAGAAATTTTATTAATGGTTAGAGATGATGAAGGTACATTGGTAATATAGATGGTAGAAATAATATAATAATAAAAAAATATTACAAAAATGATAAATCTTAATAATATATAAGTTTTATCATTTTTTTTTGTTATAATATAATATAGTAAAAAAATCACAAGGAGGTGATGAATTGGAAAAAATAAGTTTAGATTATTCATATGCTTTGAACTATATAGAAGAACATGAAATAAAAGAAATGGGAGATATATTAGATAATATACACAGAGAATTACATAAGAAAATATCTTTACAAGGTGAGTTTCTGGCATGGATGGATTTTCCGGAAAAGTATAATAGGGAGGAATTTAACAGAATACAGGAAGTAGCAAAAAAGATTCAACAAGATTCGGATATATTAATAGTTATAGGAGTTGGAGGCTCTTATCTAGGAGCTAGGGGAGCTATTAAAATGTTGAATCATAGTTTTTATAATCTTTTAGATAATGAAAAAAGAAAAACTCCCCAGATATATTTTGCTGGACATAATATGAGTCCTAAATACTTAAATGATTTATTAGAAATCATAGATGGAAAAGATATATCTTTAAATATGGTTTCTAAATCAGGTAATACCACAGAACCAGCCATTATCTTTAGAATTCTGAAAAATTATATGGAAGAAAAGTATGGAAAAAAGATAGCAAGTGAAAGAATTTATGTGACAACTGATAAGGAAAAAGGAATATTAAAAAAAATAGCCACTAAAGAAGGATATGAGACTTTTACTATTCCTGATGATATAGGTGGCAGATATTCTGTATTGACAGCTGTAGGATTACTACCTATGGCTGTATCTGGTATAGATATTCAAGAAATTATGAGAGGTGCTGGTGCTGCACAAAAAGATTTAGAAAATAGTAATTTTAAACACAATCATGCCTACCAGTATGCAGCTATTAGGAATATATTATATAATAAAGGTAGGACCATAGAGATTTTAGCCAATTATGAACCATCTATGTACTATTTTGGTCAATGGTGGAAACAACTATTTGGTGAGAGCGAAGGTAAGGAGAATAAAGGGATTTTTCCTACCATTGCAAATTTTCCCACAGATTTACATTCCATGGGTCAGTATATACAAGAGGGTACAAAAAATATATTTGAAACTATTTTACATGTCCAGCATATGAATGAGGGTGTAATAATAAAAAAAGATAAGGATAATTTAGATGAATTAAATTATTTAGATGGTTTTAGTATTAAGGAGATTAATGAAAAAATGTTTAAAGCCAGTGTTTTGGCCCATAATAATGGTGGAATACCCAATTTAATAATCAATATTCCAGAAATATCAGCTTATTATTATGGATATCTAGTATATTTTTTTCAAAAAGCCTGTGCAATGAGTGCATGTATATTAGGAGTTAATCCCTTTAACCAGCCAGGAGTAGAGGCTTATAAACAAAATATGTTTGCACTTTTAGGTAAAAAAGGTTATTAAAATAATAAAAAGTAAGCAGGTGATTAAAATGAAATTAGATAAAAATTTAGCTATAGGAGTATTTGATTCAGGTGTAGGCGGAATAAGCACTTTATCCCAATTAATATACAATTTACCAAATGAAAAATATATATATTATGGTGATTCTAAAAATGCACCATATGGTTTAAAAGATCCTAAAATAGTAGAAAAACTATCCCTAGATGTGGGAAAAAAACTAATTGAAAAAGGAGTTAAAAGTATAGTTATAGCATGTAATACAGCTACAAGCAGTGCTATGGATGCTTTTAAAAGAAATTTTGACATCCCAATTATAGGCATGGAACCAGCTATAAAGAAAGCTGTAGAGTTAAATAAAAAGGGCAGAATTATGGTTATGGCAACTCCAGTTACTTTGGAAGGTGAAAGATTTAATAGAGAATTAAATTCCCTTAATCCAGTGCCAGATATTATTAAATTACCCTGTCGTGGTTTAGTAGAAATCATAGAAGAATATGGTGGTGGCATTGAAGTAGAAAATTATCTAAAAAAAGCCTTTAAAGATATAAATGTAGATGAAATTGGTCTGATTGTCCTAGGCTGTACACATTTCATATTTATTAGAGATGAAATAAGAAGAGTTTTAGGTAAGGATATTGATATGATTGATGCAAATAAATATACTGCAATGGAATTAAAGGAAATATTAATAGAAAAGGATTTAATAAATCCTAATACAAGTGATTTTACAGAAGTTAAATTAATAAATTCTAGTAACGAAGATAAGATGATAAAATTAAGTAAAACTTTATTAGAAAAAGAATTAAATAGATTAGAATGGGAGGGTAATATTAAATATATTTAATATTACCCTAAAAATACATATTTTATTCACTTAGCTTAGCTATTGCCTTGGCATAAATAAGAGCACATTTCATTAAATGGTCTATACCTATATTTTCATCTCTCTTATGGGCCATTTCTTCTTGCCCAGGAAATAATGGACCAAATGCTACAAAGTTTTTAAAAGCTCTGGCATAGGTAGCACCACCTGTTGACAGTGGCTGACTATCCTGTCCAGTTTCAGCTTCATAAACTTCCCTTAGAGCATTTACTAAAGGATGCTCTAAGGGTACATATAGAGATGGAAGGGAATCTAGAACCTCCATTTTAAGTCCATAACTAGATACAATCTTTTCAATCATTGCCAATACTTCATCCTGTTTCTTTAAAACAGGTATTCTTATATCCACAAATAATTCCTGTATATCTTTATTAATATTTACTTTAGCAATATTAAATGTAATTTTTCCAGAAACATCATCATAATAATCTCCGAATATATTTTTAGCATGAATATCCTCTCCAACTTTATTTACAATAAAATCTATTATGGGAGTGGATATATCAGCTTTAGACAGAACTATGGCCACCCTAGAAATGGCATTAATCCCTTCCCATCCTCTGGCAGAGTGAGCAGATTTACCAAAAAATATAATATCATCATTTTTTTGGTTAAAATCATAGTTAAGTTCATCAGCAATGGGGGCTAGTAAATGACTATTTTCCCCGCTATAAACACATTCATTTGGAACACTATTTAAAGCACCACCTCCTGATAAGGTAAAATCAGTATTTTTATTAGAAGATAATTTTATTTGCAGTAAACCTTTTTCAGCATTAATTAGTGGAAAGTCAGAATCAGGTGTAAAACCATAATCAGGTATTTCTTCATTTTCAATATATTTATTTATGCCCTTCCAATTTGTTTCTTCGTTAGTACCTAAAATTAGACGAATCCTCTTATTTAGAGGTAAATTAGCGTCCTTAACCACCTTCATGGCATATAGTGTAGCCATTAAAGGACCTTTATCATCCATAGCACCTCTACCATAAATTTTATTATCATATATCTTTCCTTCAAAAGGAGGGAAAATCCATTTATCCGGCTCTTCAGCTGGAACCACATCTAAATGTGCTAGGATTCCAATTAATTCTTCACCGCTACCCATTTCAATATAACCATAATAACCATCTTTATAGACTGTATGAAATCCCATTTCATTTCCTAAATCCAATACATATCTTAAAGCATCGTCTACATCTTTTCCAAAAGGTAGGTTATCAACAGGGTCTCCTTCAACGCTTTTAAACTGAATTAATTTTTGCACAGAAGATATTAGGGAATCCCTATGTATATCTAAAATATTTTTTAAATTCATTTTAAAACATCCTTTCATATTAATTTGAACTATCTTATATTATATCCTAATCCATATTTTAGCATTGACTATATAAAAATAAAAGAATATAATCAAACTACAGATAAGAGTTAAAATATATTGAGTATATGGTTTTAATGTATTAAGACTTAAAGTATATTTTAATCATATTATCTTTAAAACTTGCAAAATTGAAATTATAAAGTAGGTGCTAAATTATGGTAATGAGTGGGGTTTTTATAGCTCTAATATTAATGGCCGTTTTTGCTATAGTTTTAATAGGAGGAGGTCTTGCCATGACAAAAAACTTTAATTTAAGAAGTCTCTATTTATATCTAGTATGTCTTATAACATTAGTAATATTTATTTTTGGCACCATATTTACAATAAATAGAATAGTAGATTTAAGTATCGGTGGAGGATATTATTATCAAACCTATGAAGATTATAAAGAAAGATATTATATTTACAAAGAAGATGGTCAAACTAGGGAACTAAAACTTTCTGAAGAAGAAATAAAAGAAAGTTATGAAAACTATTTAGCTCAAGAAGCAGAACGTAGAAGAATACAAAATATTAAAGATTTAGCTAATAGTGCTGCTGCCATGATTGTTGGCGGAGGATTTTGGTTCTACCATTGGAATAAAATTAAAGAAGAATAAAAATCAAAAAAACATTTAATGTAAATCCTTTATTATGATTTTTTTATATTGAAATAAAAGAATCATGAATAAAGGATTTTTTATTGAGCAAACTATCTATAGAATTTTTTATAAATAAAATTATGAGGTGATTTATGTGAAAAATAAAAAATTAATATTTGTACTAATCATTTCCCTATTGATTTCTAGCTTGGTTGGATGTAATACAAATAATGACCAAGCAGAACCTGAGAGACCAGCAGAAAATATTCCAGGAGATAACAATGGAATGGATCAGAATGGAAATGATCAAAATCAAATGGATCAAAATAATAACATGGATAATGAAACCAGTATGAAAAAATACAAAGATGGGGAATATGAGGCAGAATTAGATCCAGATGAAAGAGGATGGAGAAGTGTTGTAAAAATAGAAGTGGAAAACAATGAAATAACCAATGTAGACTATGATGAATTTGATGAAAATGATAAAAAAAAATCTGAGGATGAGGAATATAATAAAACATGGAAGTCAGCATCAGATATTGATGCCACAGAAGCATATCCTCAGCTAGAGGAAGAACTTATTAAAACACAGGATGTAGACCAAATAGAGACTATAACAGGAGCCACAGGTTCTACTGAAAACTTTAAAGAAGTAGTAAGTAAAGCTTTAGAAGATGCAACTCAATAGAAAATTTTAAATTATTAGTAAATAGATTGACATGTAGTAAATAGATATTATAATAAAAGTATATAAGAGCCTTGTATATAACCTCCATTTAATAGATAATCTATTATGGGAGGTTATATATATTTAGATGGTTTACAATTATTGTCATAGAGGGGGTATATAAATGGGTTTTAAAAGCGATATTGAAATTGCACAGGAAACAAAATTACAAGACATAAGAGAAATAGCTGCTAAAATAGGCTTGACAGAAGATGATATAGAACTTTATGGAAGGTATAAAGCAAAGGTAGATTATAATTTACTAAAAGATGAGAAAGAAAAAGATTCAAAACTGATTTTAGTAACGGCTATTAATCCTACACCAGCAGGTGAAGGCAAGACCACAACTACCATAGGAGTATCAGATGCACTGACTAAATTGGGTAAGAAAACAATGGTAGCAGTAAGAGAACCATCACTTGGACCAGTATTTGGTATTAAAGGAGGAGCAGCAGGTGGTGGATATGCCCAAGTAGGACCTATGGAAGATATTAATTTACATTTTACTGGAGATTTTCATGCTATAGGTGCAGCAAATAATTTGCTAGCTGCCATGTTGGACAACCATATTCATCATGGGAATACATTAAATATTGATAATAGAAAAATCACATGGCGTAGGGCAGTAGATATGAATGACCGTCAATTGAGAAATATTGTAAATGGTCTAGGTGGTAGGGGTAATGGTGTTGTAAGAGAAGATGGATTTGATATTACTGTAGCCTCAGAAATTATGGCTGCTTTTTGTCTATCTACAGATATAATGGATTTAAAAGAAAGATTAGGAAATATTATAGTAGCTTATACTAAAGATGATGAACCCATCACTGCTAGAGATTTAAAAGCACATGGTGCCATGGCTGCATTATTAAAAGATGCATTAAAACCAAATTTAGTACAAACTTTAGAAGGTACTCCTGCCTTTGTACATGGAGGCCCCTTTGCTAATATAGCCCATGGTTGTAATTCAGTCATATCTACAAAAATGGCCATGAATTTTGCAGATTATGTGGTTACAGAAGCAGGTTTTGGAGCAGATTTAGGAGCAGAAAAATTCATAGATATAAAATGTAGAGTTGCAGGTTTAAAAGCGGATGCAGTGATAATTGTAGCCACCGTAAGAGCATTAAAATATAATGGTGGAGTGCCAAAGGATGAATTAAATAGAGAAAACCTTGAAGCATTAGAAAGAGGTTTACCGAATTTATTAAAACATGTGGAAAATATTACAAAGGTATTCAAATTACCTGCTGTAGTAGCCATAAACAGATTTCCATTAGATACTCAAGCAGAATTAGATTTAGTTAGAGAAAAATGTAAAGAACTAGGTGTCAATGTGGTCTTATCAGAAGTCTGGGCAAAGGGTGGAGAAGGTGGAATAGAATTAGCAAAAGAAGTATTAAAATTAACAGAAGAAAATAGCCAATTAGAATATACATATGATTTAAATATACCTATTAAAGATAAAATTGAAGCTATAGCCACCAAGATATATGGTGCTGATGGTGTAGATTTTACCCCAGTAGCTTTAAAAGAAATGGCAAGATTAGAGAAATTAGGATTTGATAATTTACCAATTTGTATGGCTAAGACTCAATATTCATTAAGCGATGATCCAAGTCTATTAGGTAGACCAGAAAACTTTAAAATTACAGTAAGACAGATAAAAGTTTCATCAGGTGCAGGTTTTATAGTAGCATTAACAGGAGAAATTATGACTATGCCAGGATTACCAAAAGTACCTTCAGCAGAAAAAATAGATGTAGATGAAAATGGAACCATAAGCGGATTATTCTAATAATAGATTATGGATAATTTATAAAATAATTGGGTTAGGTATTTTAAATAATTTACCTAACCTCTTATTTT